>NZ_SJXG01000049.1:0-232533 GCF_012027885.1 Brevibacterium sp. LS14
GGCTCTTCGTAATTGAGAGTGTAGATCGGTGATTCCAGGACACGGCGAGTCGCTGCGCGGATAGACGTCGAGGTCTTCCGATGATGGAAGTTCTCACACAATCCATCCGAAAGACCTCGACGTGGCCAAGCCTACTTTCTCGACCCCTGACCTCACGACATTCTGCCGACTCGACACCCTCGATCTGACCTGCACCGGCCAAAACATCACCGGGCACAAGGCGATTCTGGAATGCCGGCCCAACACTGCTGATGACTGGTGCCGTCGGTGCGGTGGCCACGGGATCGTTCGCGATACCGTCGTCCGCCGTCTGGCCCACGAACCTTTCGGCTACCGACCAACCACGCTTCATCTTCGCCTCCGCCGTTACAAATGCGTCGAGTGTGGCCGCGTCTGGCGTCAAGACGCCACAGCCGCGGCACCACCACGAGCGAAGATCTCGCGAACCGGCCTCGACTGGGCGTTGCGTGCCCTCGTCATCGATCACGACACCGTGTCCGTCATCGCTGCGAAACTCGCAGTGTCCTGGCACACCGCGAACTCCGCCGTCCTCGCTGAAGGTCAGCGGTTGTTGATCAACGACCCGACTCGTTTCGACGGGGTCAGCGTCATTGGTGTCGACGAGCATGTATGGCGGCATACCCGGCGTGGCGACAAGTACGTCACCGTCATCATCGACCTCACCCCGATCAGCGAGGGAACAGGCTCGGCACGTCTGCTCGACATGGTGGCTGGCCGTTCGAAGCAGGTGTTCAAACAATGGTTGAAAGACCGACCGAAAGACTGGCGTGAGGGCATCGACGTCGTCGCGATGGACGGATTCTCCGGCTTCAAAACAGCCTCAGCTGAGGAGCTGCCCGACGCTGTCGAAGTCATGGACCCCTTCCACGTCGTCAAACTCGCCGGTGATGCCCTCGACGAGGTACGTCGCCGAGTTCAGCAAGAGACAACCGGCCATCGCGGACGAGCAAAGGACCCGTTGTACCGGGCAAGAAGAACTCTGCACACGGGCAGCAGCTTACTCACGACCAAGCAGCAGGAAAGAATCGCGAACCTCTTCGCTGACCCGAACTTCACCGAAGTCGAAGTCACCTGGGCCGTCTACCAAGACATTGTCAGCGCCTACCGAACCGCGGACCGCAAAGAGGGCAAGAGACTCTTGCAAACGGTCATCGACGCCCTGACAACGAATCTGCCATCCGAACTTGTCGAGCTCAAACGGTTAGGACGAACGTTGAAGCGTCGAGCTGCTGATGTGCTCGCGTTCTTCACCCGACCGGGAACGTCGAACGGTCCCACTGAAGCGATCAACGGCAGACTCGAGCATCTACGCGGGTCCGCGCTGGGATTCCGCAACCTCACGCATTACATCGCGAGGTGTCTGCTCGAGTCCGGTGGCTTCAGACCGGTTCTACACTCTCAATTACGATGAGCCCCTTATCCGCGCGGCAACTCTGATCTGCTGGCCCGGATCGGTGATCTGGGGGTGCTGGCCAGCGAGGCTCCTCCGGGGGCGACGCCGACCCGGTGGCGGTTCATGGCCCGCGCCCGTCTGCTGGGTGCGCTGTCGGGCGCGACGGTGATCCCGGAGGCGGGCTTCCGGTCGGGATCGCTGCTGGTGGCGACAGAAGCGCACCGGCACAGCCGCGCCGTCGGCGCGGTCCCTGGCCCGGTCACGTCGGCGGCGAGTGCGGGTCCGCATGAGCTCATCAATCGCGGACGCGCCGAGATCATCACCGATACCGCGGACGTGACCGCCCTGCTGGACTCGCTGCATGATCCGGGCCGGCTGCTGAACCGCCAGGCACCTGGCCGGCAGCTCGATACCCCGCCGCAGAACACGGCGTCGCAGGAGGGGCCGCGCCTGTAGTGCGCCTCATGATCCTGACGGGCTCGGGCTCAGACTTGGAGGAACAAGTCAGCAGAGAGCCATCTCCCGGCGTGTACGGCAGGAACCGACATCGAGAGCGTCCAACCTGCACAAGGAACTACTGTGACGTCGTGTCAGCCTTAAAGCGGAGGCGGCGCGCTTGGTACCATCAGGTGTGGGATATCCGTACGAAGACCTAGCAGAGGCTCAAATTGAGGCCCTCGTTGTCCAGGCTGCGAAACTACTCCTGGGCAGGGGTGTTCAGGGGTTTGCCACAGGCGTGGATGGTGGCAGGGATGCTCGGTTTGAGGGGCTTGCAGACGGCTTCCCCAGTGCGGCACGACCGTGGGACGGGATTTCTATCATCCAGGCCAAGCACACTATGTCGTACGGCTATTTCAGCGACTCTGACTTTAGCGGTGGAGCCGCCAGTTCGGTGCTGGCCAATGAGCTTCCGAGGGCCAAGAAGCTCTACGAGAACGGAAAGCTCAATAACTACCTGCTCTACTCGAACCGATATCTCACAGCGAACGCCAATGAAAAAATCATCGAGATGGTCTCAGCTGAGACGGGCATCCCCAGTGAGAGCGTGCATCTTTGTGGAATCGAGGCTCTAGACGAGTCGTTTCGAATGGAACCACGGCTGGCGCAACTGGCCGGGGTAAACCCTCTCGACGGGCCACTTATCGTATCCAGTCGTGAACTTGCGGAAGTCGTGGAGGCGATCGCTGAGATTATCGATGACAACACAACTGGGATGCAAAGTCGTCCGCAAGAGCGCACTTCGTTAGCGGCGAAGAACGAACTCAACAGCATGACTGAGAAAACCTCAAGACGCTTGATGGGTAACTATGGCCACCTGCTCACGCAGTTCAAGGACTTCTTGGCCGATCCCGGCAATAGTGCGATTCGTGACCTCTACGATAGCTGCGCGGAAGACTTCGATCTCAAGATTTTGGCCCACAAAGAGGAGCATCACACGTTCGATAAGGTCTTCGGTCAAATAGTTGATCTATTGACTAGCAGAGATCCTCTTCTGGGCAGAAATCGCCGCCTGACGCGAGCAATGGTCTTTTACATGTATTGGAACTGTGATATCGGTGATACGGAGGTCGAAGCGGATGTTGTTTCCAACCAAGCATGACCATCCCGACCAAACCGTCATAGCCGTCTCCGGAACTATGATGAAGTATCTTTCGAGATATCGAGTCGTGACCTACGACGCACTGCTTGAACATTGCCAAAGCAAGAATCAAAAGGTCGACTACCTGTTCTCTCCGGCGATCAGCCTTCTGTTCCTGCTGGGTCTCGTGCGATACCTTCCCAAGTCAGACTCCTTTGAGTGGGTGAAAGCATGAGGCTAGTCAGGCTCTACTCCAATCAACCGAACATTTTCAGCCCAATCGCCTTCAATGAAGGCTTATCGGTTGTGCTCGCGGAGATCCGTCGAGATCAAGGCAAGAGAAAAACCGTACATAATCTCGGCAAGAGCACGGTCGCTCGATTGATCGATTTCTGTCTACTGAAGGGTAGACACTCCAGTTTCTTCTTGTTCAAGCACGAGGATATCTTTGCCAACTTCACCTTCTTCTTGGAACTTCAGTTGGGAGACGGAAACTACATCACTGTTGCGCGATCGGTAGATGCCAAACGCCCCGTTTCGATCCTCACCTCCACTGTCGACGTGCCTGATGCGACTGAATTAGAGATCGACCAATGGTCGCACGTAGGACTAGGGATCTCTCCGGCAAAGCGGTTGCTGGACGGCTTATTCGGATTCTCAGTGATTTCGCCATACGATTATCGAGACATAATGGGGTACGTGTTGCGCGAGCAAGACGACTATAGCGACGTCTTCCACCTGCGCAAGTTTCGAGGTAAGCATAGGGAGTGGAAGCCATTTCTCGCGCACCTGCTCGGATTCAATGCAGAGTTGACCGTGGAGCTCTACGATCAGGTCGATGAAGAAGAGAAGCTTGACCAAGCGATATATCACCATCAACGCGAAGCTGGAACTGCAGATAATGCCGATGTCGGGAAGCTCGACGGAATTATCGCTATAAGAACCCGCGAACTTGACCAATTCCAGTCAACATTGGACACTTTCGACTTCTCGCGTGCAGATGCCGAGGCCACTGAGGACTTGGTTGAAGACATTGAAGAGAAGATCGCCGCGGGAAACGAGGAAGCGTATAGGCTCTCGCAGCTGCTGAACAGACTAAACGATTCTCTCAACGAAGACGCGATCCTTTTTAGCCCGAGCCAGACCGAGAAGCTCTTTGCTGAAGCCGGCGTGGCCTTCCCAGACCAACTAAAAAAGGATTTTGAACAACTTATTGAGTTCAATCGAGCCATCTCCCAGGAGCGTCGTGACTACCTCCTTGAGCAGCGCACCGAAACTGAAGAGAGATTGCAGGCTCTGACGCCTGAACTTGAGTCCTTGCAACGTGAGCGTGCAAGACTCTTTGAGTTCCTTGATGGTTCAGACACTATTGAGAAGTACAAGGAAGTCTCGAACCAGGTCATCAGCATTCGGGCAGATATTGCTTCACTGGACCGGCAGCGTGAGGCACTGTCTCAGATCGTGCACTTGCGGCAGGAAAAGCGACAGGTTCAGGAACGTAGAAATCACCTTCAAACTGCTATCGAGCAAGATGTCTTAGTCCAGTCTGAGACGGCAGGCAATCGCTATCGTGAGATCCAACAGTACTTTGATGAGATCGTGCATGACGTTCTCGATGAGCACGCCCTACTTTCGGTAACCGTGGCATCCACCGGTAGTCTTGAGTTTTCGGCTGAGATCGTAGATTCGACGGGCTCTGAAACAAGTGCTGGTAGAGGATTCACGTTTAAAAAGTTGTTGTGCATCGCGTTTGATTTGGCGGTTTTGCGCACTTATCTGGGGCAGCAGTTTCCTAGGTTTTCCTTCCATGACGGCGTGTTCGAGAGTCTCGAACCACGCGCAAAGAGGCGCCTAATCTCGGTCTTGCGTCAGTATGCGGACTTAGGATTGCAGCCTGTTATCACAACTCTTGATTCTGATCTTCCGGAGGCGATTTCCTCGTCGCCTGATGCTATTGAGACGAGCGAAGTGGTATGTACATTGCATGACGATGGGGCTGAGGGCAGGCTATTTCGCACTAAGTCTTTCTAGCCTGGATCGCGCTGTCATCAATCACTGTTTGTAGGCGATGGCCGCCCCCTTTGCTCATATCCTGACTTCGTCCAGATGTCGGCCGCGAAGTAGTGTCTTCTGCCGAGGATCAGCGTCCAAAGGTGATGTTGGAGCCCAGGAGCCCTACACGCATTTCCTGAGCCAAGGTTTGATTCGCTTCTACCGTGAGCACGCGTAGCGCTGCGTTGGCTCGGGCGTGGTCGATCTTCTGCGGGCCGGTTTGCGGGGCCGGGCCGAGTGGGGTGTCGTCGCTGATCTGGTAGCGGTCGCGGTAGGCGGCGATGGTTCGGGCGTCGCGTCGCCAGCGTGCCTGCTCGCGCCTGCCGGCGGGAGGGGTGCCGAGCGGCTGGGTCCAGGGCTCGCCAGTCTGGCGGGCAGTGTCGAGGATCGCGTCGGCGCGGGTCTCGATCAGCTCTCGTCGCTCGGTCAGCGCCTGCCGCATGTTTGCGGCGATCGAGCCTTGCACGTGTGGGATGAGGCCGGCGATCAGCCGCGGAGTCTTCCTCGTGCGCCCCGACCCGGCCGGCTGGGCGGTGGCGCGGGCGAGGCGGTAGTGCATGACCTTGGCGATGTCCTCGGCGTCATCGAACCCGCGAGCGGCCACCAGGCGCGGGAACAGCGCGTCAACGTCGTGGTGGTTGGCCTCGGCGCGTCGCAGCTCGGCAGTTAGCGCTCCGAACGCGACCGACCCGATCGCGGCGTCGGCCTGCTCCTCGGTCAGGCCCGAGCCGTGTAGGAGGGCGGCCCAGCGGTCGTGCTGGGCGGCTGCGGCGATGGTCTCGTACTCGGCGGCGAGCTGCGCGATCGAGCCCCACTGGTCCTGCTCGGCGGTGATCGTCTCGTGCGCGGAGACCTCGGCCCCCGAGTGCTGCACCACCCCGTAGAGCACGGTGCGCGAGCTCGCATCGGGATTGTCCGCCGGATGCGGTTCAGGGTGGTTGGGGTCGAGGCGGTCCGGGATCACGTAGGCCAGATTCGCCAGCCGACCGCGAGTCATCGCGACATAGAAGTTCTCACGGGTCGAGGACGGCTCGACCAGCACATGCGCGGTATCGACCGTGACGCCCTGGGCCCGGTGCGCAGTGACTGCGTATCCCAGATCGACGTGCTCTGCCACGTAGTCGGAGGGCAGCACGATCGACCCGAAACGGTGGCCGGGCTTGCGGATCGTGATCGACCCGTCATCGCGCACGTCGGTGATCTGCCACCGTTCGCCGTTGCGCACCCAGCCACGGCCGGTGCCGGTGCGCAGGCGCCGGTCGTTGCGGCGGGTGATGATCGTGTCCCCGACCCCGGCGGACGTGCCCTCGGCTAGCGCGACTTCGCGGCCGGGCTTGATCTTCCCGGTGAGGATGAGATCGGCGCGGGCTCTGGCGTTTAGTGCGGTCACGTCCTCGCGGGTCTCGGCGATCAGCACCGAGGCCCGTCCGGCGTCGCGGTCGGCACGCCAGGCGGTGTAGGCGGCGTCGATCATGTCCTCGGCATCACCGTCGCTGACGCGGTCGTGAGCGAGGTACGTGTCGATCACGCGGGTGCGGCCGTGGCGCAGATCGAGGGAGGCGGTCTTCTCCCATTCGTGGACGAAGCGGTGCACGTCCACGAGCTCGGGGGCGTCGTCGCGGTCGGCCACGAGCATCCCGAAGCTCCCACCCGCATCGACGGATTGGAGCTGCCCGTAGTCGCCGACCAGCAGCACCTTCGCGCCCGCCTCGGCCGCGAGGCCGGTGATGCGATCCAGCGACAGGGTGCCGGCCAGGGAAGCCTCGTCGATGATGACGAGCTGCCCGGCCTGGAACGTCTCCCCGTGGAGGAGATGGTTCTGCCACCATTTCGCCGTGTTCTCGGTCGCGATCCCGAGATCCTCGCCGAGGACCTGCGCCGCCACCGCCGACGGTGCCAGCCCGACCACGGACCCGTTCCCGTGCTGCTTCTCCCATGTCCGACGCAACGCCGACATGGCGGTGGTCTTCCCGGCTCCTGCCGGGCCGACCAGCACGTCGAGAACCCTCCCGGAGACCGCGATCTGGGTGAGCGCTTCGGCCTGGTCGTCACCGAGCAGGCGCCCTTCCCGGTCGGGCTTCGCGGTGATCTTCTCGACCGTCTCGACCTCGACCACCGGGCCGGTCAGGGTGCGGGAGCGTTCCAGGAGACGGTCTTCGGCCTCCAGCAGCACCGTGGAGGAGAACACGGTCGAGTGGCGGGGCCGGAACACGCTGCTGCCGTCTGGGCGGCGGAACGCGGCCGGGCTGGTGGCGAGCTCGGGCGGCGTCAGCCGCAGCGAGGCCTGCTCGGCGGCATCGGCGATCATCTCCACGATCGCCTCCCGGTCGCTCACTGTCGCGAACCTCCATGCCATCGACTGCCGGCTCGCCTCGGAGTGCAGGTTCCATCGCCGCCAGGTCGAGCGTTTCTCGCCGACGACCTCGACCACCGCCTGCCCGAGCTCGGAGATCACCTCCAACGGCACATCATCAGCCCGCAACGGCCGCACCTGCTGCGCCTCGGCGAGAAGGCCGCCGGCCCAGCCGGTCGCGTCCTCACCCAGCAGACGACCTGCCCGCTCACGCCAGCCGCTCGTCAGGTCGGCCAGGGAATGGACCTGTTTCTCGGGGCGTGTGGCGAGGGTGGCCTGGGCGCGCAGGCGCACGATCGTCCGCGCCGAGGGCCGGCGGCCGTGCTCGGCGGTGTAGGCGGCGATGAGCCGGTCGGTCTCGGCATCGATATCGCGGGCGCGGGAGGAGAACTCCTCGATCAGCTCCTCGCTGACCCCGGTGATCTCCCACGCCGGGTTACGGTCCCGGCCCCGATCCCGCGCCTCCCACTCCACGCCGAGCGTGCCGGTGAGGCGGTCGGCCAGGACCGCGTTGTAATGCTCCGAGAGCGCGACGACCGCCGCGTGCATCGGGCGGCCATCCAGTGACCGCCATCGTCCGTCCAACGCGGTCTGGACCTTGTTGGAGATCACGACGTGAGTGTGCAGCTGCGGGTCCCCGGAGCGGCTGTCGTAGTGATCGAAGGCCGTGGCGATCAGTCCGGTCACGTCGACCTGGGCGACCGCGCCGTCGGCGGCGGTGTAGCCGGTGCGGGTCGCGGCGACCTCGCGCTCCATGAAGTTCACGACCTCGGCGATCGCCTCGTGATGCGCCTGGGCGATCAGGGCCTGCGTGCCGGCGTCGGCCACGCCCCACAGCACGGAGACGGACTTCGGCACCGAGAACGTGTAGTCGAACCCCGCGACCGCACGGCGGTTGCCCCGCTCGTTCTCCTCGGCCTCGATCTGGCTGATCTGCTCGGCACGCTCACCCATCCCCAGGCCGGGGTCGAGGTCGGCGGCGCGCTTCTCGATCCGGTCGGCGACCGAGACGTACCGTGGGAAGGCCCGCCCGAGCGGGTCGCCGCTGACGGGATCGCGGCCCATCCCGATCAGCAACTGCAACTGCGACTCCGAGACCTCATCGCCGAGAGCGATCCGCCCGTCTCCGAGGCCGCGAAGGGCCGACCCGATCCAAGTGCCCGGTGGTGTTCCCTCTTCCGTGTAATACCTGGTCAACGGGGTCGAGAGGGAGCGGTCGCCGTCGGCGGCAGCGATCGTGCGCATCAGGTACTTGTACCCGTCGCCCGCGCTCATCACCCGCATCGAGACCGTCATGCAGACCAGGTGGACAGACTCACCACGGCATCGGTGTGAGCCTCAATGCCGGAGGTTGGCTACAGGGCCGGCCCGTCGTCGGACGGGCCGCGCCGCCGGGGAGCCTGCACGGTGGGCTCGAAGGTCGAGCGAAAGGGGTTCGGGAGCTGTCGGCGTGTTGCACTGGGGTTGCGCAACTGGTCGATCTCGCGCCGTTGCGCCTAGAGTTGCTCGTTCAGACCGTCCATGCTTGTGCGCAACTCGGCGAGCTGCTCGCTGATCTTCGCGTTGGCTTCGGTCAGGTAGTGCATGATCGCGACCTCGTAGCGCTCGGCATCAGAGGGTTGCAGCTCCGCGTTCACCACAACGAACTCAGCGAGAGCAAACGATCCGTTCCCGGCGGCCTCACTCATGCGACGGGAGGCCATGCGGGAGAACATTGCCGTGCGAGCGGCCCAAGGGGGAACTCGCCACCGTAGATGTCGCCGAAGGCTTCCTGGATGAGCTGGACCGTCTCCGGAGTGAGCAGCAACGGGTTCTCGCTCTCGATGACGGAGGCCATCGCCATGCAGCTCTCAGCAACCGCGTGGTGCGAGGCAGTCCTGCCCTTGATCTCCTGCGTGAGGTTCGGAGGCTCCAGCTCGTGCGGCTTCTGCTTCGTGAACACGTTCCAGAGATCGACTCCCGTGCGCTCATGGTAGGCGCCGTAACGACGTAGATCGTCAGCGATCTTGCCTCGCTCAGCCTCCGTGATCGCGAGCTCCACCCGTTCCACCATGACCTGTCTCCTGTCCCTTCGCTCGGCCCGCCGCGGGGCCTGTCGATCTCCAGGTGACCGCGCGATCCCGCCGCCGCGAAGCCTTGTCAACCTGGGTTGACACCTTGATCTGCAAGAGGTGTGGACCAACTCTGAGCGGTAGGTGATCAGGCTGGCGACGAGAGAACGCCGAGCCAAAAATTATGCCGTGGGAAGCCCGGTAAGGGTCGCGCAGGTGACAGGGAGGTGAGTGGGAAGCGCTGGAGAAGTTCGGCGCCGGAGACGGACTCGCTTACCTGGCAGCAACCAGACCGGTAGGGCAGGCAACCGCTCAGCACCGGGAAAGCCAATCACCCGGAGCAACTTGTGTCTGCACGTCGCACTTCCCCCCGTTTCCTCGCCGCGAATTGGCTCGACCTTCAGCGGGTACGGAGGGCTCGACCTTGCCGTCGAACACGCCACTGGTGGGGGATACGGTCTGGTTCTCCGAGATCAACACCTCGGTCGCGCAAGTCTTCTCTCACAATTGGTCGGATGCCCCAAACCTCGGCGACATCTCCGTCATAGACTGGAGTACCGTACCGCCGGTCGAAATCGTGATAAGCGGCTTCCCCTGCCAGGGCGTCTCAATCGTCGGCAAGGGTGCAGGCATCGCGCCAGGTACTCGCTCGGGGCTCTGGTCGTGCATGGCACGCGCAATCGAGGAGCTGCAACCCGCGTGCGTCGTGATCGAGAACGTAAGGGGTTGCTCTCGGCCCCCGCTACCCGACCCGCGAAGGGGTATCAAGTGGACCCGTTGACCGTGATCCTACAGCCGCTGGCCATGCAACCGTTTGCGACTTGGCATCCGACCCGTGCGGTCTGGGGGACGCATCAGCCCGACCTCTTCGGACGGCAGGCGCCGTACTCGGAGACCTGGCCGACTTGCGGTATGACGCACGATGGATCGGCCTACCGGCTTCACTTTCCGGCGCTGATCACCATCGCTTCCGTATCTTCATCGTCGCCTACCGCAGGGGCGCTGTTCCGGACGCCGCTAGCAACGGACTCCTCTCGGGGCGGAGAGACGATGGAGACGGTCAGAGCCCGCGGCGGCACTATCGCACTGAGTCATCAGATAATCGACCTCGCACTTAACGGACCGGGCGGCTCGACCATCAACTCGAACGCAGCGGAGACCCTGTTCGCGCTAGTCGACAGCATCTTCGTCGCTGGGGGCGATACGCCGACGCCGTCGCACGATGGGAGCACATCACCCGACGCGGCGCCCCTGCCCCCGCAGTTCTGAACGAGGACAGAGGGCCACGTTCGTCGCCGGAGTTCGTGGAATGGCTTATAGGTCTGCCAGTCGGATGGATCACCGACCCGATGGGTGATCTGACTGCAAATCAGCAGAACACCGCGTTGGGTAACGGGGTCCTGCCACTTCAAGCGCTCCTTGCCCTGCGCAGTCTTGGACTACGTATGGAACCACGCCGATTTGGGCGATCGTCAACTGCCGCGCAACGATCGGCGGAGTTCGGGAACAGTTCGACGGCCGAGCCTCAGATAATACCTTCGAGGCGCTGCTCGATCTGCGGCTTCGGCATCGCCCCGATGATCTCGCGCACGATCTCACCCTTGTCGAAGACCTTCATCGCAGGGATCGAACTGATGTTGTAGCGCGAGGCGATGTCGGGGTTCTCGTCGACATTGAGCTTGGCGATGAGAAGCTTTCCATCCTGCTCGGCAGCAATCTGGTCCAGGACCGGCGCGATTGCACGGCACGGGCCGCACCAGGCTGCCCAGAAGTCCACGAGAACGGGTACGTCGCTCTGGAGCACAACCTCATCGAAGGTCTGGGTGTCGACGGTGGTGACTTCGCTCATGGGACTGATTTCCTTCCTGTTACACGTTGCGTGCGATAGACCGCACGCACACCACAACACCCTACCCCCTGGGGGTATTCCCGTGGTGCTGGTTTCAGGCCAGTCGCATCGTGGTCAAGCAGGTTTGCGCATCGTCGTCGACGCTCGAAAGTTTGGAGGTGGCGGTCTGGCCGTCGTGGGTGATCGAGATCGACGTCTCGATGCCTCGGGGCAGCCAGATCCCGACGAAGCCGTTGTCGAGGGTTCTCATCTCCTCGTCGACGATCGTCTCGCCGGTCGTCGCATCCGTCACCGTGACGGCCACGTCTGCGTTGCGCAGCTCACCCAGGCATCCGGTCGGGCTGTGGTAGTAGCAATCATGGGGCTGCGACCGATACGGGGCGACGGATACGTAGATTTCGTTACTTGGCAACCGCACCTCTGCCGTGTGTTCGTGCTGATCGGTGAGCGTGACCGCCTCCGCAGTGATCGACGTGGTCAAGGTCTCCGTGCGTTCGTCCAGCGGGATCGCATCGAGCGTTTCGACCAGCTCACGCACGTCGAGGCCATCGAGACCGTTCTCGGCAAGGATCTCGGCTCCGCTGGCCGAGGAGGCTGAGGGTGAGTCGTTGGCGGCCGTGCATCCGGTGAGCAGGAAAGCGCCGACCACGACGGTGATTGCAGCGGTTTTCGTTCCGCCGTACTTCGGGAATGGCCTGAAGTTTTTCATGGGATTCCTTGCCGTGTCTGCCGTGGTGCCAATTGGCCATACTACCCCATAGGGGTAGTGCCTACCTGCGTGACGCGGAAGCCCCCCGGAACGAGCCCGGGAGGGGGCACTGCGTTCAGTCGTGCTTGCTGATTTCCGGTTCATGTTCGGCAATGTGCTCGGTCTCGATCTGGAAGGTCGAGTGATGGATGGAGACCTCGAAGTGTCCTGCGACGCAATCTTTGATCTCGTGGAGCGTCTGCGCGGCATGACCGTCGGTGAAACACTCGTCGTCGACGACGACGTGGGCGGTCAGGGTCGGCAGGCCGGTCGCCACGGTGGAGGCGTGCAGGTCATGGACATCTTTGACATGGTCAAGTTCGAGGATGTGCGAACGCACCTTGTCGAGGTCGAGGCCCTTGGGAGTGAACTCCATAAGGACGCCGGTGGTCTCGCGCATGAGCTTGAACGCGCGAGGCACGATCAATGTGGCGATAAGCAGTCCGGCGATGGCATCGGCCTGCATGAACCCGGTCGTGGCGATGACGATCGCCGCGATGATCACTCCGAGCGACCCGAGGGCATCATTGAGAACTTCGAGGAACGCGGCACGCATGTTGAAGTTCGAACCGCGGCTGGAGGCGAGGATGGTGATGGCGATGATGTTCGCGACCAGGCCGATGATGCCGAATATCAGCAGTTCGCTTGCGGGCACCTCCGGCGGCTCGAACAGTCGCCGGATGCCTTCGATGGCGGCGTAGGTGCCCACCGCCAGCAGCAGTGCCGACTGTCCGAGGGCTGCGATCACTTCGATACGCCGGAACCCCCAGGTGCGCTTGGAGTTGGCGGGCTTGAGCATCAGCGTCGCGGCGATCAGTGCGACCAGCAGCCCGGAGGCATCGGTAATGGCATGGGCGGTGTCGGTCAGCAGTGCGAGGCTGCCGGTGATGATCGAGCCGATGGCCTGGGCGACGACGATCGTCGCGGTGATCGAGAATGCGATCCAGAGTTTCTTGCGGAAATCTCCGGGGTGACCGGTCTCGCTGGCGGCGGGGCCGTGATTGTGTCCTGCGCCCATGACTACTTCTTGTCCGTATCTGTCGCGTGGTGGGTATGTGGGAGTCGCAGGTGCGTGCAGAGCAGGGCCTGCGTGCCGGTGGCATCGAGGAGGCGTTCGGCAGCGGCGATGAGGGTACGCAGGAGCTCGGACTGTGCCAGCGAGTACCAGGTGGAGCGCCCTTCCGGGCGCATCGTCGCCAGGCCGCACTCGACGAGGAAGCCGACATGCTTGCTCGCCGTGGACTGGGCCAGGCCCATGTGCTCGACCAGGTCCCGGACCCGGTGCTCCCCGGAGGCGAGGTGCTGCACGATCGCTAACCTCGTCGGCTCCGCAAATGCCTGGAACAGGTGGGCGTACGCTACTGTCGCCACTTCGTCGAGGGTTGCCCCCTCCTCTTGAATCATCGTCATAGGGCGATCATATCGCGCTAGAGCGATATTGTCGAGTGTGATCTGTTGCTCCGACACGGAATGAAGCTCAGGGGTCCCGTCGCACCCGAGGATGGGCTACCTGGGGGATGGTCGGTCGCATAGCTGCAGTGGGGAGCTACGTCAGCTGACCATCGGCCCCGGTGGAGAGCAGGCGGGGTGGGGAGCCGATGTCGATGAGTCGGGTGAAGTAGTCCTGTGCGCAGGTGGCGAAGACCCCTACCTGCGGGTGGCTCCTCCTCTGCCCTGGCCAGGTCAGCGCCACGGTCACCCGTGGGGCATCCTCGATGGGCAGATAGACCACCTCCGGCGCGCGGTGATTGTGCGTTGTCGCCTCTGCAGTGATGCCGATGGCGTCGCCGACAGCGATGCGGGTTAACCACTCGTCCGTGTTCGCCACCGAGATCGTGCGCGGCATGCGAGCAGTCGTACTCCACAGCTCCCCGGTGGCCGTCGGAGCGGTCGCGCAGACCGCCACCGGCCCGTCAGCGAGATCGGCTAGGGTCACCGACTCCTGCCGGGCACGCGAGTCGGTACTCGTCACCGATGCAACCAGGCGTTCGGTGAACAGCGGTAACCGCTCCAAACCCGGACCAATGGCACGTTTGGGTGAAGAAGAGCGGATGAGTGCGGCATCGATCGCCCCCGTCGCGCAGGGCCCAGATCGGGTCCGTCGGGCGACTGTATTCGATGAGCTCAGCGTGCCCACGCTTCCATTCCTGGAACAGAGGCAAGGTGTGACGGCCAAAGCCGGCCCAGGCGCAACGGCACCAGGATGCGCAGTGAGGCCGTGGTGCGATCTTCCAGGTGAAAAGGTAGGTTTGAATCCGGTTCCGAGAAGGGCACATGGGCCTGGGTCCGACGATCAGACTCTGTTGTGAGCCGCGGCCCGCCCTCGCCCTCGCAACGTTCAAGTGAGTAGATCCTGGAGCGGCCGAACTTCAGACGGATGCCGTAGCCGCCGTTGGGTCCGTCAGGCAGAAACTCTGCCCCCAATTCTTCGAGGGCGGCCCGCACACGCTCCTGCTTCTTCTACGACAAGTCGTGTCGCCCCTTCTCGAAGTCGCGCAACTCTTCCTTGGTCACGTTGGCTTCACGGGCAATATATTGGGCGCTCACCTTCACGAGGATGCGCGCGACGCGTGTCATGTCACCGTTGAAGATGTGCTGGCTCTCCATCACTCGCCTCCAACGACGTGTGTCCTATTGGGCTCAGCGGGAAGTGGAGGTGCCTACGGGATTCGAACCCGTGTAAACGGTTTTGCAGACCGCTGCCTATCCTCTCGGCCAAGGCACCAAGTCGCCGGCGAAGTCAGTCGCCCGGCGTGAGGCCAGCAACCAGGTTGAAGGCGCCGGTGAGAATGTTCAGCGACACGACCCCGACGACATCAGAGATCTCACGGTCGCTGTACCCGTATCCCCGAAGCTCGTCAATCTGCTCGTCGGTGATCGACGTAGGCTCACGGTAGATCTGGAGGCCGAGCGCGATCATCGCCGCGACCGGGCCGGTCATCGCCGTACCCTGCTGGGCGAGTGCGATCTCGTCATCGCTGACCCCGAGCGATCGTGCCGCGCTGATGTGCGAGGCCAGGCACATTCCGCATCCCTGCTTCGACTGCACGGCGATCGAAACGAGCTCGCTGACCTTACGGTCGAGCTTGGCGCGACGCATGGCTTTGCTCAGCTGCAGATAGCCGCCGAGCACCGCCGGGGAGTGCGCCATCGTCGAGACCATGTCTCCGACCTGGCCGTGCCGCTCGACGAGATCGCCGAGCAAGTCTCGTGAGGCCCCCACTGCGGTCTCAGGGGTCAATCGGGAAAAACGGGGCATGATGCCTCCTCTGTCAGTTCGGTCGCGAGTTCGAGGTGGGAGAACCCGCACGAGTGCGTTCCTGCTGCTGATGTTCGGCATGGAAGATCGCAGCCTCAGCCAGCGCCCCGGCATGCACACCGTTCAATAGGTAGAAGTCGCCGGACTCGCGTCGCTGCCGACTCACGATCCCGGCCGACTCCAGGCGGTGAAGCTCGTGGGAGGTCTGGTCGACGGGAAGGTCGACGATGTCCGCCAGATGATTGGCAGAGACCTCGATGTCGCGAATGGCGAGGATCATCTTCACACTCACCGGATTCGCCAGCAACGCGAAGACTCCGACCGCCGCATTCAGATGCGGTGTGTCATACGTGGCGTGCACGTGCTCAACCTTCTTCATAGTCATCAATACTACCCCATACCCCTATAGGGTATCAAGGGTTATTCAATCGATGTGACGGACTCGGAAACGCGTGGCCGGGTGCGGCGGATCGGGGTGAGGCCAGAGGCGACGGGTCCGCGCAGGAGCACGTGTCCAGTCGGGAGGGTCAACCGCGTCCAACGGCCGGCGGTTGAGATCGTGGCCCCGTTTCCTCGGCTGAGGAACCCGAAGACGTAGGCGGCGAACGCAACGCCTTGTGGCAGCGATGCGAGTGCCGTGTCCGGGGTACCCCAAACCGTGCCCCGGATCTTGCGGACGACATCGTCGCCGGGTTTGTCGGGAAGTGCTTGGGCGACGGCCTCGATGCCGGCACGGGCGCTGCGCATCAGCGTCAGGCTGGACACATCCGCAATAAGTCTCCACCCGTGTTGCGGGGGTTCGACGCTGGTCCAGGCGGGTGCCAGCGCGGTTTCCGGCAACGCCAGGGTAAGAGGGTCGGCGGTCGCGGTCAACGTTTCCACGGTGACGTCGCACTGCAGCTGAGGGTCGGAGCGGAGCGTGCGAAGGACGAGGATCGTAGGAGTGCGGTCGAGCGGACCACGGGGCGTTAGCGCGGCTGCGCTCATGCGCAGCAGCCCGGCCGCGGCCTGCAAGCGCACGCCATGGGCACCGGCCTGCGCGGCCCGCTTAGCGAAGGTGAGCGCGTCGCGGGCGGACGGCGCGTCGGCAAGGAGCAAGCGCGCTGGCATCCTGAGGGTTTGTGCCCGCCGTGTCCTGGAACGCGGTGATCGGGGTCCGGGTTCAGGAGCGAACGAGCCGGTTGATGGCGTCGGTGGCTTCCTGGATCTTCTCGACGGCCGCCTCGTCGCTGAGCTTGGCGGCATCAAGCACGCAGTGCTTGAGATGGTCGTCGAGCAGACCAGTCGCAACCCCCTGGAGGGCACGGGTCAGAGCGGAGACCTGGGTGAGGATGTCGATGCAGTACTTCTCCTCATCGATCATCTTCGCGATCCCACGCGCCTGTCCTTCGATGCGCTTCATGCGGCCGAGATAGCGCTCCTTGTCGCTGATGTAGCCGTGCTGGTGGGAATCGGTATCGACAGACATGGGCATGTCCTTACTTCTGGCGCTCCAGGACGGAACGCGTGCTGGCTTCGGGTGTGAGGTCGATGCGCCGCAGCAGCTGGGCGTTGAGCGCGACAACCACGGTGGAGGCTGACATCAGGATCGCGCCGATCGACATTGGCAGGACGAATCCCACCGGTGCCAGGATACCGGCCGCCAACGGCACCGAAAGAAGGTTGTAGCCGGCGGCCCACCACAGGTTCTGCTTCATCTTGCCGTATGCGCGTCGCGACAGCT
The DNA here is from genome assembly GCF_012027885.1 of Brevibacterium sp. LS14. Lineage (NCBI taxonomy): Bacteria > Bacillati > Actinomycetota > Actinomycetes > Micrococcales > Brevibacteriaceae > Brevibacterium > Brevibacterium sp. LS14. The sequence goes on from NZ_SJXG01000049.1 coordinate 17,029, forward strand.
GGATGATCGAGAGCACGCTGCGTGGGTCGGAACTGGCCAGGATCACCCCGGCCGAGGCGATGGCGACATCGGTGCCCGCGCCGATCGCGATGCCGACATCGGCCTGCGCCAGAGCCGGGGCGTCGTTGACGCCGTCGCCGACCATCGCGACCCTCTTGCCCTCTTCCTGCAGCTGGGAGACCTTCGCGGACTTGTCCTCCGGGCGCACGCCGGCGAAGACGCGGTCGATGCCGAGCTCCCGTCCGACCTCGTTCGCGACCGCCTCGGCATCGCCGGTGATCATGACGACCTCGACACCGAGGGCGTGGAGGGCGTCGACGGCGTCGCGGGATTCTGGCCGGACCTCGTCGGCGAGCCTCAGCCCGCCGACCACCTGGCCGCCGCGGAGAACGTGCAGAATGATCGCGCCCTCGGAGCGCCATGCCTCGGCCGTGCCGACCTCGTGCTGACCGGTCTCCTCGAGCAGCCGGGGCCCGCCGACGCGGACCTCCTGGCCGGAGACGGTCGCGGTGACGCCGACGGCGGGCGAGGATGAGAAGCCGCTGGCCTGCTGGAGGGCAAGGCCCTTGTCCTTGGCGGCGGTGACGATGGCCTTGGCGAGCGGGTGCTCGCTGTCGGCCTCGGCCGAGGCAGCGAGGGCGAGGACCTGGTCGGCGTCGAGTTCGCCGGTCGGCTCGACGCCGGTGACGGTGGGCTCGCCCTTGGTCAGCGTGCCGGTCTTGTCGAACAGCACCGCGTCGACCTGCCGCATGGACTCCAGCGCCAGGCGGTCCTTCACTAGGACGCCTCCGCGGGCGGCTCGCTCGGTGGCGATGGAGACGACCAGCGGGATCGCCAGGCCGAGGGCGTGGGGGCAGGCGATGACGAGCACGGTGATGGTGCGCACGACGGCCTCGTCGGGCATGCCGATGAGCGTCCAGACGACCGCAGTGACCAGCGCCGCGCCAAGAGCGAACCAGAACAGCCAGGCCGCGGCCTTGTCGGCGATCCGCTGGGCGCGGGAGGATGAGTTCTGCGCCTCGGCGACGAGCCGGTTGATGCCGGCCAGGGCGGTGTCGTCACCGGTGGCGGTAATCTCCACCCGCAGACCGGAGTCGGTGGCGACGGTGCCGGCGGTGACGGTCTGGCCCTCGCCGCGAGAGACCGGGCGGGACTCGCCGGTGATCATGGACTCGTCCATGTCGGCGCGGCCGTCGACGATGGTTCCGTCGGCCGGGACGCTGCCGCCGGGGCGCACGATGACCACGTCGCCCACGTCGAGGTCGGCTGGGGCCACCTTGACGACGTTCTCGCCCTCGACGCGCTCGGCCTCGTCTGGCAGCAGTGCCGCCAACGAGTCGAGCGCCGAGGTGGTCTGGGCCAGGGAGCGCATCTCGATCCAATGGCCCAGCAGCATGATGACGATCAGCAGCGCCAGTTCCCACCAGAATTCGAGCTCGTGATGGACGAGCCCGAGCGTGGCGGCCCAGGAGGCGAAGAAGGCCACCGTGATCGCCAGAGCGATGAGTAGCATCATCCCGGGCTTGCGGGACTTCAACTCGCTGACGGCACCGGTGAGGAAGGGCCTGCCGCCCCAGACGTACATGACGGTGCCCAGTGCCGCGGCGACCCAGCCCGCCCAGCCGGGGACCTCGTAGCCCAGCAGCATGGCGAACATCGGTGAGAGGGCAACCGCGGGGATGGCGATGACGAGGTTGATCCAAAACAGCCGGCGGAACTGGCCAACGTGGTCCCCGTGCCCGCCATGGCCGCTGTGATCTCCGTGCCCACCGTGCTGGGCATGCTCATCGTGGCCGCCGTGCTCGTCGAGGCCCGTGTGGCCTGAGTGCTGCCCGTGGTCCATGGCGTGGCCCTGATGCCCGGTGTGCTGACCCTCGCGCGTGCCGTGCGCATCCGCCGAGGCGTGCGCGGACACAGACCCGTGGTGATGCTCGCCGTGGGCGGGTGTATCGGTTTCATGGCCGTGGTGCTGGTGTGAGTTCGGGTCCGTCATGATTCCTCTCCTCCGTCATCGAGCCAGGCCGATTGCCGCTCACCCGGTGGCCGGGCAAGCGAACGTCGGCTCAGGACGCTGGTTGGATCTCGCTCTCGACGACCCACTTGTGGTTCGTCATCTTCATGCCGTCCGTCTCGTAGTCGACCATGTAGACCGTCTCATCGGTGGACGAAGCGATGGTGGCCTTTACGCCTTCCATGCCTTCCATGTGCTCGGCGAGCAGAGTCACCTCTGTGCCGTCGGCCAGACGCTCGTCGCCGGCATCCTCAATTTCTTCCTGCACGACCCACTTGTGATCAGTGACGGGGTCGCCGCCACCTGCGGGCGTGTAGTTCACGGAGTACGTGTACGTGTCGAATGCGCCGGAAATCGTTGCTGTAGCCCCTTCCATGCCTTCCATGTGGTCGGCCGTGAGCTGCACCTCGGTACCGACAGGGTAGGTGGGCTCACTGGCTTCGGCGATACCCTCGGGTGCCGGTCCGCCGTCCATCGGGTGCTCCATCTCCTCATCACCGCTTTCTGCGTTGTTGCCGCCGTGGCCCTGATGCTCCTCAGTAGCCGAAGGGTCGGTCTGCTGGTCGTCGTCTGCTCCGCTGGCGCAACCGGCGAGCACGAGCGCCACTCCGAGCGCTCCCGCTGCCAGTCCTGTTCGCAGTCTCCTCTGCATGTCATTTCCTTTCATCAATATGCCTACCATATACCCCTAGGGGGTACTAGTCAAGGATTGTGTGTTGTGTCGGTATGGATCAATCGGAAGCCCCTTCTCAGAGGGTCTGCTCGTGTTGGATGGGCAATGCGGCGATGAGGGGATGGTCGAAGCCCGTCGGTCCGATCTTCGCGGCTCCTCCGGGAGAACCCAACTCGTCGAAGAACTCGACGTTGGCCTTGTAGTAGTCAGACCATTCGTCGGGCAGGTCGTCTTCGTAGTAGATGGCCTCGACGGGGCAGACCGGTTCGCAGGCTCCGCAGTCGACGCATTCGTCGGGGTGGATGTAGAGCGAGCGTTCGCCCTCGTAGATGCAGTCGACAGGACATTCGTCGATGCAGGCGCGGTCCTTGACGTCCACGCAGGGAAGCGCGATCACGTAGGTCATGGCTGCTCCTCTCGGTCGGGTGCGGATCGGCGGTGAGAGCCGGTGGGAGGCTCGGGGAAGTCGTCAGTCTCTGCCGGGCCTGCGGCCGGGTGCGGGATGCGCAGGCGCAGGACGGTGGCGACGAGGCTGAGGGCGATGATGATCGCACCGAGGATCGTCATCGTCCCCGACAGGGTGAGCACCGGCACGAGCAATCCGGCGACGATGGTGGGCACGCCGAATGCCAGGTAGGCAACTGTGTAGATCACAGCCATCACGGCGGCGCGTTCCGACGATGCCGTGTGGGGCATGAGTGTGCGTAGTACCCCGAGGAACGCTGTGCCGAACCCGGAACCGACGATCGCGACCGAGGCGACATAGGCTGAGTAGGAACCGAGTGCGAGGGCGCCGATGCTCACTGCGGTGCCGAACGCCAGGGCACTGGTCGCATACAGGCTGATGGTGCGGGCGGAACGCCGCTGTAGGACGGACGAGGCGGTGACTCCGGAGATCGCCAGTGCGAAGATGACGATCCCAGCTTGGGTGTGCGTGGAGCCCCCAAGCTCACTGCCGACGAGGTCGGCTCCGAGCGCGAGGAAAAGCCCGTTGGTCGCCCACCCGGCGATGATCACGGGCACTCCGGCGGTGAACATGCGGCGCAGGTGCGGTGGCACGGTGAACCGCGGACGGAGGTCGCCACGTCGTATCCGGGTCTTCGGGGCCAGTTCCGGTGTGCTCCACACGACCGTTGCCACGATGAGGAAGGCAAGCACGAGCGACCCGAAGACGGCAGTTGTCGGTTCGGAGGTGAGATCGAGGAGAAGCGCAGCACCGAGAGCCCCGGCCCCAAGGCCAATCATCGGGCCGATCGTGTTCCACAGGGCTGCGATGTTCCGATGCGACGGGGACTCGAAGTCGATCATCATCGCCGACAGCGCCGGGATCAGCAGACCCGCTGCGAGCCCTTGCAAGGCTCGGGCGACCAGGAGCGCCGCGAGGCTACCGGCGAACCAGAACATGGCCACGCTCAGCGCCAGCGCCAAAGAACCGGCGGCCACGACCGGACGTCGGCCGACGTGGTCGGAGAGTGGTCCGAGGTAGAGCAGCGCGGCCAGGAGGGTGAAGGTGTAGACCGCGAACACGAGTGTGGTGGCGACGGGGATGAGTCCGAGCCGTTCGGCGATCTGGGGGTAGAACAAGGACGGCGCGCTGGCAGCGGCCATCATGAGAATGGTCGCTGCCAGCGAGAGCACGAAGCCCCGCCGTGGGATCTGCCTAATACAGTCTCCCGCCATCGCCTATGCCCGCACGCCGTGGAGCTGCTGCCCCCACTGGTAGACGGTGCCGACTGCGTCGATGCCAGTGACGCCGACGACGATGCCGTCGGTCTCGTGGCGGACGATGAACTCCTCACCGGCTTCCAGGTGGGCGTCTGCGCCGGCTGTGTACCCGACTCCGGAGATCATCTGACCGTAGACCATTGCCATGTAAGGGCTGCGTGGCAGGTAGGCGCCCGGATCGTCGCTAATGCCGAGGTCGTGCAATGCGGCCTGCGCGGCATGCGCACCCTGTGCGGCGGCGTCTTCCCAATGGTCGATGCGCCAGGCGCCCAGTGCCTCGTCGTGGTGCGTGGCCACACCTCCGGCTGCGTAGACGTGTTCTGCCGCGGCGCGGAGGTGATCGTCGACGTCGATACCGTTCGTCCACGGTGACGGGGCTGCGGGCGTCGTGCCGAGCGCGAGGAGAAGGAAGTCAGCCACGACGGGATTTCCGTCGTTGAGGGTGATGGTGACACCGGATTCTGTTTCGTCGACATGCTGGAGAGTGCGACCGAATCGGGCCTGCACCTTGGCGGCATGGTCGGCGGCGAGGCGCTCAGCCACGGGCGCCCCAAACGCTCCGACGCCGGGAACTGAACTGCGGGAGACCAGCGTGACCATGTGTCCGTCGGCTTGCAGAGACGAGGCTGTCTCGGCTGCGATGATTCCACCGCCGTAGATCGCTACCCGCGCGGGTCGCCCCAGTCCGGTCAGCAGCTTTCGGATGCCCAGGGCATCCTCCACGGAGTGAAGAGCGGTGACCCGCCCTTGTCCGGCGTCTTCGCCGCCGAACACGTCAGCGGGCAGGGAGCGAGGCATACTCCCGGTCGCGACGATGAGCGCGTCGTAGGAGACCTGTGCGCCGGAGGTCAGCTGGACCTGCTTCGCCGAGGTATCGACTTTGAGCACGGTGTCGGCGATGACCTCGATCTGAGGCAGCGGGAGCTTGATCATCTCCGGCGGTGTCGGACCGAACGCGATTCCCTTGATGAGCATCCGCGTATAGGGCGTCTCCCCGGTGCGGGTCACCAGCGTCACCCGGACATCGTCGCGTGAGGCGAGAGTGCGGGCGGCTGCGGCCCCGGCTGCTCCCGAGCCGAGGATGAGAACGTGCTGTGGGGTCATAGAAGAACTCCTGAACTGCTGGTCGTGATCGAACTGATGCGCCGGCGTCAGGAGCGCACGAGGCGGGCGATGGCCTCGGACGCCTCGCCGAGCCTCTGCTCGCTCACTGGTCCGCCGGCGAGTGCGGCGTCGAGGACACAATGCTTGAGGTGATCGTCGAGCAGGCCGAGGGCGACATTTTCGAGTGCCCTGGTGACTGCGGAGATCTGGGTGAGGATGTCGATGCAGTAGCGGTCCTCGTCGACCATCCGATCGATGCCGCGGATTTGGCCTTCGAGGCGCCGCAGACGATTGCGGTACTTCGTCTTATCGCTGATGTATCCGTGGACGGACGCGTCGCCGTCGCCTCCTGCGGGGCAGGTGTCGAGGTGGGTTTCGGTGGTGGGAGTCGTAGTGGTCATGTCGGTTCGCTCCGATCAGGTGGCGGGGTGCCGCAGCGGTGCCGCGGCACCCCGCACGCTGGTGGATTACGCCATGTTGGCGGCGTACTTGGCCGGGTCCGAATCGAACGCAGGCCCACAACCAGCGCAGCAGAAGTAGTAGCGCTCATCCTCGAAGTCGCGGTAGAGGCCGACGGCCTCGGCGGTCTTCTTGCTGACCGGGGTGCCGACCATGACCGGGCAGGTGGTCATGTCATCGGCGCCCCCGCCAAGAAGGTTCTCGCGTCCACCGTTCTCCACGGCCGGGTTGGTCTCGTTCGTGCTGCAGCAGCTGCTCATTCTCTGGTGTTCCTTCGTTATTGGATTCGTGTGGATGGGTGGGTTCTCGTACGTCACTTCGAGGCGACGCTCGTGAACCCGCGCAGGCGGAGGCTGTTGCCGACGACGAAGACGCTGGAGAACGCCATCGCCGCACCTGCGAGCATGGGGTTGAGCATGCCGAGCGCAGCGACCGGGATCGCGGCGGTGTTGTAGGCGAATGCCCAGAACAGGTTGGTCTTGATCGTCGACAGGGTCTTCCTGGACAGGCGGATCGCGTCGACGGCGGCCCGCAGGTCACCGCGCACGAGCGTGATGTCGGAGGCCTCGATCGCGACGTCCGTGCCGGTGCCCATCGCCAGGCCCAGATCAGCCTGCGCGAGCGCGGGGGCGTCGTTGACGCCGTCGCCGACCATCGCGACGATCTTGCCCTCTTCCTGGAGGCGAGTGACGACGTCGACCTTGTCCTTGGGTAGCACTTCGGCGATGACCTCGTCGATGCCGACCTCGGACGCGATCTGGCGGGCCACGGCCTCGTTGTCACCGGTGAGCAGCACCGGGGTCAGGCCGATCTCCTTGAGCCCGCGGATCGCCTCGGCGCTCGTGGGCTTGACGGTGTCGGCGACGACGAGGATGCCGCGCGCAGCACCGTCCCAGCCGATCGCGACGACCGTCTTGCCCTCGCCCTCGGCCTGGGCCTTCGCCTGTGCGACCTCCGGAGAGAGCTTCTGCGACCAGTCCGCCAGCAGAGACTCGCGGCCGACGACGACCGGGGTCCCCTCGACGATGCCCTGCACGCCCTTGCCCTCGACATTGGCGAAGTCCTCTGGAGTAGGCAGCTGGCCGACTTCCTGGGTCGCGCCCTTGGCGATCGCCTGCGCAATCGGATGCTCCGAAGAGTCTTCCAGTGCACCGGCGAAACGCAGCAGCTCCGCACGATCCACACCGGGCTCAGTGATCACGTCGGTCAGAGTCATCTTGCCGCTGGTGACGGTGCCGGTCTTATCGAGCACGACGGTGTCGACCTTGCGAGTGGACTCCAGCACCTCCGGGCCCTTGATGAGGACGCCCATCTGCGCACCGCGCCCGGTGCCGACGAGCAACGCGGTCGGGGTCGCCAGACCCAGCGCGCAGGGGCAGGCGATGACGAGCACAGCGACCGCTGCGGTGAACGCGGCAGCGACGGGGAACCCGCCTCCCAGCCAGGCGCCGAGGGTGATGAACGCGACGACGATGACGATCGGCACGAAGATGCCGGAGATACGATCGGCCAGACGCTGCACCTCGGCCTTGCCGGTCTGCGCGTCCTCGACGAGCTTCGCCATCTGTGCGAGCTGTGTGTCCGAACCCACACGAGTCGCCCGCACGACCAGGCGGCCGCCGGCGTTGACGGTGGCACCGGTGACCGAGTCGCCCTCGCGGACCTCGACCGGCACGGACTCGCCGGTGAGCATCGAGGCGTCCACCGCGGAGGAGCCGGAGGTCACGAGACCGTCGGTGGCGATCTTCTCGCCTGGACGGACGATGAACTCGTCGCCGACCGCCAGCTCAGAGGTGGGGATCTTCACCTCTACGCCGTCGCGGAGTACGGCGACTTCCTTCGCGCCCAACTCCAGGAGGGCGCGCAGCGCGGCCCCGGCCTGGCGCTTGGATCGCTTCTCGAAGTAGCGGCCGGCGAGGATGAACATCGTCACGCCCGCGCCGACTTCGAGATAAATGTTCGCCGCGCCATCCGACGGAGCGATCGTGAACTCGAAGGGGTGCGTCATGCCGGGAGTGCCGGCAGTGCCGAGGAAGAGCGCATAGAGCGACCACAGCAGCGCGACGGAGGTACCCATCGAGATGAGCGTGTCCATCGTCGCCGCACCGTGCTTGAGGTTCGTCCACGCCGCCTTGTGGAACGGCCAAGCTCCCCAGATGATCACCGGTGCGGCCAGGGCGAGTGAGGCCCACTGCCAATACGTGAACTGCAGCGCGGGGATCATCGCCATCGCGATCACGGGAACAGTGAGCACGATCGCGCCGATCAGCCGATGCCGCAGCGAGGTGAGCTCACTGTCTTCCTCCTCCCCGGCCTCGGTCTCCGACATGTTCGCCGTAGTGTCCTTGGGCTTGGGCAGTGCGGCCGTGTACCCGGTCTTCTCGACCTCGGCGACCAGCAGTGACGGATCGTAGCCGGCAGGCACGGTGACCTTAGCCTTCTCAGTGGCGTAGTTGACGGTGGCCGCGACGCCATCGAGCTTGTTCAGCTTCTTCTCGATCCGGTTCGCGCAGGAGGCGCAGGTCATCCCGCCGATCTCCAACTCGATGTCCGGCCCACCCGTTGGGGGCGCTGATGTGCTCATCCTCTTCCTTCTTTCTCAGCTCTCGTGCGACGCCAAGCCCTGCGGGTCAGTGGCCGTCGGAATGCGAATCGTCTGTCTTCGAGCCGTCACCGTGCTCGGCGTCGATCACGAACTCGGCGGTGTGCACCTGCCCGTCGACCTGGAAGTCCAGGTAGAGCAGGTAACGGTCGGCGGTCGGGGCCTCCGCTGCGAATCGGATCTCGGGTCCGGCCGTGTCCCCGGCCTGGGGCTCGTCGCCCTCGGCGTGGACGTGCAGGTAGGCGAGGTCACCCTCGCGCAGCGCCACCAGGTGGCCGAACGCGCCCAGGTAAGGCTCCAGCGTGGTCACCGGCTGACCGTCACGCTCGACCGAGATGGTGAGCTCGCTTGAGGTGCCCGCAGTGAGGTCGCCGTTGAGGGAGACGGTGTATCCGTCGACCTCGTCGGTGGTCTGCGCCTCGGTCTCGACAGGGGTGAAGTCGCCCGCGACCTCGATTGCGCGGGTGAGAGTGATGCCTTCGGCTTCCTCGCCCGCGGGTGTGAAGTCGGCGTACACGCGGTAGGTGCCCGCCTCGTCCCAGGTCCACGGCACCGACCAGGTGCCTGTGCTCGTGTCGAGTTCGGGGTGCACGTGCTGGAAACCGGCGCCGTCGGTGCGCACGGCGATCAGATGCAGGTCCTTCTCGTGCGCGGTGGTGTACTCGGTCACCGGTTCGCCGGACTCGTCGAGGATCTGGAAGCTCAGGTCTCCATCCTCGCCTGCGGCCGTGGGGGCCTGGACCGGAGAGAGCACGAAGCCGTCCGCGCTTGCGGAGACCCCGTTCAGAGCGGGCTCCGCGGTTTCCTGCGCAGCGTCGCCGTGCCCTTCACCGTGTGCGTTCACGTTACTTCCTTCTGCCCATGCTGCTGCGAAGCTATCGGGAATGACGGCGCCGGCGAGGCCGAAGGCCCCGCCAAACGCCACCACCAACCCGGCCCCGTAGAGCGCGAGCCGTCCTCCGGCCTTCATCAGACGCGCACCGCCGAGTAGCCGGCCTCCTCGACCGCCGCGAGGACCTTGGCGTCGTCGATCTCACCCTCGGCGGTGACGTTGAGCTTGCCGGTCTGCGCGCTGACTTGGATGTCCTGGACGCCGGGGATCTCGCTGACCTCCTCGCGGATCGACATCTCGCAGTGGCCGCAGGTCATGCCCGTCACCTGGTAATCGTTCGAAGCCATCAGGTATCCTCCTTGCATGTCGGTAGTACCCCTACCGGGTACGTGTACAAGTCAACGCTATACCCCTGTCAGGTATTCCGCAAGGAGGGAGGCGATCGTGTGAGCTGCATCGCGCAAGTGCTGCAAACGATGGTTGGAGCGTCCGAGGTGTGCCTTGTGGTGCACCGATGCTGCGGGGCGATCCGCTGGGTTTTGTCGATGCGCGTCGGAGAGTAGTGACCCCTCGGCTCATCAGAACCGTGGACTGCCTTGCCGCATCGACGAAGGCAGCGAAGACTGGTACGAAACCGACTCCCGCCCCACAGCGATCATGCGCTATTGCTGTTGGTTCGGAACTGGCGAGCTCGTCCGGCTCCACAGGCGTTCGAGATTAGTGAGCGGATCAGACAAGAGCCAGCAAGAGTGCGCGGCCACGCCAGAGGCAGCGAGGCACTCCTGTGATGCACATTGGCGTAGCCCGCTGGTCGCCCAGACGCTTGCCGTCCACCGGCCTGTCGGCCCGGTGGTTTACGACTGCCTCAACATCTTGTTCATTAGGTCGGGCTCGGCAATCATGTTCAGCGAGTTCGGTCGTCAGCCGGTCAGCGTGGGCGATGCGATCCTTCTCGGCCCGAACGTATTGTTCAGCTGCGAGCCCGAGTGCCAAGTGTCGGTGACGTCGATCCGTGTCGATACCGATTTCGCTCTCGATCAGTTCTTCTGGCAGCACTCTGCGGTGCTGCACGATCGGCTTGACGCCCCCGGTTTCGCGGAGAAGATCTACTCTGAACCAGCGCAGATCCTGCGACTCGGCAGAGATCGGGCCGGGATGGTTGTGCCGTGGATTGATGAGATGGTCGCGCTCAGCGTTGAGAGACGGTTCCGAGAGAGATTCAACCGACTCCAGGCACTCTGGTTCGCTGTCATGGATGTGCTCGGACGATTCATCCAGGTCTCGCCTGCGAGGCTGACACCATTGCAGCGTGCACGCGCGCGTCCAGTGCTGCCGCGCAGTCGCAGGTTAGCCCCTCTCCGTCCGGAGGCGCTGCTGGCACGGGAGGCACTGCATGAAAACGTCGCCTATAGGTGGACACTCCACGAGCTGTCCGAGAGGGTGCGGCTCTCCCCGCAGCAATTGACCCGTGTGTTCGTCGATGCCTTCGGGAAGACCCCGATCGCGTATCTGACGATGCTTCGCGTGCAGGAGATGGCCAGGCTGCTGCGCGAGTCCGATCTTTCTGTCGCAGCAGTAGGTCGTTGCGTCGGCTGGTCCAGCCGTTCACGGGCGACGGAGGCATTCATCGAGCACGTCGGGCTCAGCCCGAGTCGCTACCGCTCCATGCGCCCGGTTGTCGCGGATAGATAGCAGCAGAGTCGTCCGGGAAATCATCACTTCGTCCGGCGTCCGACCGGACTCAGCTGCTTCCAGCCCTACGCAGGCTCTGAGGCTGATACGCCAGTAGGTCCACGTCAGGTGCCGCCCGTGTCCTGACGGCCAACCTACCGACTGTTCCGTTCGCTGACCGTCTGACTCGCCGGAAGCTCCTGGCTCACCTCGCTGGTGCAAGGCCAGCCGCGACCTCGCGGCTGGCCTGCCGAGAGGAGGCCGACGATGGCGACGAGGGAGGAAGCCCGCCAACAGCGGGAAGCGAAGCTCGACGAGCTCCACGAGAAGCTCACCGGTGCCGTCGAACGGCTGGTCACCGGTGAGAACTGGGCCGATGCGATGCGGTTCGCTGCCCGGTTCCGGTCGCGGAGCTTCAACAACGTCTGCCTGATCTGGGAGCAGCACCAGGCCGCATTCGAGGCCGGCGGGGTGCCCGAACCGTTCCCCACCCTGGTCGCGGGATACAAGCAGTGGCAGCAGCTGGGCCGACAGGTCGAGAAGGGCCAGGCCGGGTATCAGATCCTCGCCCCGGTCACTGGCAGGTTCGCCTCGACGAACCCGGCCGATCCGGACTCCTGGCGGCGTCTGAACCGGGGTGAGAAGCCGAAGCCCGGTGAGGTCGTGCGCTCCCGCATGGTCGGCGTGCGCCCGGCCTACGTCTGGGACGCCTCCCAGACCAGTGGCGATCCGATCCCCGAACGGCCAGCGCCACGGCTGCTCGCTGGCGAAGCCCCCGAAGGTCTGCGCGAGGGTCTGGCGGAGCAGGTCACGGCGGAGGGGTTCGAGCTGCTGTGGGTGCCGCACGAGGGCATGATCGGCGGCGCGAACGGGCTGACGAACTACTCGACCCGGCAAGTCGCCGTGCGCACGAACATGGACGACGCCGCGCAGGTGAAGACTCTCGCCCACGAGCTCGGGCATGTGCTGATGCATGGGCCGGACCAGGAGGAGGCGCGGCAGCATCGCGGGATCGGTGAGGTCGAGGCCGAATCGGTGGCGCTGATGATCGGCGCCGCCCACGGCATGGACACCACGGGCTACACGATCCCGTACGTGGCCGGGTGGGCGGCGAACGTCGACGGGAAGAACCCGGTCGAGGTCGTGCAGGCCGCCGGTGAGCGCATCCGCAAGACCGCGCTCAGCATCCTCGACGGCCTCGACACGAACCAGGTGCCCGACGGCACACCGCCCGGGCTGGAACGCGACGGCCCGGCCCCGAAGAGCCCACGGCAGGACACGCCCGGTCGGCAAGTGGCGCCGTTGCCGGCGCCGGAGCGGGCCGCTGCGGTCGTGTTGGGGCGGGGGCTGTGATGTCCGAGAGCAGGTTTACTCGGGCGGTCCGGCAGATGGATGCGTCCTGGCCGCTGGGGCGGGCCGCGATGGTGTTCGCGCAGTCCGGGGTGCCGGTGTTCCCGTGCGCGCCGGAGGGCAAGCAGCCAATCACCCGACGCGGCTTCCACGACGCCACCACCGACCCGGCGCAGGTGGAGGCCTGGTGGCGCAGGTTCCCGGCGGCGAACATCGGCATGCCCACCGGCCGAGCCTCGGGCGTCTCCGTGGTGGATGTCGATGTGCACGGCGTCAACGGCTTCGACGCGATCCGCGCCGCGCGGCGGGAGGGGCTGGTGCATGGCTGGGAGACGATGGTGCGCTCACCGACCGGCGGCCTGCACATCTACTTCCCGGCCGCCGACAGTGAACAGCCGTCGTGGCAGGCCGGCCGTGCCGGGGTGGATTTCCGTGGGGATCGCGGCTACATCATCGTCCCGCCCTCGCGCCGCCAGATCGACGGCGAGAGCGTGCTCTACCGCCCCACCTCGTTCGCCCCCACCGACGGGCGGGCGCTGGATGCGCAGCGCCTGCGGGAGTTTCTCACCCCGCCCCGGCCCCGCCCGAAGACCGGCCCGATCTCGGATGCAGGGGCGATGGTGGATGCGGGTCGGATGGCGTCCTGGCTGAGCGGGCAGTCCACGGATCGCAATCTCAAGCTGTTCTGGGCCGCCTGCCGCCTCGCCGAGGGCAATGTGCCGGTCTCCGAGGCGCTGGATGCGTTTGCGAGCGTGGAGCAGCCGGATTTCGGGCAGCGGGAGATCACTCGCACCGTCGAGTCCGCCTACCGCACCATCACCACCGGTGTCGGCACCTCGACCCGGGCCGAGTCCGTGCCGGAGAGATTCGGGCCGGTGCCGGCTGCGACGCGGGCGGGCCGGGGGCTGTGATGGGCGGGCTGTCGGGGCGGCGATGGGCGGTGGTCGCGGCCGCGTCGGGGACGGTGCTGATCGGCGGCGGCGCGTTCTGGCTGAGCTTCGTCGCTCTGGCCGATCTCGCGGTGCGCTCGGGCATCACCAGGAACCAGGCGTGGATCTGGCCGCTCTTGGTGGACGGGCTGATCGTGGTCGCGACCGTCGCGGTCGTCGCCCTCGACGGGCATCGGGCGGCCTGGTACCCGTGGGTGCTGCTGATCGCCGGGGCGCTGATGTCGGTGAGCGCGAACGCCGCGCACGCCCTCGTCGCCGCTGACGCCTCCGTGCCGGGCCTGCTCGCGGCCATCGTCGCCGCGGTCCCGCCGCTCGTGCTGCTGGCCTCCACGCATCTGACGACGGTCCTGACCCGCTCCACCAGAACCCCGGTCCCCACGCCGATCACCCCCACCCCGGAGTCAGGATCGGCGCTGGAGGTCTCCGAGACCGCTGGCGCGCAGGCACAGGCCGCACCGCTCCTTCTGCCGGAGCTTCCCGAGCGGCCACGTTCGGCCACGGGCATCGCGGTAGCGACAACGCCGGCCCCGGCCGCCAAGGTGCTGGGCGAGCAGACAGAGCCTGACCGATCGGATGTGCCCGTGCTGGAGGCGGTGGCCGAAACCCCATCGGCTGAGCCCGACCCGCCAACGTTGGCAGGTGCTGGGCGGCGGGAACGGGCGGCAGTGCTGCGGGGGCGGGGCTGGTCGAACAAGGCGATCGCGCGCGAACTCGGCGTGCACGCCTCGACCGTCGGCCGCTGGTTCCCCCGCACCGATCCCGCGCCCGCCGCAGACCAGGAGACCTCGGCAGTGCCCGAGCACCACAACGAATCAGATGAGGAGAAGGAGCAGAAATCATGAACCCCTACGAGCAGGACAACCCCGGCAGGCAGGACACGCCCCCGCCGGAGACGACCCGCCCTGACCGGGCGGAGACACCGGGTGCTCCGGAGGCGATCCAAGCCGCCGACGTCACCCGCACAACCGGTGCCAAGACTGAGACTGCGGATGTTGATCCGGCACTGCGCAAGGCGCGCGGGGTTGACTGGGTACGCACCTCGGACCTGATGGCGAGAGGCACCGGGCAGATCTCACGCCTGGCGATCGACTTCGAGGCGAACCTCGCACACAAGGCCCACGACGGCCTCGCCCGCGGCGTCACGCGCCTGGGTGCAAAGGAGCGTGAGCTGCCCCCGATCTCGGCGTTCGGCCGCAGTACGAGCCGTGACGGGGCCGGGCGCGGCCCGGTCGGAATGAACTGAGGTGACCGGCCATGACCACGACCATGCCCGGCGCCGAACGCCGAGCACCAGGTGTCGGAGAAGGCGAGTGCACCTGCCTGCCAGGAGGTGCCGAACCCATGACGACCACGACTCACACAGGTTCCCCGCAGCGGGGGCCTGAGAACTACACGACCAGCGCCGGGCTGCGTGCCCTGCTGGCCCGGCTCCACGCGGCCGGGCCCGGGGCATGGGCGCGGGACCCGGTCGCCGGCGAGCTGATGCAGTATGCGGCGCAGAAGTACGCCGCGCTGGCGCGCAAGCACTCGTTGGACCCGTGGGAGGCCGCCAGCGCCGCGTTCGATGTGATGCGCACCCGCTCCGCCCGGGAGGCGATCGACCCGTGGGGCGTGGTCACGCACGCGGTGCGGATCACCTGCATCGCCGAGGAGCGCGCCCAGGGGCTGCTGTGCTCGACCCATCAGGCCCGCCGCCCGCACATCTCCGCGTTCCACGACGCCGAGCGAATCTCCGACAGGGAGACGCCGCTGTCGGAGTATCACCCCGCGTTCCAGGTCACCGACCCCGAACCCGATCCCGACGGCACCGGAGACGCCGGAGACGGTGACGGTGGCGGTGGTGGTGTGGTGGGGGTGGCGATGTCGGCGTCGTCGGCGGCTGAGGACGCGATCGCGCTGGTGACGATGCTCGGCTGGGAGCCCGCGACCGCGCGGGCGTCGGTGGAGCACATCTGCGGGGCGCTGGCGAAGGCCGGGGCGCGGCATACCGCGTTCGAGACCCTGCGACGTGACCAGCACGCCCGCGCGCTGCTGGATCTGCCGGGCCGGTCCTGGACCGGGCTGCTCAAGGCGCTGCTGGGCAACCCGCACCCGGCGCTGGCGGCGACCAGCGCGGGCCGCGGGGTGCTGCTGCGGCTGCTGATCGGCGAGACGATCCCGATGCTGCTGCGCGATGACGATCTCGTGCTCACCATCTGCCTGGCCGCCCCACGACAGGCCCGGAAGTAACCGGGGACCACGAAGAGAGGACTGAGAGGGGTGAGTGGTGATGAGTATCGAACTGCAACGCACCGTGGAGTCGATTCAGGTCGGTGCCCGTCATCGCGCCGACCTCGGCGATATCCAGGCTCTGGCTGACTCGATCCGCGAGCACGGCCTGTTGCAACCGATCACGGTCACCCCCGAAGGGGTGCTGGTGTGCGGGCGACGCCGGCTGGAAGCGATCCGGCTGCTGCACTGGCGCACGGTCAGCGTGTGGGTGCGATCGGGTGTCTCGACCCGGTTGGGGCATCTGCTGGCCGAGCAGGACGAGAATGCGCACCGCAAGCCGCTCAACCAGCTGGAGGCCGCCGCCCTGTACCGCGAGCTCAAGCAGCTCATGACCGAGGACGCCCAGCGCCGCGATGTCGTAACCCGCTTCTCGGCGGAGAATCAGCCCGGTGCTGACGGGGGTGCCAAATTGGCACCCCCGTCAGGGGGTGTCGGTGGGAGGAGCCGCGCGCAGGCCGCGCGGATGGTCACCGGCCGCGCCTCGTACACGACGCTGGAGAAGATCTCGGCGATCCAGGCCATGGCCGAGAACCCCGAGAATCCCGAGGCGCTGCGCGAGCAGGCGACGACGGAGCTTGCGGGGATCGAGGCCGGCGGGCCGGTCGACCCCGCCTATCAGCGCCTGCGCGGCCAGGTCGAGCAAGCGGACGCCTCTCGCCAGGCGTCGCTGCGCGCGATGGCCCAAGAGGCCGTCGCCCGTGTCACCGCCGCTGGACGCAGCAAGCCCCGCACGCACACCTCGGCCCGGCCGGCGGTGGTGCCGGGGCGGTGGCCGGTGACGGCGTTCGTGCAGACCTGGACCTCCCTGGCGGAATGGTGGACCCACTACGACGTGGACGAGCTCGCCCGCGAACTCACCGAGGAGCAGGCCGGCATCTTCCTCGACGTCGCCGACGGCACCAGCGCCTTCGCCGCCCGCCTGCGCATCTCCCTCGACACCACCGGCCACGACGTCGAGACGACAACCGAGGAGCCCCGTACCGACGAGGACACCGGCCCCGGCGCTGATGCTGAATCAGGCGAGAGCGTCTCTCGGCAGCATCTGCGTGCTCTGTGACCGGGTGCGTGCACCTGGGCGGCATGAAGACTTTCGCTGACTCCCGCCCGCGCACCCGCCTGATCGTCCTGCTCGCCGCCGGCCTGGTGATCGTGCTCCTGGCCGGCATCGGGATCTACGGCCTGATCCTCGGCCCCGACACCAGCCCACCCCACGACCGTGACCCCGAGCCGGGCGCGTCGTCGAGTCCGGTCGAGTCCGGCACGCCACGGCCGGGGCGGATCGCTGCGGTGGTCGGGTCCGGGGACCCTGAGGAGTTCGCCCGCAACGTCGCGACGGCGGTGTTCGCCTGGGATACCGGGTCGGGGCTGATGCCGCTGGACTACACGAGCGTGCTGATGGAGGTCGCCGACCCGACCGGCACCGAGCAGGCCGGCCTCGCCTCCGATATCGCCGCCTATCTGCCCACGCGGGAGGCATGGGTCGAGCTGCGCCAGTACGCCACCACCCAGCACCTGGAGATCACCGATGCGTTCGTGCCCGGAGCGTGGGCGACCGCGCAGGAGCAGGCGCAGCCGGGGCAGCTGGTGGAGGGGACGACGGCGATCACGATCGAAGGCGTCCGCCACCGTGCCGGGGTGTGGAACGACGAACCCGTCGACTCCGCGCACGAGGTGGCGTTCACCGTGTTCGTGGTCTGCGAGCCCGCCTACGACACCTGTCATCTGCTGCGGCTGTCCGAGCTGGACAACCCCCTGCGCTGACCCGAGAGGTCTGGGGAGAAAGGAGGGGCGTGGTGCTCAAGAAGCTCGCTATCGGACTGCTCGCACTGGCGCTGGTAGCACCGTTCCTGTCGATGGTCGGGATCGGGCTGCTGATGAACCCCGCCGCGACCTGGGCCTGCACCGTGCCCGGCGGCGGACTGCAAGTCGGCGAGGTGCCCGACGAGCTCGCCGTCGAAACGCGCGATGGGGAGTCGTTCACGCTGAACAAGAAGCAACTCACGCACGCGGCCACGATCATCGAGACCGGCTCCGGCGTCGAGGGCGTGAACCGTGACGGACTCCAGATCGCGCTGATGGCCGCACTGACCGAGTCGACCCTGCGGCAGCTGTCGAACACGAGCGTCTACCCGGAGTCAGCGGACTACCCGAACGATGGCGATGGCAGCGACAACGACAGCCTGGGGTTGTTCCAGATGCGCCCGCAGGCCGGGTGGGGGTCGGTCGCAGAGCTGATGGCCCCCGAGTATCAGGCGCGAGCGTTCTTCGGCGGCCCGGACGGCCCGAACCATCCCTCGCCGCGCGGGCTGCTGGACATCCCCGGCTGGCAAGACATGGGCAAAGGCGAGGCCGCCCAAGCCGTGGAGGTCTCGGCGTTCCCCGACCGGTACGAGAACTACAGCCCCGTCGCCGTCACGATCCTCGACACCCTCCTCGGCACCACAGGCACGAACGTCGAAACTGACCCTGGTGTGGTGCCTGCTGTGGCCGGGGCGGCGGAGTCTTCGCGGGTGGTGTTCCCTCTGCCCGAGGGCACGTGGACGGCGACCGACCCGTACGGGCCGCGCACCCACCCGATCACCGGGGAGCAGTCCTTCCACACCGGCAGCGACTTCGCCGCCCCGGACGGCACGCCCATCCTCGCCGCCGCCGACGGCACGGTCACCGTCGCCGAGTACACCGATGCGTGGGGCGGGAAGGTCGTCATCGAACATCAGGTCGGCGGCGAGCAGGTCGCCACCGGGTACATCCATTCCTGGGCCGACGGCATCCACGTCGAGGCCGGCGATAGGGTGCGGGCCGGGCAGCACATCGCCGACGTCGGCTCCTCGGGCCAGTCCACCGGCCCGCACTTGCACCTTGAGGTCTATGTCGGGGGCACCGGCGGTGAGCACACCGACCCCGCCGCCTGGCTGAACGCCCACGACGCCGCGGACCTGCCCGAGGCCGAGACCGGCCCACCGGCCGGCGACTGCGACCCCGACAGCAATGGGCCTGGTGGGGAGCCTGACCCTGCCCCGGCCGGTGACCCGGATGAGCTGGTCGACGACCCGACCAGTAACGGGCAGATCACCCGCCGCACCCTGCACCTGTATCAGCAGACGATCGCGGCGTTCCCCGAGACGACCTGGTCGTGCTACTCGCCACGGCCGGGCACGGTCTCGGAGCACCCGCTGGGTCGGGCCTGCGATATCGCGTTCGGCAACGCCATCGGGCAGATGCCCACGCCCGCGCAGATCGAGGCGGGCTGGGAAGTCACGAACTGGATGAAAGACCACGCCGAGACCCTCGGAGTCGACTACCTCATCTGGCAGGACAAGATCTGGTCCCTCGCCCGTGACGACGAGGGCTGGCGCGACTACACGCGCGGCACCGATATCACCACGAGGCATCAAGACCACCTCCACGTCACCCTCGCCGATTCGGGTGGTGGGGCCTGATGGACGTGTTCCCCGATTTCGAGGGCC
Organism: Brevibacterium sp. LS14; assembly: GCF_012027885.1. Lineage (NCBI taxonomy): Bacteria > Bacillati > Actinomycetota > Actinomycetes > Micrococcales > Brevibacteriaceae > Brevibacterium > Brevibacterium sp. LS14. The sequence continues at coordinate 36,144 of NZ_SJXG01000049.1, forward strand.
TGGGCGGCATCGGCGACCTGGAAGAGGTCATCGGCGCCCTGTTGACGTTCGTGCTCATCATCGCGGTGCTGATGCTCATTATTTCCGGCATCGTCTGGGCGATCGCGTCTGCGTCCGGGAACTACGCCGCCGCCGGCAAGGCCCGCACCGGCGTGCTCGTCGCCCTCGGGGCGGCGATCCTCGCCGGCGCCGGGGTCGCGTGGATGAACTGGTTGATCGGCATCGGCCAACAACTCTGAACCCCTGCGCTGAAGCTGCTGCGCCCGCCCCCGGTCTTGTGGGGGCGGGCGCTGCTGCGTGTCTGGCGGGGTCGGGTGCACCTGGTCGAGAGAACACCTCTGTCTCATCTGTCGAAGGAGCGCCCTGCCATGACCATCACGACCCTCGCCACCTGGACCCTCGCCCGCTTGGCGATGCTCCCGATGCAGATCGACATCGACCCCAACGACTCGGGGCTGCCCGGCATCGACCAGCTGCGCACCATCGTCGGTGCCGTCATGACCGTCGGCCTCATCCTGTCCGTCCTCGCGCTGATCGTCTCGGCGATCGTGTGGGGCTTCGGCTCCAACTCCAGCAACCCCCACCTGGCCGGCCGCGGCAAGATCGGCGTCTTGATCTCCTGCGGTGCGGCGGTGATCTGCGGTGCCGCGGTCACGCTGATCAATTTCTTCTGGGGCGTCGGCCAGGCCGTCTGAACCCGCCTATCTGTGTGAGGGAGGTCTGTGATGGCGCTGTGCGATGTTCCCGTCATCTCCACGGTCTGCGACTCCGCCGGTGAAGCGGCCGCGTCGCTGATCGCCGCCCCGTTCGACTGGTTCGCGCAGGCCGTCGGCGGGGCGGCGGGCTGGCTGATCGAGGCCATGTGGACAGTGTTCGACACGACCACGCTGGTCGACGTCACCCAAGAGGGGTACGTGTCGGTGTACAACCTGCTGTTCGGGATCGGCGTGTTCATCGTGCTGATCTTCTTCTGCTTCCAGCTCATCCTCGGCCTGATCCGCCGCGACCCCACCGCGCTGTCCCGCGCCGCCCTCGGGGCCGGCAAGGCCGTGCTCGGCTCCTTCGTGGTTATCACCCTGGCCGCGCTCGCGCTGGAGATCACCGACCAGTTGACCATCGGGATCATCCAAGCCGCCGGCGAGACCACGGCCACGATGGGCGACAAGATCATCCTGCTGGCCGCCGGACTGACCGCCATCAACATCTCCGCCCCCGGTGTCGGGGCGATCGTGACGATCTTCCTCGGCGGGCTCATGGTCGCCGCGGTCGCGATCGTGTGGTTCTCGCTGCTGATCCGCAAGGCTCTGCTGCTGATCGCGATCGTGCTCGCCCCGCTCGCGTTCGCTGGTGCGGCGTGGGATGCCACCCGCGGGTGGATCGGGAAGTGGGCGGCGTTCGTACTCGCCCTCATCATCTCCAAGCTGGTGCTCGTGGTGGTGTTCCTCATCGCGATCACCCAGATGGCAACCCCCATCGAGGCGGACCTGACGGCGATCACCGAGCCAATCACCGGCATCGTCATGCTCGCGATCGCCGCCTTCGCCCCCTACATGGTCTACCGGGTCATCGCGTTCCTCGGCTTCGACCTCTACAACACCATGGGATCGGAACAAGAAGCCAAGAACGCCATGAACCGACCCGTCCCGGTGCCCGGCACACCGCAAGGCGAAGGCCCGAAGAAGATCCTCGACACCAACGGCAACGGCGGCGGAGGAGGTGGGGGCGGGGGTGACGAACCGCCCCCACCCGGAGGCGGAAACCCACCCGGCGGAGGCGGCGGCGGTGGGGGCACGCCGCCACCACCAGGCGGCGGAGCAGGTGCCGGAGCAGGTGCGGGCGGTGCGGGCGCCGGCGGTTCGGCGGCCGGTGCGGGAGCTGCCGCGGGACCGGTCGCGGCGGTGGTCATCGGCGCGGAGGTCGCGAAGAAGGCCGCGACGGCCGGCCCCGAGGCCGGCAAGCAGATCGGCGCCCAGGCCGAGGCCGCCACCGACGGCGCCAACCAGAACACCGGCAACACCAACACCAGCGGGAACGGTGAGAGCGGTGGGAGTGGGCCGGGCGCGCAGGCACCGCCGCGCAGCACCCCGCAGCCGAACCTGCCGACCGGCCCGAAGCCCGACGACGGGCCCAGTAAGCCGCCGACCGGTGGGAAGGAGTGATCCTCGTGAGCAACAAGCACAGCGCCGAAGAAGCGCGTACGGGCACCGACCTGGTGCCGGTGAAATTCAGCAGATTGACTCGCCGCGGCATCTTGCTGGGATTGTCCGCGACCCAGCTGGCGACCCTCGCCGTCGGAGTGCTGTCCCTGGTGGGCGCGTTCTACGCCGGCGGGATGCTCATCGCCTACACCGCCCCGATCTGGGTGTCCTCGATCGTGCTGACCTGGATGCCCGTCGCCGGGCGCCCGGTCGTGGAATGGGTGCCCGTGGCCGCCTGGTGGCTGTGGCGGACCACCGGCGGACAGTTGGCCTACCGGCGCCGCATCGTCGCTCCGAGGCCGGCGGGCACGCTCGCGCTGCCCGGTGACATGGCGCGGCTGCGCGAGCACGTCGACCCGCAGAGCGGGGCGGGCATGATCCACGACCCTCACCAGGCGACGCTGACGGTGGTGTGCGAGATCCGCCATCCCGCGTTCGTGCTCCTCGATCCCGGCGAGCAGGCCCGCCGGGTCTCCTCCTGGGGGCGGGTGCTGGCCAGCGTCTGCCTGTCCGGGCGGATCGCGACCGTGCAGGTGCTGGAGCGCACCCTGCCGGACTCGGGCACGGGCCTGGCCGAATGGTGGGCCGCCCACGGCAGCCAGGACGACTCCTTCGCATCGAGGACGTATGCCGAGCTGATCGAGCGCGCCGGGCCCGCCGGGGAGCGTCACGCCACCACGATCAGCCTCAGCCTGGATATGAAGACGGCGGCCCGGCAGATCCGGACCGCCGGCGGCGGGCTGCGGGGCGCGGCCGCGGTGCTGCGCCAGGAGATGAGCACACTGACCGCGGCGCTGCGCTCGGCGGACCTGACCCCTGCCGGGTGGCTGAGCCCGGGGCAGATCGCCGTGATCCTGCGCAGCGCCTACGACCCGGCCGTCGCCGCGACCCTGGAGCGGCACGGGGAGATCGGCCAGTCGCTGGCCACCGCCGGCCCGGTCGCGGTGACCGAGACCTGGACGAGGCTGCGCACCGATACCGGCTACCACGTCGTGCTCTGGATCAGCGAGTGGCCCCGCTCGATGGTGTATCCGGGGTTCCTCGCCCCGCTGGTGCTCTCCTCAGGGATCGGGCGATCCCTGTCGCTGCTCTACACCCCGCTGCGCACCGATCAGGCTGCCCGTGACATCCGCAAGAAGAAGGTCGAGCACATCTCCGATGCCGCGCAGCGCCGCCGGATCGGACAGATCGAGGACGCCGCCCAGACCGCCGAATACACCGACGTGCTCCAGCAGGAAGCTGACCTAACCGCCGGGCACGGCGTGCTGCGCGTGACCGGTCTGGTCGCCGTCTCGGCGCCCACCATCGAGGAACTGGACGCCGCGGTCGCCGCGGTCGAGCAGGCCGCCATCCAGGCCTCCTGCGAAACCCGCCGCCTCGTCGGCCAGCAGGCCGCCGCGTTCACAGCCGCGGCCTTGCCCCTGACCCGGCCCGTATGAGCCGGCTCAGTTGTCCTTCGGGGGCTTCTCCTGTGCTAGGAGTTGGGAGAAGTGCGCGTCGTTTGGGGCGATATCTGGTCGGAGCCAGTGCATGACCTGATACGTGTTGTTCACCAACATGAAGCCGTCCGACGCCATCGCACCGGCGGAGAAGACAACCTGATCATCTCCGAGCGCGTCCAGCAATTCGGCGTTGTCATCGCCATGGACGAGGTCACCGTAGAGGAACATACGTGCGATCTCGTTGTCCCAGGCATTGACACGAACCCCGGCTGCTTCTGGGTCGATCGGGGCCTGCATAATCCGCATTCGGCGAGGCGGGTACTGCGCCCAGTTCTCACGCAACTGTGTCAAATGCTCAGAGACATTGGTGGCGTCCGCCGGCCGAAAGTACTCCAACGCGGCAAGAACCGTTACCCATGCGAGCCGGTCGCCCTTCTTCGTGAGCGTGAGTGGACGGATCAGTGTGAGTGCGTAAGCCACCTGCTCTTTGGGAGGAATGACCTGGCGAATGCCTGCCAGAGACGACTGGCCTGTGGCTTGATCGACAACGAAGTTCATGTGCAGCTGTTGCCCCAGGTTCATCGCATCGTCACGACGTGCGAGCTCGCACGAGAAGAGCTCTTCCGCTCGGCGTTTGAACAGTCGCAGGGTCTGAGTGTGCCTCGCTGCGAGCTGATCGCTGGCCCTATCCTCACCGCTCATGTGCTCCTCCGGCTGGTTCGTGCTCTGAATGCGTACCTCTCGATCACCACAGTCAAGGGGAGGAACCGTGCCTACATTCTACGATCCCGTCGCCGACGCCGAGGAGGCATCGCAGGCGCTGCGCGGCCTGGCGCACGCCAGCCGCGACTTCACCCACCCCGAGGACGCCTACGGGGTGATTGGGGACCTGCTGGCCGGGGTGCGCTCGATGCAGCAGTCGATCCAGCAGCTCGCCACCCGCCACGCCCGCCATGACGGGCGCGCCTTCGACGATGCCGGAGACCCCGCCGCCGGTATCCGTGATGCCCGCCTGGCCGCCGGGGAGCTCTCCGAGGCCGCTGCCGCCCTGGACCGTGTCGAGGAGGGGCTTAACCGTGCCTTGCAGGCTGCCGGTCGCATCGCCTGGCACCCCGCCCCGCCCGCACCCGCCGAGACGGAGATGACCAGGGTTCAGGGGCCGGTGTCGCGGTGGGTGAACATCGTCTTCCTCCAGAGCGGTGAAGCCGATGCGGTGCTGTGGCTGATCGACTGTGACGGCCCGGACGCCGCGATCGAGCACCTGGCCGGCTTCGACTACGGCGAGGAGACCACGGACGCGGCCATGCTCAACGGCTACGTCTACGACACCCCACCGACCGGGGCGCTGGACAAGGAAGCACGCACGGGAGAGTACACGCTGACCTACAACCCGGACCTCGGCCACGTCGCCCTCTACCGCCACCACCAGATCGCGCCCGAGGACAGCCTCGACACCGACACCCCCGCACCGACCATGGACCCCGACATGGGCAGTGCCGGCGGTGCCGCCTCGGCCGGGACTGCGATGGGCGCGGCGGGTGCTGCCGCTGCGGCGCTCTCTGATCGCGGGGTACGCGCCACCGGACGAGAAGCGGGCAGTGCCGCCGGGCGTGGGCCGGTGAGCGAGGGTTCCTGGTTCGAGCATCCGGGCGTCGCGGCGGTCAAGCGTGACCGCGGCCTCGGCCTCTGACCCGACTACCTCCCGTGGTGCCGCCGCCCTGTGGGGTCGGCGGCACCGGTATGTCCGTGACCGGGCGGGTGGGGTGCACCTGCACCACATCCCCGTCGTTCTCGTGCCTGGGAGGCCATCATGTCCGCCGTCTACTATCCCGCCGCGTTCGCCACCGAGGCCGCCCGCAACCTGCGCCACCTCGCCGCGGACAGTGAACTGCAGGCCACGGGTCCCGGCACCGCCACACTGCTGGGCGACCTGCGCGATGCGGCCACGGCGATGCGGGAGGCGATCGACCGGATCGCCGTCGCCCACACCCTCCCCGGCGCCCCGGCCCTCGCACGGGATACCGGGCTGCAGATCGGTGACGAGCTCCATCAGGCCGGCACCGCACTGGAGGAGACCACGACCCGCCTGACCGGTGCCGTCACCGCCATCGAACACCCCACCACCGTTCCGAAGCACACGACGCGGCGTTCCCTGCGCGCGGGGAGGCAGGCGCGGGTCGCGCAGCCGGCAGGGTCGTGGTTCGACCCGCACCCCGCCGGGTCCAGCAGAGGTCAGGAGCGGGGGTTGGGACTGTGAGCGAGAAGGAACGCCTACATACCTCCGTGCTGGTCGCCCCGGCCACCGAGCGGCGACGGCTGCGGGCGCAGCGCCGCCAGGCCGCGGCCCGGTTGCAGGCCGAGCAGCGTCGCCGCGAGGTCGCGGAAGCGAAAGCCAAGGCCGAGGTCGAGCGGGCCGAGCGCAAGGCCACTCGGTATTTGCCCGCCGCCGGGGAGCCCGGCAAGCAAACGTTGCGGACGCCGGGCCGGTTCCGGCTGCCCCGCCACCAGGACACCTCCGCGACCCTGTCGGCCCAGTACCCGTTCCTCGCCGAGGGCGGCCTGGGCTCGGCGGGCGTGTTCGTCGGCCAGGACCTCTACTCCGGGGGCTCGTTCGTCTACGACCCGTGGGTGCTGTATCAGACCGGGGTCATCACCGCCCCGAACGTCGTGGTCGCAGGGATCGTCGGCAGCGGCAAATCCTCCCTCGCCAAGAGCCTGTACACGCGCAGCCTGCCGTTCGGGCGGCGGGTCTACGTTCCCGGTGACCCGAAAGGCGAGCACACTGAGATCGCCCGCGCCGTCGGCGGGCGGGCGATCCAGCTCGGCCACGGCCTGCCCACCCGCCTCAACCCCCTCGACGAGGGCTACCGCCCCTCCGGGCTCAGCGATGCGGAGTGGGAGACGACGGTCGCCTCCCGCCGCCGCGACCTGATCGGCGCGCTCACCGAAACCGTGCTGGCCAGGCCCATGTCGCCGCTGGAGCACACCGCGATCGACACCGCCCTCGCCGAAACGGTACGGGAGAACGAGGTGCCGATCCTGCCGATGATCGTCGACCACCTCCTGTCTCCCTCCCACGACCCTGACGGGCGGCTGGCCGAGGACGGCCGCATGGTCGGACACGCGCTGCGACGACTGGTGGCTGGGGACCTCTCCGGCCTGTTCGACGGCCCGTCGACGGAGGTGTTCGACCCGACCCTGCCGATGGTGTCCCTGGACCTGTCGCGAGTCACCGAGAACTCCACGCTGGTGTCGGTGTTGATGACGTGCTCCAGCGCGTGGATGGAATCGGCGCTGCTGGACCCGAACGGCGGGCAGCGCTGGTGCATCTACGACGAAGCCTGGCGCCTCATGTCCGAACCCGCGTTGCTCAAGCGCATGGATGCGCACTGGCGGCTGGCGAGGGCGTACGGGATCAGCAACATGCTCATCTTCCACAAGCTCACCGACCTGGAAAACGTCGGCGACCAGGGCTCGGCCATGCGCTCGCTCGCGAACTCCCTGCTCGCCAATGCGGAGTCCCGCATCATCTACCGGCAGGAATCCGACCAGCTGGGCACGACCGCGAAGACCCTTGGACTGACCGGCACCGAGCGCGAGCTGCTGCCGACGCTGGGCACCGGACAAGGGCTGTGGCGGATCAAGGAACGCTCCTTCGTCGTCCAGCACCAGCTCCACCCGGCCGAGTACGAGCTCTTCGACACCACCAGCCGCATGTCCGATCCCGGAAAAAACCAACCCCGCGTAGGGTAAGAATCCGCGTGATTCCGCGGATCTCCAGACGTTCTGACCTTGACTGTGGGGTCGCATGTTCGTTACAGATGCAACCGTACGAGCGATCGGATCGATCTTTGTCGAAGCGGTCGTGGAGGGCATGAGCGCTCCCTGTGCTCATCGCTTGTGAGCTTGCACGAGAGTGCGGGACGTAGCGCTCCAAGCAGTGGTGGCGAGGACCGCGCCGAGAATGCCGATACCGACGAGGACGAGAGCCACGGCGGGAAGGCCGATAGCGGCGCCGAGAACACCGGCGAGGGGGTACGTGATGAGGAAGCAGGCGTGGGACAGGGAGAACTGCGCGGCGAACACCGCGGGCCGATTCTCTTCCGTGCTGCCTCGCCGCAGCAGCCTGGCGGAGGGGGTGAGGATCGTGGAGGTTGCCGCCCCCATCAGCGCCCACACGCTCAGCAGCCCGACCCACTGGGGCGTGCCATCGGTCCAGGCGAGCACCCCGGCTCCGGCCAGGAGAAGGACGGGCAGGGCGATGCCGCCGGTGAGCATGACTCGCCGGTCCGAGACGGCTTCCAAGAGCTTGGGCATGGTCAGGGCCACGATCATGGAGCCGCCTCCGTAGGCGGCGAGCAGGAGCGCAGCATCGGACTGGGTGCGGCCCAGATCGCCCAGGACGAGGACAGTGGTGTTGACGATCACCATCGCCGTGGTCGTCGCCACGACGAGGTTTAGCGCCATCAGGCCCTGCAGCTCCCGGCTGGCCCAGAACGCACGGGCGCCGCGGGTGAGGCGATCGAAGAACGGCGCCGGAGCGGGAGCCTCGAAGCGAGGAAAGCGGGAGACAAGCACCAGGGTCGCAGAGGCAAGGAACCCGACCACGGTGCCAGCGAAGAGATTGTGGAAGCTGACGACCGTCAGTAAGGCGGCGGCGAGCATCGGGCTCACCAGCGACTCCAGGTCGTAGGCGAGCCGCGACAGCGACAGGGCACGTGTGTACTGTCCCTCGTCCGGGAGCACGGACGGGATCACGGCCTGAAACGCGGGCGTGAACGTCGCCGATGCGGACTGCAACAGGAAGATCAGCACATAGATCTGCCACACCTCGGTCACGAACGGCAGCGAGAGCGCGACCCCAGCCCGGATGAGATCGGTCCCGATGAGTAGTGGCTTTCTCTTGAGACGGGCGGTGAGTGCCGTCGTGAGGGGGGAGACGGCGACGTAGGCCACCATCTTGATCGTCATCGCCACACCCATCACCACGCCGGCGTCGCCGCCGGCGATTTCGAAGGCGAGCAGTCCGAGCGCGACGGTGAGCAGGCCCGTGCCCAGCAGCGCGATGACCTGCGCGCTGAACAGTTTCGCGTAGGTGGGATTGCGCAGGACAGCAAGCATGAGACGAGGCCTAACGAACGAGAGTTTGTGCGACGAACGGGCTACTACTGCCGGGGTGCGTGGTGGTGGGGCGGGATCTGCCCGTTCGCGACCGCGTGCTCGGCCTGCTTGATCGCCTCGACCACCAGGGCGACCGCGTGTTCGTCGGTGAGGCGGTAGAGCACGCTCGTGCCCTCCTGCCGGGTCGTGACCATCCGCGCCATCCGTAGTCGGGCCAGATGCTGCGACACCCCCGAGGGCTTCTTCCCGACCAGTTCCGCCAGCGCGTTCACCGGCAACTCGTCGGCCTGGCGCAGGGCCAGCACGATCCTGATCCGCGTCGGATCGGACAACAGTCCCAAGACCTCCGCGGCGAGATCGACGTATTCCGACGCGGGATCCATGCCGCACATCTGCTTATCTGCATCCATACGCAGATACTAACAGCGGCGTATGGGTGAGGGAACCCTGCCGTCGTGTGCTGGACGAGGCCCGGCAGCTGCGCCAGCAGCAGCCAGGATGAACGGTGCGGGTACGGGATTGTGCACCTGGCCGGCATGAGACGACATGCGAATCTCCCTGAGCCGGTGCCGGTGTCGATGCGCACCGTGATCCTCGATATCCACGCCGACGGGTCGATGACCGTGATGATCGACGGCACCGTGTATCCGCCCGACGACGACCAGCGGCCGTGGTCGCGGGCCGCGTTCCCGCAGATCATCGACCACGCCAGCCAGGAGCGTGCGGTGCCGGTGCGGGTGGAGGTGCACGAGGCCGACGGCACGAGCTTCACCGAACTCGTCGCCGCACAACCACGCCGCGCCGACCCTGCACCCGAGCCGGCCCCAAAGACGAGACGGCCCAAGGCGGTGCCGGCGCTGATCGAGGTCACCGGGGAGGGGTTCGTCGCCGGGGAGGACATCGCCTGCACCGTGCTCGTCTCCGACACCGACGCGGCCGGCGACGGCACTGCACGGGGGCTGCTCGATCCGCGACGGGTCGGGGATGCCGGAGAGGTGCTGCTGGTCGGGCGCGTCTCCGGCACGGTCGTGGCGCGCAGGCTGCGATGAGCGTCCCGCAGGGCCGCCAGAGCGGCAGCTTCGGCGACGAGCTGACCAACGCCGCGATGATCGGGCTGGTCGGACTGTTCGGCCTCGCCCTGATCCTGCGCGGCGCCGGATCGGTGGCCGCGTTCCTCACCGGCACCGACCAGCCCGCCGCTGGGCCCGCCTCCGGCATCTCGGTGCTGTTCCGGCCCGGTGATCCTGCCGCCGCGCTCGACGCGCCAGGGATGAGCGCGGTCGCCTACTGGGCCGTGACCGTCGTGCTGCTGGCCGGGCTGGTCGCCGGCGGCTGCTGGGTGTGGACGCGGCTGCGCCGTCACGCCCGCAAGACCGAGGTCGACCCGCACACAACCGCCGGAGTCGCGACCCGCCACGAGGTGGCCACGGTCGCCTCACCTACGGCGCTGCTCACCCGCGCCGGGAACTTGCGACCCTCTCTCTCCAAGCCGACCCCGGCGGATGTCGGCTACCGACTCGGGATGTGCCGGGGCAGGGAGGTGTGGGCCAGCGTCGAGGACTCGATCCTGCTCATCGGACCACCCCGCTCCGGCAAGGGCCTGCACGTGGTAATCCCCGCGATCCTCGACGCGCCGGGGGCGGTGATCGCCACCAGCACCCGCCCGGACAACCTCACCGCGACCCTGCGCGCGAGAGAGAAGCACGGCCCGGTCGCAGTGTTCGACCCCCAGCACCTGGCCGAGGGCGTCCCGGCGGGGATGCGCTGGTCGCCCGTGCGTGGCTGCGCCGACCCTCTCACCGCGATGATCCGCGCTACCGGCCTCGCCTCGGCCACCGGCCTGTCTGCCGGCGGGGTGGAGTCTGGCGGATTCTGGGAAGGCAAGACGAGGACTGCGCTGCAGGCTCTGCTGCACGCCGCTGCTCTTGATGGGCGTTCCCCGGCGGAGCTGTTCCGCTGGACCCTGGACCCCTCGGCTGCGGCGGAGGCCGTCGCGATCCTCACCAACAGCCCGGACGCGGCCACGGGGTGGGCGGACTCGCTGGAATCCATGATCGACGCCGACCCCAGGACCCGCGATTCGATCTGGCAGGGCGTCTCTCTGGCCCTCGGTGCTCTCGCTGACCCGCGGGTGCTCGATGCCGTCAGCCCCGGCCCCGGGGAGGAGTTCGACCCCGAAGCGTTCATCCGTGATCGGGGCACCCTGTTCCTCCTCGCGACCGGTGCTGGAGCCGGAGCCTCCGCAGCACTGGTCGCCGCGTTGGTGGAGGATCTCGTGGAGACCGCCCGGCGGATCGCGGCACGCTCACCCGGAGCCCGTCTCGACCCGCCACTGCTGCTGGCGTTGGATGAGATCGGCAACCTCGCCCCGCTGCCGTCGTTGCCGACGCTGATGGCCGAGGGCGGTGGCACCGGAATCACCTGTTTGCCCGTGCTCCAGTCTCTCGCGCAGGCGCGCGACAAGTGGTCGGAGAACCAGGCCGGCGCGATCTGGGACGCCTCCATCGTGAAGATTCTTCTCGGCGGGGCTTCGAACAGCAAAGACCTTCAAGACCTGTCCACGTTGATCGGTGAACGTGATGAGTACACCGACTCGATCACCCTCGGTGATCACGGCACTCGCCAGAACCAGCGCTCCGTGCGCAGGGTCGCGATCTTCCCGCCCGACCGGTTGCGGACCCTCCCGTTCGGCACCGCGGTGACCCTGCTGCGTGCGGCCCCGCCGATCGTCACCGATCTGCGCGCCTGGCCCGCTCGCGCCGACGCCGACCAGCTCAAGACCGACCGGGCCGAGATCGAGGCGCTGCTGCGCCGCCCCGACCCGCCTCGGTAGGTCCGGGACAGCTCGTGTGCACCTGCCTGTCACGACGGCCGCCACGACAGGTGGCCGCATCAGGAAGACAGGAGCAGCACGATGGCCGAGCACGAGAACCCAGGAACCGGCCCCGAGACCCAGCCCGAGCAGGGCGCGGATGTCCGCGAGTCCTTCAAGGGACGCATCAAGTCCGAGCCGACGCTGGGCACCACTCAGAAGGGCAAAGCGGCGTTCTACGCGAAGGTCGAGCAGCGTCATTGGGACTACGAGGACGACGGCACCTACACCCGTCTGCCGAACACCTACCACGACCTCGTCGCCTACAAGGGCGTCGCCGTGCGCGCCTACAAGCAACTCGCCAAGAACGACTTCTTCATCGCCGAGGGGCGCATGGAGGACTACCAGTCCAAGAGCACCGGCGAGACGAAGCAGCGGTTCGTCGCGACCGCGCTCGGTCACGACATGGCCCGCACCACCTACGAGGTCGACCGCACCCCGCGCCGCGAACAGGCCCAGCGACCCACCGTCGAACGTGACGCAGCCCAGCAGTCCGCCGGTTCCGGCGTTCCCGAGCAGCCGGAACGGCAGGTGGCGCAGCAGCAGACGCCTGCCGCGTTCGCCGCGCCCGAGTACCGGCCCGACCGGCAGTCGCCGGACATGGGCCTGTGAGCACCGAGGAGTCCCGATCATGACCGACGACCGCGACCACGAGACCCCCGGTGAGCCCGCCGTGGAGGAGCTGCCCGAGGACGAGCTCGACCTCGACGACGAGGGGATGCTCGAAGACGAGGACGAGGAGGACCCCGGCCCGCCGCACCCAGTGAACTGGTACCTGCTGCGCGCCGACGAACTCGAAAAGGAGTGGTACGCCCTGAACCGGTGGGTCGAGACGACACGCCGCACCTACGGGCTGCCCGCCAGCGTCATCCCACCGTTCTGGCACCGCCACGACGAACTCGTCTGGGAGCTCTCAGCGCTGCATCTGCACTGGCTGTGTGCCTACCACCCCGAGCAGAACGGCAGTGCCCCGTTCGGGTGGCATCGCGACTTCGCCGACGCCCGCGCCAGGCTGCGCGAATGGGTCGCCGCCTCCGGTACCCGCCTGGACCGCGACCGGCCAACCAGGCAGACGACCTGGCCCGGCGAGGACCCCGCCGACCCGGTCGAGGACGTGTTCGTCGCCGACCGCGATGCCGACTTCGTCGAGTACGTCGCCGCACGAGTCGCCGAACGCCGCGCCGCCGAGGACGCCTTCTTCGCAGGCGCCGATCCGCGCACCGGGGAACTGCGATGAGTACCGCAGCTCAGCAGACGAGCGCCGAGCTCTCGCGGCTCCAGGAGCTGGGGCGAGAGCTCGGCGCGTCGTTCCTACCGCCGACTGACCGTCAGGGCGCAGCGGTCAGGACGATTCTGGTCGCCTCCATTGATATGTCTCGGGAACCGAGAACCGAGGAGTGATCTTGATCCGTGCCGGATCAAAGCGGCCCCCCATGGTCTTGGCCTTCTCGATCCGGATGTCGAGCAGCATCTTGAGCATGCGGCGCTTCTCGACCAGGTCGAGAGCTTCCCATGCGGCATCCAGATCCTTCGTCTGGATCAGTGCGAGGAGTTGCCTGTCGGCGACCGGGGGAACGGCGGCTTTCGCGGCACGTTCGATCTCGGGCTTGAGGCGTTCCTCGACATCGGCCAGCATCGTCATGCTGATCCGGCCCTGTGCATACTCGCCCGCTGCGTCGGCGAGGCGCCTGCGCAGTGCTGCGACATGGTCCTGGGCTTCGCGGACCCGCTCGTTCCAGTTGTCGTCCGGGCCCAGAATGACCGCTAGGCTCTCAGGCTTGGACAGCCAACCAAGTAGTGCGCCGGTGACGTAAGCGTCCGTGTAGGGAATGTCGATACTGACCTTCCGGCACCCCACTTTCCCGCAGATGTAGTTGTCGCGAGGCATCCCAGTCCGCTTGCGATCCACGGCACCATGAATGCGCACCAAGGGGTGCGAACAGAAGCCGCACCTGGCAATGAATGACAGCAGCCACCTGGGGTGACTATGGTTGCCTTCCTCCACGTACCGAGTACGGCGAGCCCGGTCCGCAAGGATCTGGTTGACCTTCTCCCACTTTTCGACCGGAACGATCGCCGGCCAGTCCGCTTCACCGATGACCTCGCCCTGATACATGCGCAGGCCCGCAATCGTTGGACTCTTGATGAGTTGGCGCAGGGTTGAGCTCATCCAACCTCGCGACTGGTCGGACGTCGGCTTCATCGGGGTCGGCACCCCCGCGCGATTCAGGCGAGTCACGATGTTGTTGATCGAGACCCCGTCCAGAATCTCATCGACGGCCGTGATGATGATCGAGGCCTTTCCCGGGTCGATCTCCTGACGAACCAGCGCACGCGTCTGCTCGTCATACACCCTGCGGTACCCGTAGGGGAGCCGACCGTGTGGGCGACCCTTCTGCGCGTTGAGCCGCACGGTGCGCAGCTGCCGGTCCCGGATCACCGCGGCGTCCTTCTCCGCAGTGAGGAACTCCAGCCCCATCATGAAGCTGTCGTCATGGCGGGAAAAGTCATAGACCCGGCCCTTCGTCAGGTAGAGCACACCGGCTTCCTGACAAGCCGCACGCAGTTGCACGTACGCCAGTAGCTCACGTCCGGCGCGGGAGGGCTCCCACGTCACGAACGCGTCATACTTCTTGGAGGCGATCAGGTGGAGAGCCTCCTCGAACCCCTCACGCTCGCGGGTGCGCCACTTCGATGCAGATCGATTGGCATCGGTGATGACCCTGCCGACATTCCACGTCTGCTGCGCGCACCAGGCGCGGCAGTCCGTCTCCTGATCGTCGGTCGAGCGCATGAGGTAGTGACGATCCATCGAGGCTCGCGTGTATATGAGAGCCTTGATCTCGGAAGCCGGTGGTCGGGTGGGTAGTCGAGTCTCCATGACAGACAGGTGCTCCTCTTGCATCTGCCATCTAGCTGCTGGGTGAGCCGACGAACGACGTCGACTCCGACATGCTCGCCGCGATGGAGGACCTCCTCGACTCGTGGCCGGGCACCCTCATCGTCGTCTCCCACGACCGGTACCTGCTCGAGCGCGTCACCGATCAGCAGTACGCGATCCTCGACCACCGGCTGCGGCACGTGCCCGGCGGGGTCGACGAGTACCTGCGGCTGCGCGCGGCCGGGGCCGGCACGGGTGGGTCGGCCGGCGGACCAGCCGGCGGCACCGGTGAGGCGGGGGCCGCCTCGGCGGGGGGATCCGACTCCACGGCACCCACGCTCAGCGGGGCCGAACGGCGGGCCGCGACGAAGGAGGTCTCGGCGATCGAGCGGAAGATGGAGAAGCTGAGCACCCGGGTCGACGCCCTCCACGCGGAGATGGCCGCCCACGACCAGTCCGACTTCGAAGGGCTCGCGTCGCTCACCGCCCAGGTGCGCGAGCTCGAAGACGAGACCGCAGCCCTCGAGGAGCGCTGGCTCGAGATGACCGAGGCCCTCGAGGCGTAGCCGCCGACAGGGGTGGTGCCATCGCCCTGGCGGGACTAGGGTCACGTGCATGACCGGTGACCGATGGCGCGAGCGGCTCCGCGAGGAGGACGTGGAGACCCGTGCGCTCATCGTCGCCTTGAGCGCCTCGATCGACGGGATCTCGGCCGCCCGGGAGGGTGACAACAGCGACGACGAGCACGATCCCGAAGGAACGACGATCGCCTTCGAACGGTCCCAGGCCGCTGCGATGCGCGATCAGGCCGCTCAGCGGCTCGACGAGATCGCCGCAGCCTTCAACCGCCTCGACGCGGGCACATTCGGAATCTGCACCGAGTGCGGTGGAGAGATCGCCGAGGCGCGTCTCGACGCCAGACCCTATGCCGCGCTGTGCGTGACCTGCGCGGGACGGAGCACTCGGAGCCCCACATGAGCGCCGCGATCGTCACCCTCTTCCTTCCCGCCCTCGTGCTCGCGGCCATCGGCGTCATGCTCCTCGTCTCCACGCTCCGCCGCCCGGCCTCGGCCCCCGTCGCCGGCTTCGTGCTCCGAACCCTTGCGGCCCTCGGGCTCCTCGGGGCCGCGGTTGTCGCCGGAGTCGGACCGTGGCTGCCGATCCCCTACGGCATCGTCGTCATTCCGCTGCTCGCCCTCGTGTTCGGGTTCGTCTGGGTCGTCGGCCTCCTCGGCACCGCACTCCTCGTCGAGTGGGCGGCGAAGCGCTGAGACGCCTCGGCGAGCAGCGACCAACGTGACGACATGTGACAGCGTCGTGACCTTCTGTGACGGCCCGCGGCAGACAGCGACGGGCACTGTGATGAGCTGGCGGGGTCCTCAACGCGACGATGCCCTGTTATCGGGATCCACTGTCGCGGGGCCCGCCGGCCCACCTCGGCACTATCGGGAGAACACATGTCACAGTCCAACGCACTCACCCAGCGCCTCGACGCCGGGCCGGTGATCTGCGCAGAAGGATTCCTCTTCGAACTCGAGAAGCGCGGATACCTCTCCGCGGGAGAATTCGTGCCCGAGGTCGCGCTCGAATACCCCGAGGCCCTGCGCAGCCTCCACGTCGACTTCCAGCGGGCCGGCTCCGACATCGTCGAAGCCTTCACCTACAACGGCCACCGCGAGAAGATGCGCGTCATCGGCAAGGAGGACCTCCTCGAGCCGCTCAACCGCGCAGCCCTGCAGATCGCCCGCAGCGTCGCGGACCAGAAGCCCGGCAACCTCGTGGCCGGCAACATCTCGAACTCGAACATCTGGGACCCGGCCAGCGAGGAGAAGCAGAACGAGGTCCGCGGAATGTTCTCCGAGATGGTCGACTGGGCCGTCGACGAGGGCGCCGACCTCATCATCGGCGAGACCTTCTACTTCGCCGGTGAGGCGCTGGCCGCCGCGGAGATCGCGAAGGCCTCGGGCCTGCCCGTCGTCCTCACGCTCGCTCCGATGGCGTTCCAGGAGATGGCCGACGGCGTCGGCATCGTCGAGACCGCCCAGCGCCTCGAGCAGTCAGGCGTCGACGTCGTCGGCCTCAACTGCTTCCGGGGTCCTGCGACGATGCTGCCGTGGCTGAAGCAGATCCGGCAGGCCGTGTCCTGTCACGTCGGCGCCCTGCCGATCCCCTACCGGACCACCGAGGAGGAGCCGACCTTCTTCAATCTCTCGGATCCGAACGCCGCCGTGCCCTCCCCGCACGGTCGCACGTTCCCCACCGCGCTCGACCCGCTCCAGACCAACCGGTACGAGATCGGCGCGTTCGCGGAGGAGGCGTACGACCTCGGGGTCAACTACCTCGGCGTGTGCTGCGGTGCCACCCCGATGCACATCCGCGAGGTCGCCGAGGCGGTCGGCCTCACCACGGAAGCGAGCCGGTTCTCGGAGAACATGAGCAACCACTTCATGTACGGAGACAACGAGCGCCTCGCCGAGAACGTCGTCGCCCTCGGCGACCGCGCATAGTCGGCGGCCCGCACGGGTTTGAGTCGGTTTCCGCCCGATCGGTCGGTTCGCGAACAGAGCGATCGGGCGGACACTGATCAGTTGCGATGCCGACTCGTTTCGGTGTCGCGTCCACCGCGCGCAAGGGCCGCGGCCCGACGAGTGTCAGACGACGTCGACCTCGTCGAGGGCCTTCTCGAGGCGGGCGACGGTGCCATCGATGTCACCGAGCTTGTCGAGGCCGAAGAGCCCGATCCGGAACGTCGTGAAGCCCTCCTGCTCACCGGTGTGCAGCGGCACTCCCGCCGCGACCTGGACACCGACCTCCTTGAAAGCCGCCCCGTTGGCCAGCTGTGGGTTCCTCGTATGGACGACGACGACGCTCGGCGCCTGGTACCCGGCAGCGGCGACCGAGGGAAGCTCCCGGGCGGCGAGGACCGCGCGGACCCGCTCGCCGAGTTCGAACTGCGCGGCCTCGAGCTTGTCGAAGCCGCGCTCCTCGGTCTCGCGCATGAGCGCGGCGTTGTGGGCGAGCGCATCGGTGGGCATCGTCGCATGGTAGGGCGCCCGACCGGCCTCGTACTCGTCGGCGATGAACAGCCACTTCTTGAGATCGAGTGCGAAGCTCGTCGAGGTGCCCACGTCGACCGCGGCACGACCGCCCTTGCTGAGCATGACGTAGCCGGCGCACGGTGAGCCGCTCCACCCCTTCTGCGGGGCGCTGATGAGGACGTCGACGCCGAGGTCGCGCATCGACACCCACACCGCGCCCGAGGCGATGCAGTCGAGGACGAAGACGCCGCCCACCGCATGGACCGCCTCGGCGACCGCCCGGATGTACTCATCGGGCAGGAGCATGCCCGAGGCCGTCTCGACGTGGGGGGCGAAGACGACGGCGGGGCGTTCGCGTTCGATCGCTGAGACGACCTCGGCGATGGGGGCGGGCGACCATGCCGCCTGCGCGTCGTCGGAGTCGGGGACGGCGGGGAGGACGACGGTCTCGTCTGCGATCGATCCGGCATCGAGGATCTGCGACCAGCGGTACGAGAAGAGCCCGTTGCGGAGGATGAGGCACTTCTTCCCCGTCGCGATCTGTCGCGCCACGGACTCCATCGCATAGGTGCCGCCGCCGGGGACGATGGCCGCTGCATCGGCGTCGTAGGCGGTGCGCAGAATCCGGTTGATCTCCTGCATGACGGAGACGAACCGTGCGGACATGTGGTTGAGGGAGCGGTCGGTGAAGACCACCGAGTACTCGAGGAGGCCGTCGGGGTCGATGTCGTCGTGGGGCAGCGTGGTCTCAGTCATAGTCCCACAGTGCCATGTTCGCAGGCCCGGGGCCACCGAACCGTTGCGGCGCTCAGAGTTCGACTTCGCTCCGGTCGCCCGACCACAGCGTGTGGAAGATCCCCGGTCGGTCGACGCGGCCGTAGGTGTGGGAGCCGAAGAAGTCCCGCTGCGCCTGGATGATCGCCGCCGTCGCCCGCGGAGCGCGGATCCCGTCGAGGTAGGCAAGCGCCGAAGAGAGCGCGGGCACCGGGATCCCCTGCCCGATCGCTGCCCCGACGGCCGAGCGCAGCGCCCCCTGAGCCTGACCGACTTCGGCGCGCAGCTCATCGTCGGCCAGAAGCGAGCCGAGCCCCTCCTGCCGATCGTAGGCGGCGACGATCCGGTCGAGGACGCGGGCCCGGATGATGCACCCGGCCCTCCAGATCGAGGCGAGCTCGCCGAGGTCGACGTCCCACCCGTACGCCTGTGCCCCGGCCGCGATCTCGTCGAAGCCCTGGACGTAGGCGAGGATCTTGCCCGCGAAGAGCGCCTGCCGAACCGTTTCGATCCGCTCGCCGAGGCGGTCGGGAGCGACGGGGTCGTCCCCGTCGGCAGCGGCCCGCTCCCCCGTCGGCCCGCCGGCAGCGTTCCGGTCCCCCGTGGACAGGGGCTCGGTGTTCCCGACGGGACCGGGGATGTCTGCGCCGAGGGCGCGCAGGGCACCGGCCTGGGACAGGGACCGGGCGAAGACCGCCTCGGCGATCGTCGGCACGGGCACCCCGAGGTCGAGGCCGACCTTCGCCGTCCATGCCCCCGTCCCCTTCGCCCCGGCGGCGTCGGCGACGATGTCGACGAAGGGCAGTCCGGTGGCCGCATCGGTGTGGGCGAGGACCTCGGCGGTGACCTCGATGAGGTAGGACTCGAGTTCGCCGGCGTTCCATTCCGTGAGCACCGCGGAGATCGCGGCGGGGCTGAGCCCGAGGTCGTCGCGCAGGATCCGGCACGCCTCGGCGATGAGCTGCATGTCCGCGTACTCGATGCCGTTGTGGACCATCTTCGCAAAGTGCCCGGCACCGTCGGTGCCGATGTGGGCGACGCACGGCACGGGCGCCTCGAGGCCGGCGACCTCGGCACGGGCGGCGATCGGAGTGAGCAGGGGACGGAGGCGCTGCCACGCCGCCTCGGAGCCGCCGACCATCATCGACGGCCCGAGCAGCGCGCCCACCTCGCCGCCGGAGATGCCGACCCCGACGAACTCGATTCCGGTGCCTTCGAGCTGCTCACCTCGGACGATGGTGTCGGTGAAGAGGGAGTTGCCGCCGTCGACGATGATGTCTCCGGGTTCGAACACCGCTGCGATGTCGGCGATCGCCGCGTCCGTGGCGGGTCCGGCATTGACCATGAGGATCGCCACCCGCGGGGTTGAGAGCATCTGTGCGAGCGCGGCCGGGGTCTCGGCGACGAGGAATCCGGCCTCGGGGTGGGCTGCGGCCACCGCGCGGGCGCGGTCGACGTCGAGGTCGTAGATCGCCACGCGGGTCTCAGGCTGCCGGGCGAGGTTGCGGGCGAGGTTCGAGCCCATCACTCCGGTCCCGATCACAGCGACATCGGCGTTCATCAGCAGTCCCTCCATCCGGACAGGGCGTCATCGTCCCGAGCTGTTGACACTCGCTCGAGTGTCCCATACGGTTCAATAACTCTGTTTTATTCTGCAGAGCATATCAATATCATCATATGTTTTCGAGAGGTTCTCATGGACCTGCCCCATTCCCTCCCACCGTTGGTCATCATGGGAGTGTCCGGGACCGGCAAGACGGCGGCGGGCCGCCAGGTGGCCGCCCTGCTCAAGGTGGCCTTCATCGACGGCGATGATCTCCATTCTCCGGCGAACAAGGCGAAGATGCACGCGGGCATCCCGCTGAACGATGCCGACCGGATCCCCTGGCTGCGGTCGATCGCCGTCGAACTCGCCCGCACCCCGCCCCCGCTCGTCGCCTGTTCGGCGCTCAAGCGCTCGTACCGGGACCTCCTGCGAGCCACGGCTCCGTCGACGTTCTTCATCCACCTCGACGGTCCGGCCTCGGTCATCACCGAGCACCTGGCCAAGCGGTCCCACGAATTCATGTCGCCGACGCTGCTTCAGTCCCAGCTCGCCACTCTCGAACCCCTCGAGCCGGATGAGGCGCACATGATCGTTTCGATCGAGCAGCCGCTCACCGAGGTGTGCCGGACCATCGTCGACCGCCTCCCCCACCATTTCGCGGCGCTGACACGCCCGAGTCCGACCCTCGACGACGAGGACGCATGACCGAGATCGACCTGGCCTGGACCCTTCCCGCACCCGCCCTCCTCGGCATCGCCGCCGCAGCGATCGGGCTCCTCCTCGTCCTCATCATCCGTCTGCGCCTCCACGCCTTCATCGCCCTCGTCGTCGTCAGCGTCCTCACCGCGCTTGCGGCGGGCATCCGCCCGGCCGACCTCGTCGACGTCCTCTACGACGGCTTCGGCTCGACCCTGGCCAGCGTCGCCCTCCTCGTGGGCCTCGGCGCCATGCTCGGTCGCCTCCTCGAGCTCTCCGGCGGAGCCGAAGTGCTCACCGACCGTCTCATCAGGGTCTTCGGTGAGAAGCGGGCACCGCTCGCGCTCGGGGTGACGTCCCTGCTCTTCGGGTTCCCGATCTTCTTCGACGCCGGCCTCGTCGTCATGCTCCCGATCATCTTCACCGTCGCCCGCCGCCTCGGCGGCTCCCTGCTCCTCTATGCCTTCCCTGCGGCGATCGCGTTCTCGGCGATGCACATCTTCGTCCCACCCCATCCCGGACCGGTCGCCGCCTCCGGCCTGCTCGGGGCCAACGTCGGCCTCGTCCTCCTCTGCGGGCTCCTCATCGCCGTGCCCTCCTGGTATCTGTGCGGCTACCTCTTCGGCCTCGTCATCGGCAGGCGCATCGACGTGCCCGTCCCGACGATCCTCTCCGGACGCTCAGATGAGTTCTCCGACTTCCGCTCCACGCCGAGGCTGGGCACCGTCATCGTCCTCCTCGCCCTTCCGCTCGTCCTCATCTCCTTCAACACTGGGCTCGGCTTCGCCGCCGAAGCCGGCTGGGTCGATCCGGAATCGACGCCGGTCACGGTGCTGCGGATGCTCGGTGAGACGCCGATCGCCCTGCTCATCACCGTGCTCACGGCGATGTGGCTGCTCGGGTGGCGCCAGCACAAGAGCCGTTCGCTCGTCGACACCGTCGTCGACTCCGCGCTCGGACCCGTGTGCTCGATCGTCCTCATCACCGGTGCCGGCGGCATGTTCGGCGGGGTGCTGCGCGCGAGCGGGATCGGCGACTCGATCGCCGACACGCTTGCCGCCCTCGGCCTGCCGGTCATCGTCGCCGGCTTCGTCATCGCCGCGATCGTCCGCGTCGCCCAGGGGTCGGCGACCGTGGCGCTGACGACCGCGGCCGCACTCCTCCAGCCGATCGTCGTCGGCAGCCCGGACTTCTCGGAGCTCCAGGTCGTCGCGATCGTCCTCTCGCTCGCCGCAGGCTCCGTCGTCGCCAGCCACGTCAACGACTCGGGCTTCTGGCTCGTCTCCCGCTTCTTCGGGATGGATACGAAGACGACCCTGAAGACGTGGACGGTCGGGCAGACGATCCTCGGCCTCGTCGGCTTCGCCTTCAGCCTCGCGCTCTTCGGAATCGTCAGCGCGTTCTGAGCGGCGGGCACCCCGTCACGGGCGGCGGGGTTCGCCCTCCCACACCGACGACATCTCGTCGTAGGCCTTGGCGACGATCTTCGCCATCGCCTCCCGTGCCCGCTGTGGCTGCTGCGAGCCGATCGCGTCGGCGACGTCGAAGTGCCACTGCAGCGCATCGGGGTGTGGGTACTGCGGCTGCAGGCCCTCGGCGGTGCGCCCGGCGAGGATCTCGGCGACGACCGTGTCGAAGGACGCGAAGAGCTCATTGCCCCCAGCGCGCAGCACCGCCCGGTGGAACGCCGCATCGGCCTCGAGGAAGGCCTCGACCTCACCGGTGCGCCCCGACGAGCGCATCCGGGCGGCAAGCCGCATGATCTCCTCGGCTTCGGCGGCGTCGGCGAAGGTCGCGGCGAGGCCCGCGGCCTCGGGTTCGATCGCCACCCGCAGCTCGGTGAGCGAGCGCAGCTGCCTGGCCGGGGTCTCGGCCATCCGCCAGCGCACGACGAGCGGGTCGAGGATCGTCCACTCGCTCATCGCGAGGATGATGAGCCCGAGGCGGCGCACCGGCCTGACCATCCCGAGGGACTCGAGGACACGCACGGCTTCGCGGACGACGGAGAGGGAGACGTCGTAGCGGGCGCGCAGCTCCTCGGCCTTGACGACGACACCGGGCGGCAGCTGCCCGGAGACGATGTCGCGTCCGATCGCGTCGAGGACCCGACCGTGGAGGTTCTCCCCCGCCCGGCCGGTCGGGGTCTCAGCCATCGGTGACCACGTGCGCGCCGGGTGCCGGTCCCGTCGTCCGCAGGGCTTCCTTGACCCCGCGGGTGGCCTGGAGGAGGACGGCCAAGTCAAGGGCGTGGCGGGCGTCGCGGGCGAGGAACCCGACGGTGGGACCCGACCCGCTGAGCAGAGGCAGCAACGCACCGGCCTCACGACCGGCCTCGATGACCTCGGCGAGTTCGGGGCGCAGGGACAGGGCCGCCTCGGTGAGGTCGTTGCCTGCGGCGGCGGCCAGCGTATCGACATCGCCGGCGGCGAGCGCCGTGAGCACCTCTGCGGGCACCTCGGCGGGGGCGGGATCGGGGGTGAGCTCGTCGAAGCGGCCATAGACCTCCGGGGTCGACAGCTGTCCCGCCGAGGTGGCCATGACCCAGTGGAACTGCCCGCGGGTGAGCACGGGGCTGAGCTCCTCCCCGCGGCCCCGGCCGATCGCCGTGCCCCCGCGCAGGAGGAAGGGCACGTCGGCGCCGATCTCGAGGGCGAGGTCGGCGAGGACCTCGGCGTCGACGCCGCCGATGAGGTGGGCGGCCCCGGTCAGGGCCGCCGCGGCGTCGGCGGATCCCCCGCCCATCCCGCCGGCCACGGGCACCTGCTTGTCGATGACGATGTCGAGGTCGCGCAGCACCTCGACGTCACGCTCGGCTTCGAACGCGGTGATGAGGAGGGTGATCGCGCGTCTGGCGAGGTTGGACTCCCCGACCGGCACGGTCTCGTCGGCGTACCGCCCCTGGACGAGGATCGTGCCCGTCCCACCGGGGATGAGGGTGAGCGTCTCGACCATGCCGAGGGCCTGGAAGACCGTGGCGAGTGTGTGGTATCCGTGCTCGTCGACGCCCCCGACGCCGAGGTGGACGTTGATCTTCCCCGGTGCCCGGACCGTGACCGGGGCCGGGGTTCCCGGGCGGAGCGGGGTCGGCGCACTCACGCGGTCTCCCCCGCCGCCTCGGCGAGGCGTTCGAAGTCGGACACGCTCAGGGCCTCACCGCGCGTGCGGGGGTCGATCCCCGCGGCGACGAGGATCTCCTCGGCCCGTTGGGGGCTGCCGGCCCACCCGGCCAGCGCCGCGCGCAGGGTCTTGCGTCGCTGGGCGAAGGCGGCGTCGACGAGGGTGAAGAGGCGGGTGCGGGACTCGGGGTCCCGGTCGGTGCGGGTCACGTCGATGCGCACGAGCCCGGAGTCGATGTTCGGGGCCGGCCAGAAGACGTTCTTCCCGATCCGCCCGGCCAGGGCCACCTCGCCGTACCACTGGGCCTTGACGCTGGGGACCCCGTAGGTACGGGAGCCCGGGGCCGCGGCGAGGCGTTCGGCGACCTCGAGCTGGACCATGACGAGGACGGTCCGCAGGCTCGGGAAGGTCTCGAGGAAGTGGAGGAGGACGGGGACGGCGACGTTGTAGGGCAGGTTCGCCACGAGCGCCTCGGGCGGGTTCGGCAGCTCGGTGACCCGCAGGGCATCGGCGCCCACGAGATCGAAGCGCTCGGCGGCCTCCGGGGCGAAGGCCGCGATCGTCGTCGGCAGGCGATCGGCGAGGACCTCGTCGATCTCGACGGCGGTGACGGCGTGGCCGGCCTCGAGGAGGCCCACCGTGAGCGAGCCGAGGCCGGGCCCGATCTCGACGACGTTCTGCGCCCCCTCAAGACCTGCCGCGGCGACGATCGAGCGGACGGTGTTGGGGTCGATGACGAAGTTCTGGCCCTTCTGCTTCGTCGGGCGCAGACCGATGTCAGCGGCGATGTCGCGGATGTCGCGAGCGGTCAGTAACGTCACACCCCACAACCTACCGCACGGATTCTCCGCCGCATCCGTCGAACACACCGGGTGGGTCGGGACGGGAATCCGACAGGGCAACCGGACGTCGGCCGGGGCGAACGGGACGATAGGCTGGCACGCATGGATCCGCAGACCCTCACCGAACTCCTCGACGTCACCGTCCTCGAGCGCCTCGAGACGATCGACGACCTTCCCGCGGACGATCTCGCCCGGTCCGCGGCCATGCGCAAAGAGGGCTTCTCCGCCGAGGTGACCGCGGCCCTGCTCACCCAGGCGCAGCTGCGGAAGGAGGCGGTGGTCAAATTCGGTCCCTACGCCGCCGAGATGCTCTTCACCCGCGACGGCCTCGCCCAGGCCACCCGCCTGCCCGTGGCAGCCCACCATGCCAGGCGCCTGTTGGCCGGTCACGACTCTGAAGACGTGCGCATCGCCGACCTTGGGTGCGGGATCGGGGCCGATGCGTTCGCGTTCGCCGGTCTCGGCGCCGAGGTGGCAGCCGTCGACGCCGACGAGGTCACTGCCGCGCTCGCGAGCTTCAACCTCCGCCACCTGCCCAGTGCCGAGGTCTCCCACGCCCGGGCCGAGGACGTCGACACCGCCGGCTTCGATGCCCTGTGGTTCGATCCCGCCCGGCGCCGGATCGGGCGGGCGAACGCCCGCGGGGCGACTTCGCGGATCTCCGACCCCGACGAATTCTCCCCGTCCCTGTCCTGGGTGCTTGAGACCGCGAGCGCGGCCCCGGCGGCCGGTGTCAAGCTCGGTCCCGCCCTCGACCACGACCTCATCCCCGCCGAGGCGGAGGCCCAGTGGGTCTCCCACGACGGCGACGTCGTCGAGGTCTGCCTCTACTTCGGCACCGCGAGGCAGCGTGCCGGACGCAGCGCGCTCGTCATGGGCGAGCGCACCCTCCTCGTCCACGAGGACGACGTGCCCGCGACCGACGAGGAGGGCATCGGCGAGCTCGGCTCCTACCTCCTCGAACCCGACGGTGCGATCGTGCGCGCGGGTCTCGTCACTGCGCTCACCGGTCCCCTGCAGGCCCGTCGCCTCCACCCGTCGATCGCCTACCTCACGACGGACACCGCCCCCACGGGACCGGCCGCTGCCGGGGTGAGCGCGTTTGAGATCGTCGATGTCCTGCCCGCGAAGATCCCGAGCCTGCGCAAGGAGCTCGTGTCCCGCGGCATCGGGTCCGTCGTCATCAAGAAGCGCGGTGCGGACATCGTCCCCGACCAGGCGCGCCGTCAGCTCAAGCTCCCCAAGGGGGACAAGGCGACGCTCGTCTTCACCCGCCTCGGCGACAAGCACATCGTCCTCCTCACCCGGCCGCTCGAGCGGTAGAGTCGAGACGCACAGACGCGAAGGAGATCCCATGTCCCGCTCCGATGTCCTCATCACCGCCGAGGAGCTCTCCGGGCTCACTGCCCGCCGGATTCCGCCGAGGCTGCTCGACGTCCGCTGGACGCAGCTCCGACCCGACGGGCGGGACGACTTCGCCCGTGGCCACCTGCCGCACGCGCTCTACGTCGACCTCGATTCTGAGCTGGCCGACCCCGACCGCAGCGATCCCCGCGCGGGACGCCACCCGCTGCCGAGTCCCGCCCGGTTCGAGGAGACCGTACGAGGTTGGGGCATCGACACGGGCACCGAGGTCATCGTCTACGACGACAACGCAGGCCTCGGGGCCGCCCGCGCGTGGTGGCTGCTCCGGTGGGCGGGGCTGAGCGCCCGTGTCCTCGACGGCGGCATCGACGCATGGGTGGCCGCCGGCGGTGACCTCGAGTTCGGTGCCGGTTCCCCCGTCGAACCCTCCTCCGTCGTCATCACTCCGGGGTCGATGCCCGTCATCGACGCCGACACCGCCGCCCAGTGGGACGGGGTGCTCCTCGACGCCCGCGCGCCCGAGCGCTTCCGTGGAGAGACCGAGCCGTTCGACTCCCAGGCCGGGCACATCCCGGGGGCGAAGAACGCTCCCGTGACGGAGAACGCCGAGGGCGGTCGCATCCTCAGTGAGGAGGCGCTGCGGGAGCGCTTCTCCGAGCTCGGGGCGCTCGACGATCCCGTCGCCGTCTACTGCGGGTCCGGGGTCACGGCCTGCCATAACGCGATGGTGCTCGCGAGCCTCGGAGTCGGCTCAAGCCTCTACCCCGCGAGCTGGTCGGGATGGTCGTCCGATCCCAGTCGCAGCGTCGCGACCGGGGCGTAGCTCACCCGCAGTCCGGGGCCTCGTCGCTGCCCTCGTACTCGACGGGCAGCTGTCCTGTGGCGCTGAGGTCGCCCTTGAGCCATTTCGCGACGGCCCCGAGCGCATACGGGTTCGAATCATAGGCCGTGACGGCGGACTTCGCAGGGGTGCCGCGCATCGTCCAGGGAGCGGCGGTGCCGACGGCCACCTCGGCGGAGGTGCCCGGGCTCAGGCTCACCGTCGTCCCCCCGCTGCCCACGCTCAGGCCCGCAGTCTCCGCGGCCCTGCGCAAGGCCGCCTTCTCCTTCTCGCTGCCGCCGACGATGGAGATCGCATCCGTGCCTGCGAACTCGCACTCGCCCTTGAGCACGGTGAGCGACTTCTCGGCGACCTCGGTGAGGACGGCCTCGGGATCGGCGGGGCTGGCGGCGGGGTCGTCCTGCTGCTGCGCTGCCGCGGTCGCGAGCTGCATCGCGACGACCCGTCGCGACTTCTCGACGAGGTCGTCGCGCTTGAGCGTCCCATCGCCGAGCGCCGCGGCGACCGCGTCCTGCGCGGCTGCCGCGTCAGGGGGCATGAGCGCGAGGTCGGCGCCGGCGGCGAGCGCGTTCACTGCCGCATCGCCGTTCGCGCTCTGTGTCACGGCCTCCATGTTGAGCGCGTCGGTGACGACGACGCCGTCGAAGCCGAGGTTCTCCCGCAGCGCCGTGTACGCCTTCGGGTTGAGGCTCGCGGGTGTCGTCTTCGCATCGGGCAGGCCGATGTGGCCCATCATCACCATGGGCACCCCCGCATCGACGGCCGACTGGAAGGGGAGGAGGTCGGAGTCCTCGAGTTCGTCGATCGACTTCTCCGACACCGGCAGACCCTCATGCGAGTCGACGGTGAGACGGCCGTGCCCGGGGAAGTGCTTCGCCGAGCTCGCCACCCCACCGGCGTCGTAGCCCTCGACGGCACGGGCGACCACCTCGGCGACGTCCTCGGCATCACCGCCGGCGGAGCGGACGTTGATGGCGACGTCCTTCGGTCCCACCGTGACATCGGAGTCCGGGGCGAAGTCGATCGTGAACCCGAGGTCTGAGAGGTTCTCCGCCTGCACCGTCGTCGCCGTCGTCGTCAGCTTCTCATCGTCCGCGGCGCCGAAGGCCATGAGCGGCGGGAACGGCAGGGCCGCGGTGCTCAGCCGGGAGACGGGCCCACCCTCCTGGTCGACGGCGATCGACACCGGCTGACCCTTCGTCCTCGCCCCGGCGATGGCCGTCGTCAGCTGCGTGACCTCCTCGGCGGTCGGAGTCTCGGAGAGGTTGTCCGCCATGACGATGACCCCGCCGAGGCTGTCCTTCTCCACCATGTCCACTGCGGTCTGCGGCCCCGTACCCGACCAGGTCCCGATGATGAGGGAGCCTGCGAGCTCGTCATCGGAGAAGGAGTCGACGATATCGGCGGCCTCGTCGGCGAAGTCGGCAGGAGTGGGGCTCGGGACGGCCTCGCTCGACGCAGGCGCGGACGTCCCCGAGCCCGCCGAAGGCTGCGTCCCTTCGTCCCCGGCCCCTCCCCCGCCGGCCGAGCAGCCGGTGAGGGTGAGGGCGAGTGCCGTGGTCAGAGCCGTCAGGCGCATGCGAGTTGGCATGCTCCCATGCTAGTCGGGGCGAAACACGTCCGTCTGCGAAGACCCCGCACGGACCAGTCGCCCTGCCCCACTAGAATCGGTCCATGGTCGATTTCGCTCACTCCGCCCGTTCCACCATCGGTGTCGAATGGGAACTCGCTCTGCTCGACGGTGAGAGCCTGGATCTCACGCCCGCAGCGGAGTCCCTCCTCGCCGACGTTGCCGAACGCGCTCCCGAGTTCGAGAAGCGGATCGTCGGCGAGATGCTCACGAACACGATCGAACTCGTCTCCGGTGTCCACACCACAGTCGCCGACGTCGCCGATGACCTCGCGACCTCGATGGGAGCGCTGCGCACGCTCACCGAGGCCCGCGGGATCGAGCTCATGTCGGCAGGCACCCACCCCTTCGCACAGTGGCAGATGCAGGAGGTCAGAGCGAAGGACCGTTACCTCGAACTCGTCGATCGCACCCAGTGGTGGGGCCGGAACATGCTCATCTTCGGCGTCCACGTCCACGTCGGCATCGACTCCCGGGACAAAGTGCTCCCGATCCTCAATGCGCTGCTCGCCTACGTTCCGCACCTCCAGGCGCTCAGCGCCTCCTCCCCGTTCTGGGGTGGGACGGACACCGGCTACGCCTCGAACCGCGCGATGATGTTCCAGCAGCTGCCGACCGCGGGCCTGCCCTTCCAGTTCGACTCGTGGGAGGCGTACGAGAAGTACGTCGCCGACATGCTCAAGACCGGCATCATCGACCACCTCAACGAGATCCGCTGGGACATCCGGCCGGCGCCGAACTGGGGCACCGTCGAGGTCCGCGTCTGCGACGGGCTGCCGACGATGGAGGAGATCACCGCGGTCACGGCGTTCATCCAGTGCCTCGTCGACGACTTCTCCGCCCGCCTCGACGCCGGGGAGACCCTGCCGACGATGCCCGACTGGTTCCATGACGAGAACAAATGGCGCGCCGCCCGCTACGGGATGGAGGCGATCATCATCGAGAACGCCGCCGCCGACGAGCGTCTCGTCACCGAATGCATCGCCGACGAGATCGAACGTCTCGCCCCCGTGGCCGAGCGTCTCGGCTGCTCCCGGGAGCTCGCCGGGGTCACCGACCTCATGGCCCGTGGTGTGCCCTATCAGCGTCTCGAGGACGTCTTCCACACAACGGGCTCGCTCACCGAGGTCACCCGGTCCCTCATCCGGGACCTGCGCACCTCGTACGTGTAGCGCTCAGTCCCGCAGGTGCGGGACCAGCAGCTCCTCGAGTTCGGGCAGGCTCGCGGCGACTCCGGGATGGAGGTCGAGATCGCGCAGCTCACCCAGCGGCACCCAGCGCAGCTCGATGCTCTCGGGGTCGCTGATGACCGGCTCGAGGGGACGCCGGGTGCGTGCGATGACCGTCGTGTACGTCCAGGTGTCGAGGTCGAGGACGTGGCAGTCGAGGATCTCGACGTCGTCCCCGTCCGGGTCGGGCACCCCGGCCTCTTCGAAGGACTCTCGGATCGCGGCGTCGATCGCCGCCTCGCCCATATCCCGCGCGCCGCCGGGGAAGCCCCACGTCCCGCCGGCGACCGACCACAGGGCCCGGTGCTGCATGAGCACCCCGCGCTCGGGGTCGACGAGCATGAGCCCGGCAGCTCCGTTGAGCCCCCAATGCCTCTCCCCGTCCGATCCGAGCGTCCAGCCGTCCCCGGAGCGCCGAGGCGGCAGGGAGTCCGGCAGGTGCCGCGAGCGAGCAGGTTCCTCCTCAGACGAGGACATCATCGACGTCCAGGGACGAGACGGCGGCGAGTCCGAGGTCGCTCGGTCCGGCACCGCGGGTGACGAGTTCGGCGCCGAGGGCTGCGACCATCGCACCGTTGTCCGTGCACAGGCTCAGCGGCGGCACCCGCAGGGTCACCCCCGCCTCGGCGCAGCGGGTCGCGAGCACCTCGCGCAGATGGGCGTTCGCGGCCACCCCGCCGCCGAGGACGACATGGTCGATGCCGGTGTCGGCCGCGGCGAGCAGGGTCTTGGTGACGAGGACGTCGACGACGGCGTCCTCGAACCCGGCGGCGATGTCGGCGACCCGCAGGTCGGTGCCGAGCGTCTCCGCCTTCGTCACTTCGCGCAGGGCGGCGGTCTTGAGCCCGGAGAAGGAGAAGCTGTACCGACGCTCGGGGTCGCGCAGGTCGCTCTTCTTCGCCAGCCCCCGGGGGAACCGCACGGCGCTCCGGTCCCCGGGCACCCCGGTGCCGTCGAGGAGGCCGAGCGCGGCCTTCGAGACGTTCGGTCCGCCCGGGTAGCTCAGGCCCAGCAGACGCGCGGTCTTGTCGAAGGCCTCACCGGCGGCATCGTCGATCGTCGCGCCGAGGAGCTCGATGTCGTCGACGATGTCGCCGATGCGCAGGATCTCGGTGTGCCCGCCGGAGACGAGGAGGGCGATCGTCGGAGTGGTCAGTCCGTCGATGTCATCGGCGACGAGGTCGACGGCGACGTGCGCGGCGAGATGGTTGACCCCGTAGAGCGGAAGTCCGAGGGCCGCCGCGAGTCCCTTCGCCGCGCCGACGCCGACCATGAGCGCCCCGGAGAGTCCGGGGCCGGCGGTGACGGCGACCGCGTCGAGCTCGGAGAGCTCGACCCCGGCCTCGTCGCACGCGGCGACGATCGCCGGGCCGATCGCCTGGACGTGGGCACGCGAGGCGACCTCGGGCACGACTCCTCCGAAGCGCACGTGCTCGTCCATCGACGAGGACACGGTGTTCGTCAGAAGCGTCCGGCCCCGGACGATCCCCACCCCCGTCTCATCGCACGAGGATTCGATGCCGAGGACGAGCGGGCCGCTCACCGCGGTCCCCCGTCGTCGCCGAGGTCGTCGTCGCCGAGCGCATCCTCGGCCTCATCGTCGACCTCGAGGTCGAGATCGGCGTAGACCGCCTCGAGGTCGTCCTCACTCGCCTCGGGGACGTCGAGGCCGAGGGTGCGGGCGAACATCCGCAGGTGCGTGTCCCACATCGGACCGAACTGCGCGGCCGTGCGCCTTGCCCTCTCCTCGTCGGCGGCCGACTGGGTGAAGACGAGCACGGTCCCCGCCGGCACGACCCCCATCGCGGAGACGGCGGCCGCCTCCGGGCCCGCCTCGACGGGCAGGTCGGGGACGACCTCGACGGGCAGGAGCTGGATCCCGAGCACCCCGAAGTCGGGGAACTCGACGAGGACGTGCTCGTCTGCCTCACAGCTGAGGATCTCCCCGACGAGGGCGGAGTCCGCGGACTCGGTCCCCTCGAGCTCGAGGGTGACGGTGTCACCGTCGACGGTGAAAGGCGCGAACCACTCACCGGCGCGGGTCCCGTCCGTCAGGACCGCCCAGGTCGCATCCGGGGCCACGGACAGCGGCATCTCGATGACGAGGTCGGTGCCGTTCTCCCAGGTCACCAGGCGGGGCGCGGGAGTGCTCATGCTTCGGTCCATGCGGTGTTCAGCTCTTCCACCTCGGCATCGGTGAGGACGAGCTCGGTGCCGGCGAGGAGCTCGGTGAGCTGGTCGGGCACCCGCGCCGAGGCGATCGTGGCGGGGATGAAGTCGTGGCTGAGCTGCCATGCGATGGCCGTCGCCGTCATCGAGGTGTCGTGGCTGCTCGCGATGTCGTGGAGGACCTCGAGGGCCCGCAGCGCCGCCTGGTCGTCGAGGAGGTCGGTGACCCGGTCCCCGCGGACGCTGCCGGTGGCGTCTCCGCCCGTGTGCTTGCCGGTGAGGAAGCCCGAGGCGAGCGAGTGGTAGGGCAGTTCGGCGATGCCGCGCGAGCGCAGGTACTCCTGCTTCTCCGCGTCGACGGCCGCCCGGGAGACGAGGTTGAATCTGTCCTGGACGACCCGGTAGTGGGCCAGCGAGTACTTCTCGCTGATCTTCATCGCCGACTTCAGCCGCGCCAGGCTGAAGTTCGAGGCACCGACGTAGCTCACCTTGCCCGAGCGCACGAGCGCGTCGAAGGTCTCGGCGACGGCGACCTGGTCGACCTTCTCGTCGTCGGTGTGCGCATAGTAGAGGTCGACGCGGTCGGTGCCGAGGCGACGCAGCGAGGCGTCGAGCGCCTCGCGGATGTTCACCGGGTCGAGGCCCTTGTGCTTCGGGTGCATCCCGACCTTGGTGGCGATGACCATCTCGTCGCGGTTGCCGCGGGAGGCCATCCATTCGCCGATGATCGTCTCCGACTCACCGCCGGAGTTGCCCTCGACCCACACCGAGTAGGCGTCGGCGGTGTCGATGAAGTTCCCGCCCGCCTCGGCGTAGGCATCGAGGACGGCGAAGCTCTCGTCGCGGTCGGCACCCCACCCGAACGGGTTCCCGCCGAGTTGGAGCGGGTGGACCATGAGATTCGTGTCAGCCAGTTGCACTCGTGTCATGTCTCCAGCCTACTCGTGGCGATAGAATCGATGCACCGGGCCACAGTGAGGAGCCGCCATGTCCGCCACGCAGTTCTCTGCGCACCTGAGGGAGGCGACCGCCGCCATCCATGACGATGTCGAGCACACCGACTTCATGGTCGATCTCATGGAGGGCAGGCTCGACGCCGAGGCGTACGCGACCCTGCTCACCCAGTACGAGGTGATCTACTCAGCGCTCGAGGACCGGGCACGCGCGTTCGCCGACGACCCCGTCTTCGCCCCCTTCCACGACCCCCGCCTCGACCGCCACGCGCGCATCGTCTCCGACCTCGAGGCGCTGGGGGCCGGGGACATCGCCGTCACCGAGACGGCCCTCGACTATGCGAGCGAGCTCGCCGCGATCACGACGCCCGAGGCGATGATCGCCCACCACTACACGCGCTACCTGGGCGACCTCTCCGGCGGGCAGGCGATCGGCACGCTCATGGGCCGGCACTACGGGATCGGACCGGAGGCCCTGACGATGTGGGACTTCTCCGCACTCGGGAAGACGAAGCCGTACAAGGACGCCTACCGGGCGCACCTCGACGGCATCGCCACGACCGGCGGAGACGAAGAGGTCGTGACCGCCGAGACGCTCGACGCCTTCGACCTCAACGGGACGCTGCTGACCGAACTCACCCAGGCCCGCGAGGAGTCCGTCGCCTGAGAGGGTCTCAGCGGGCGCTGCGGCGCATGAGGACGGCATCGGCACCGGGATAGTAGTCGGGTCTCCTCCCCCACTCCTCGAAGCCGAGCGAACGGTAGAGGCCGATCGCCGGCGCATTGCCCTCGGCGACCTCGAGGTGGATGAGACCGGCCCCCGCATCGACGGCCCAGTCGATGCCCGCGAGCAGCAGGGTGCGTCCGACTCCGCGGCCGCGGGCCGCCTCGGTGGTCGCGATCGTCATGACATCGCCCTCGGCGCCGACGGCGGACATGACGACCCACCCGGCGAGTGCGCCCGAGTCCTCGTCCCGGGCGACGAGCATCGCAGTGCCCGGCTGGGCGGCGACGGCCCAGTAGTACTCGAGGGTCCACGCGGTGGCCCCGAAGATGCGCGCATCGGCCTCGGCCACCTCGCTCAGCTCCCACCACGGCAGCGTGCGCACGTGCACGGTCATCGCAGCGTCCCTACTTGAGCTGGGTCTGACGAACGGGGGTCGCGGCGGCGTCGGGTTCGCGCAGGTACTCGGGGACCGGGTCGCCGAGCTCGCCCCCGGCCTGAAGCACCCGGGCCGCGGCGAGGGCGAGGTACTCGGCCCTCGGGTCGATGACGTCAGGATCCGAGGGGTCGCCGATCGCCTCGGGGTAGAGGGCGAATCCGCGCCCGAACCGCTGCCCCACGGCCTCGGGGTCGAAGTCGTGGGCGGCGAGTTCGCTCGCGAGCTCCGGGGGCTTGGCGACGAGGGGGCCTGAGAGCATCGTCTCCGCCGCTGCGTCCCACACGCTCGCGTAGACCTCCTTGCGGCGGGCGTCGCCGGCGATGAGGACGAGCCCGGCGTCCCCGCGCGCACGACCGCGGCGACGGACCTCCTCGGCGATGGCGGCCTGGGACTCGAGGCCGTGCACGGGGATGTCGCGGGCGAGCCCGACGGCGATGCCGGCGGCGATGCCGACCCGCAGGCCCGTGAACGGTCCCGGGCCGGTGCCCGTGACGACGAGGTCGGGGGCCTCCTCGCGGGCGAGGACACGGGCGAGCGCGGGGCCGATGAACTCGACGTGGTGGCGCTGGTCGGTGGCCTGCTCGGCGGTCAGCACCTCACCGGTGCCGCTGTCGATGAGGGCGACCGAGGCCGCCTGCGAGGTGTCGATTCCGAGAATGATCATCCGTCGTCCTCCGCGTCGGGTCCGAGTCCCGCCCTGATCGCGGCCGTGAGCGCAGGGAGGCGCTCGGCCCAGGCCTGTCCGTGTCCGGTGAGGTCGACGAGGCGCTCCTCGTCGACGAGGTACTCGTCGTCGGCGGGGTCCTCGTCGTCGAGGTCGGCGACGTCGTCTCCGCCGCCGTGGGTGATCGTCACCGCCAGGTAGTCCTGGCTCAGCTGCTCGGCGAGTCCCTCCCCCCATTCGACGACGGTGATCGAGTCCTCGAGGTCGGAGTCGAGGTCGAGGTCGGAAAGCTCCTCGGCGGCACCGAGCCGGTAGGCGTCGACGTGGACGAGAGTGGGCCCGCCCGTCCGGGACGGGTGTTCGCGGGCGATGACGAACGTCGGGGAGGTGATGCGCCCGCGCACCCCGAGGCTCGCACCCAGGGCCTGCGTGAACGTCGTCTTCCCGGCCCCGAGGTTGCCGGTGAGGATGAGGAGGTCACCGGCGCGCAGGTGGGGGGCGAGCGCCTCGGCGAGGGTGCGCATCTGCTCGAGCGTGTGGATCCGGATCCTCATCGGGCCTCCGTCCTCGTCGGGTCGGCCGGGGCAGGGGCTGGTTCGGCTGGGTCGGCCGGATCTGCCGTGTCGATGAGGACCCGGTCGACGCGGTCGCTGATGCGGGTGACGATCTCGTAGTTGATCGTCTCCGCCCAGTCCCCCCATTCGGCAGCGGACGGGCCGCCGGGGCCGAAGAGGACGACCTCGTCGCCGATGGCGATCTCGGCGTCGCCGACGTCGACGATGAACTGGTCCATGGCGATGCGCCCGACGACGGGGAACCGGCGGCCGCGGATGGTCACCTCGGCGCGGTTCGACGCCGAGCGGGGCACCCCGTCGCCGTACCCGCCGGGCACGAGCGCGAACTTCGTGTCCGCCTCGGCGGTGTACGTCAGCCCGTAGGAGGCGCCGTGGCCGGCGGGGATGTGCTTGAGGTTGACGACCTCGGAGACGAGCCGCATGACGGGTGCGAGCCCGAGGTCGTCGGGGCCCGCGTCGGCGAGCGGGGAGAGTCCGTAGAGGGCGAGCCCGACCCTCACCGAGGTGCCGGGCACGGGTCTGAGCGTGAGCGCGGCTGGGGAGTTCGCGATGTGGACGTCGAGGTCGGAGGCCTCGCCGAGGCGGCCGCGGGCCGCCTCGAGAAGCGCGGTGAGCTCGCGGCGGGCTGCGTCGAAGACCTCCTGCTGCTCGGCGGTCTCGGGGCGTTCGGGTTCGTCGGCGACGGCGAAGTGGCTCATGATCCCGGCGACGACGAGCGGCGGCTGCTCCTCCTCCGCGCAGGAGCGCAGCGTCGTGAGGACCGCGGCGATGTCGTCGGGGGCGAGTCCGTTGCGGCCGAGTCCGCTGTCGACCTTGAGGTGGACGCGGGCCCGGATGCCGGTGCTCCGCGCGGCCGCGGCGACCCGGTCGAGGGCGCCGGGGGTCGAGACGCCGAGGGCGATGTCCGCACGCAGGGGCGCCTCGAGGTCGCTGCCGGGACCAAAGAGCCACGCCATGATCTCGGCGTCGGGGCCGAGCAGCTCGCGCAGGGTCAGCGCCTCGGGCAGGGTGGCGACGCAGAACTCGCGGAAGCCCGCGGCGTGGAGGACCGGGGCGACGAGGTCGACTCCGTGGCCGTAGGCGTCGGCCTTGACGACGCACTTGAGCCGGGCGGGACCGACCACCTCGGCGAGGGCGGCGGCGTTGGCCCGCAGAGCGGACGCGTCGATCTCAGCCCTGATGAGGGAAGTGTCGCGAGAGGTCACTGGACAAGGATACCGTCAGCGGCCCCGCCTGAGTGGACGAGGGCGCACGTGACCTGCCCGACCGCGGTGACGAGCTGTTCGGCGTTGATCGA
This sequence comes from Brevibacterium sp. LS14, assembly GCF_012027885.1. Classification (NCBI taxonomy): domain Bacteria; kingdom Bacillati; phylum Actinomycetota; class Actinomycetes; order Micrococcales; family Brevibacteriaceae; genus Brevibacterium; species Brevibacterium sp. LS14. The sequence goes on from NZ_SJXG01000049.1 coordinate 72,557, forward strand.
CAGGTCTCCTGCCGCATTGTGGAGGAGCACGCCGAGGCCCGCGGTGTGGGCGGCCGCCCGGTCGGGCATCGGGCCGTCCTCGCCGGCGGTGCGCCGCTTCGCCTGCGCGGCCGCGAGCAGGGTGCCGATGATCCCGGTGAGCACGTCGCCGGAGCCGGCGGTCGCGAGGCTCGCCGGTCCCGGTGCGGGCAGGACCGCGAACCCGTCGGGGCACGCGATGACCGTGCGGGAGCCTTTGAGGAGGACGACGTGCCCGGTGTCCGCGGCCGCGCGCCGGGCCCACAGCAGCGGGTCGGCGGCGACCCGTCCGGCGGTGATGATCTCGCCGAGGAGGCGGCTGAGCAGGCGGGAGAGCTCACCGGCGTGCGGGGTGAGGACGACGGGCCGCCCGCGCAGCCGGCCTGCCGCGCCCGGGACCGGGGTCGCCTCGGCGTGGCCGACCATCTCGATGGCTCCGGCGTCGAGGACGACGGGGACGGGGGTGCCGTTGATCGCCGCGAGCCCCGTCTCGATCGCCCCGGCCTCGGGGTCCCCGGAGCCGACGACGAGGGCGTCGAGGCGTCCGGGGCCGAGCACCACCTCGGCATGGCGGTCGAGCACCCGCTCCCCGACGTCGTGGGCGCCGAGGAACCGGACCATGCCCGGGCCCGTGTTCACGGCGGATCCGGTCGTGAGCACACCGGCGCCCGGGTACTCGCGGGAGCCGGCGACGATGCCGAGGACGCCGCGGGAGTACTTGTGGGACTCCGGGCCGGGCCGGGGGAACTCGGCGGCGAGGTCACCTGAGTCGAGGAGTTCGGCGACGGCGGTCTCGGAGTCGAGGCCGAGGCCGATGTCGACGACGCGGACGGGTCCGGTGAACCGGGCGGAGCGGGGGTCGATGAGCTCGGCCTTGAGGCCGCCGAAGGTGAGCGTCGCATCCGCGTGGACCCGCGAGTCCGGCCCCGACGTCCCGTCGCCGGTCGCGGACTCGCCGGGGTCGAGGTCGGAGGGCATGTCGACGGCGATGACGGTGCCGGCGAAGTCCGATTCCCGCCAGTCGCGGATGAGGCGGGCGACGTGCTGGGGCAGTCCCCGGCGACCGCCCGTGCCGAGGATGCCGTCGAGGACGAGGTCGGCGCGGGCGAGTTCGCTCAGCGCATCGGAGCGGGCCATGTCCGCGTCATCGCTGTCGGCGGCGATGACGTCGGCACCCGCGCGCACGGCGTCGGCCAGTCCCGCCTCGTGCGTGGTGGCGAAGAGTCGGATGATCCCGACCCGGGCGCCGCGGCGGGCGAGGGCGGCTGCCGCGTGGAGGGCGTCGCCGGCGTTGTTGCCGGGGCCGGCGAGGACGCAGACCCGGGAGCCGGTGGCGAGTCCGCGGTCGGCGCGGAGCACCTCGGCGCAGAATCGGGCGAGCGCCGCGGCGGCGCGCGCCATAAGCGGGACGCCCGCCTCGAGCAGCGGGACTTCGGCGTCGCGCACGGTGCGGCTCGGGTACGCGTAGGTCGGCATCTCGGCCTCCTCTCTGCCTTGTCGGCTCTCCTGGTCTCAGTCCCCGGCGAGCCGGTCGAGTCTTCGCGCGGCGAGGTGGGCGAGGAAGAGCGCCTGGTCGGCAAGTCCCTCGTCGCTGTGCCGGGCCCGGGGCGAATGGTTGGCCTCCCGCTCCTCGACGGGCAGGGTGGGCAGGGCGGCGCCGAAGTGGCCGTAGGCGCCGGGCACCTCGGCGAGCACGCGGGAGAAGTCCTCGGACCCGGGCAGGGGGTCGGGCCGGGTCCACGTCCGGTCGGCGCCGAAGAGGTCGGCGAAGGTCTCGAGGAAGAAGTCCGCCTCGGCGTCGTCGTTGATCGTCGGCGGCAGGATCCGCTCGTAGGCGACCTCGGCCTCAAGCCCGTGGGCGGCGACGAGGGTGGTGACGAGGTGGGGCAGCTCCGCCTCGGCGCGGGTGGTCACGGTCTCGGAGAAGGAGCGGACGCTGACGACGAGTGTCGCGAGGTCGGGGATGACGTTGGGGGCGGTGCCGCCGTTGAACTGGCCGACGGTGACGACGATGGGGTCGAAGACGTCGAAGCGGCGGGTGACGTACTCCTGGAGCTGGCCGACGAGCATCGCCCCGACGGAGATGGGGTCGCGTCCGGTCGCCGGCCGGGACGCGTGGGTGCCCTTGCCGTGGACGGTGATCGTCATCTTCGCGAACGCCGCCATGTACGGTCCGCGCCGGCTCGACCCGAGGCCGAGGTCCTGGTCGGCGGAGACGTGGAGGCCGTAGGCGGCCTTCACGCGGGGACCGGCGGCGTCGAGGACGCCCTCGTCGATCATCCGCCCGGCCCCGTCGAAGCCCTCCTCACCGGGCTGGAACATGAAGACGACGTCGCCGGGCAGCTCGGCGCGGCGGTCGTGGAGGAGGCGCAGCGCCCCGACGAGGCCTGCGGTGTGGAGGTCGTGGCCGCACGCGTGCATGTTCCCGTTCGTCGCGGCGAAGTCGAAGCCGGTCGCCTCGGGCACCGGCAGGGCGTCCATGTCCCCGCGCAGGAGGACGGCGGGGACGACCCCGGTGGAGTCGGGGGCGCGTCTGCCGCCGCGGAGGACCACGGTGAGCGAGGACAGCGCGGTGCCCTCGGTGACCTCGACGTCGAGGCCTGCGATCGCCTCGCGGACGAGGGCCTGCGTCCTCGGCAGGTCGAGACCGACCTCGGGGGCGGCATGGAGGGCACGACGGAGGGTGACGAGGTCGGGAGCGAGGGCGGCCGCCTCGGCGGGGGTGGGAAGGGAAGCCGTGGGGAGACTCATGGGGAGAGTCTATGCCCCTGCGCGGCCGGTCAGCCGAAGTGGCGGGAGTCCCATTCGACGTCGGGGCTGAGCGAGGGCCCGTCGCCCTCGGCGATGACGAAGGTCATCGTCACGTTCGCGTCGTGGGTGATGGAGAGGTGGAGGTTCGTGCCGCCGATGGCGCGGAAGTGCTCGAGGACGAGCCCGCGGAGACGGAACGACGGAGCCCCGGAGCGGGCGGGGACGACCTCGGCGGACTGCCAGGGCAGCCATCCGGGGAAGCCGATCGCCTTCTTCAGGGCCTCCTTGGCGGAGAACCGGGCGGCCAGGGACGCGTCCGTGCGGCGCTTCCCATTGCGTTTGAGCTGCTCGGCGGGGGTGAGGAGACGGTCGAGGAGTTCGGGCACCCGTTCGATGTGCTCGGCGAAGCGGGGAACGTCGGCGATGTCGGTGCCGATGCCGAGAATGGCCATGGCTGCTCCTCAGACGCTCAGCGCTGCGCGGTCCCGGCGGGGTGCCGGGACCGCGGAGCGGGTGATCACTCGACGGTGACGGACTTCGCGAGGTTGCGCGGCTGGTCGACGTCGAGGCCCTTGGCCGTCGCGAGCTCCATCGCGAAGATCTGGAGCGGGACGGTGGTGAGCAGCGGCGCGAGCAGGGTCGACGTCTCGGGGACGTAGATGACCTCGGAGGCGAACTCGCGAACGTCCTCGTCTCCCTCCTCGGCGATGACGACGGTGTTCGCACCGCGCGCCCGGACCTCCTGGATGTTCGAGATCACCTTGGCGTGGAGCGAGTCGCGGCCGCGCTTCGACGGCACGACGATGATGACGAGCTGGCCGTCGTCGATGAGCGCGATCGGTCCGTGCTTGAGCTCTCCGGCGGCGAAGCCCTCGGCGTGGATGTAGGCGAGCTCCTTGAGCTTGAGCGCACCCTCCATCGCCACCGGGTAGCCGACGTGACGGCCGAGGAAGAGCACCGAGCCGACGTCCTCGTTGCGGCGGGCGAGCTCGAGCACCTGGTCCTTGCCCTCGTCGAGGATCCGCTGGATCTTCTCCGGGATCGTCTGCAGGTCCTTGAGGATGAGCGCGATCTCGTCGCGGAACTTGTTCCCGCGCAGCTGCGCGAGGTAGAGGCCGAGGAGGTAGCACGCGACGACCTGGGAGAGGAACGCCTTCGTCGAGGCGACGGCGATCTCCGGTCCCGCGTGCGTGTAGAGCACGGCATCGGATTCGCGCGGGATCGTCGAGCCGAAGGTGTTGCAGATCGCGATGACCTTCGCGCCCTGCTCGCTGGCGTGGCGCACGGCCATGATCGTGTCCATCGTCTCCCCCGACTGGGAGACGGCGACGATGAGGGTCTTCTCGTTGACGACGGGGTCGCGGTAGCGGAACTCGTGGGCGAGTTCGACCTCGACGGGGATGCGGCACCAGTGCTCGATCGCGTACTTCGCGACCTGGCCGGCGTAGGCGGCGGTGCCGCACGCGACGACGACGATCTTGTCGATGGTCTTGAGCACGGACTCGTCGATGTTCATCTCGTCGAGCGAGAGTCGGCCCTCGGTGTCGAAGCGCCCGAGCAGGGTGTCGCCGACGGCCTGCGGCTGGTCGTGGATCTCCTTGTCCATGAACGAGGAGAAGCCGCCCTTCTCCGCGGCGGCGGTGTCCCAGTCGACCTCGAACTGCTCACCGGGGACGACCTTGCCGGAGAGGTCGGTGATGACGACCGAGTCCGGGGTGATGGTGACGACCTCGTCCTGGCCGATCTCGACGGCGGTGCGCGTGTAGTCGATGAATGCCGCGACGTCGGAGCCGAGGAAGTTCTCGCCCTCGCCGAGGCCGATGACCAGCGGCGAGTTGCGGCGGGAGGCGACGACGGTGCCGGGGAGGTCGGCGTGGACGGCGAGCAGGGTGAAGGCGCCCTCGAGCTGCTGCGCGGTCATGCGCATCGCATCGGTGAGGTCGCCGCACTCGCGGTAGTTCTTCGCCAGCTGCGCGGCCGCCACCTCAGTGTCGGTCTCCGAGGTGAACTCGAAGCCCTCTTCGACCAGCGGAGCCTTGAGCTGGGCGAAGTTCTCGATGATGCCGTTGTGGATGAGCGCGAGGCGCCCGCCGTCGGCGAGGTGGGGATGGGCGTTGGCGTCGGTGGGGCGACCGTGGGTCGCCCACCGGGTGTGACCGATGCCCGTCTGCGCGAGCGGAAGCTGCTTCGCGTCGAGGTCATCGGTGAGATTGGAGAGCTTGCCCGCCTTCTTGGCGGTGGCGAGTTCACCTTCGGGGGTGACGAGCGCGACTCCGGCGGAGTCGTATCCGCGGTATTCGAGCCGCTTGAGCCCGGCGAGCACGACGTCGAGCGCAGTATGGTCGACATCGGTGACCGGCGCACTGGAGACATATCCTACGATTCCACACATGAGAGGAATTTTACTGGGCTGAGTCAACCCCGCCTCCCACCGGGGTCCCAGGCCGTCCGCCGAGGTGACCGGGGGCACTGCCGGCCTGTGACGGCGGCCGCATCGCCGGGGTGACGGCGGCCGCACCGCCGGGGTGTCGGGCCTGTGTGGGAGCGCCCATGACGCATGACACAATTGTCCCCATGCCTCATGTCGATCCGCAGCTTGACCGTGCGCGCCGCCTCGCCGGACTCAACACCGCGAGGAGGCCCGACGACCAGCCGAGCTCCCCGTTCTGGGAGTTCGACCGCGAGGTGTGGGGCACGCTCGCGCAGTCGACGCCGCTGCCGCTGACCCAGCGCGACATCGAGCGTCTGCGCGGCCTCGGCGATCGCATCGACCTCGACGAGGTGGCACAGGTCTACCTGCCGCTCTCGCGCCTGCTCAACCTCTACGTCTCCGCGCGCCAGGGCAAGCACCAGATGACGCGGGAGTTCTTCTCCCCCCTCCACGAGCTCGGCCTCGAACCGCAGGACGCCAAGCGCACGCCGTTCGTCATCGGCGTCGCCGGCTCCGTGGCCGTGGGCAAGTCGACGACGGCCCGCGTCCTGCGCGAACTCCTCGCCCGCTGGCCCGACACCCCCCGCGTCGAGCTCATCACCACCGACGGGTTCCTCTACCCCAACGCCGAGCTCGAACGCCGGCACTTGAGCGGCCGCAAGGGCTTCCCCGAGTCCTACGACCGCCGTCGCCTGCTCCGCTTCCTCTCCGCCGTGAAGTCCGGTGCCCCCGAGGTCCGCGCGCCTGTGTACTCCCACCACACGTACGACATCGTCCCCGGCGCCGAGGTGGTCGTCCGCTCCCCCGATGTCCTCATCGTCGAAGGGCTCAACGTCCTCCAGCCGGCGAGGCCCCGCAGCGACGGCACCGTGGGACTGTCGACGAGCGACTACTTCGACTTCTCCGTCTACGTCGATGCCCGCTCCCGCGACATCCGCGAGTGGTACGTCTCCCGGTTCCTCAAGCTCAAGCACGGCGCCTTCCAGGACCCCGACTCGTACTTCCACCGCTACTCGAAGCTCAGCGACGACGAGGCGATCACCCTGGCCACGGAGATCTGGGATTCGATCAACTTCCCCAACCTCCGGGAGAACGTCCTGCCCAGCCGCGGTCGCGCCGACCTCGTCCTCCACAAGTCCGCCGATCACACGATCCGCAAGGTCCAGCTGCGCAAGCTCTGATCCGCCGCCCGGGGGCGGAAATAGAATCGACCCCCGAACAGTTGCACTGAGTGCACAGTTTGTGATCCCCAAGGAGGCGATGCGCCTTCGTCCGGGTTCGAGCGCACCAACTCGGGCGAGAAGCAGGAGAGAGGCGACGATGAGTCTGCAGTCGGCACACAGGGTGATGTACACCTCGGTGAAGAACCAGCGCACCCCGCAGACGACGATCCAGAAGGGCACGTACCGGCGGATCGCCGGCTTCGCGAAACGGCACAAGAAGAAGCTCGCCGTCTTCCTCACTCTCTCCGTCGGCTCCGCCGTCATCGGCGTGCTCAACCCCGTCCTCGCCGGTGACGTCGTCAACGCGATCACCGGCGGCGGCCCCGTCGCGACCGTCGTGTGGCTGGCCGTGGCGATCGGCGGACTCGCGATCGCCGATGCGGCGCTGTCGATCTCGAACCGGTACCTGTCCTCGCAGATCGGCGAGGGACTGATCTTCGATCTGCGCACCGCCGTGTTCGAACACGTCCAGTCGATGCCGATCGCCTTCTTCAGCCGCACGCGCACCGGCGCGCTCGTCTCGCGTCTGAACACCGACGTCATCGGCGCCCAGCGGGCGTTCTCGAACACGCTCTCGGGGATCGTGTCCAACCTCGTCTCGCTCGTGCTCACCGTCGCCGTCATGGTGACGATCTCCTGGCAGGTCACGGCCCTGTCGATCCTCCTCCTGCCGCTCTTCATCATCCCCACGAGGATGCTCAGCGGGAAACTCGCCGCCCTCCAGTTCCAGGCAGCGGAGAACAGCGCGGACATGTCGACGCGGATGACCGAGCGCTTCTCCGCCGGCGGCGCCACGCTCATCAAGCTCTTCGGCAACCCGGCCACCGAGAACCGCGAGTTCGCCGACCGCGCCGGTCAGGTCCGCGACATCGGGGTCAAGGTCGCGATGCTCCAGTCGACGTTCGTCGCCTCCCTCACCCTCGTCTCGGCGCTCGCTCTCGCCCTCGTCTACGGCATCGGCGGCGCCCAGGCGGTCCTCGGCCACCTCAACGCCGGCCAGGTCGTCACCCTCGCCCTGCTCCTCACCCGCCTCTACACGCCGCTGACGATGCTCGCGAACGCCCGGCTCGACATCATGAGCGCCGTCGTCAGCTTCCAGCGCGTCTTCGAGATCCTCGACCTCGTGCCCTTCATCAGGCAGCCGAAGGAGCCCAAGGAGCTGCCCGAGGGCGGACTCGACATCTCCTTCGACCATGTCAGCTTCGCCTACCCGAGTGCCGAGCAGGTCAGCCTCGCGAGCCTCGAGGACGTCTCCGTGCTCGACGCCCGCGGCGGCCAGGAGGTCCTCCACGACCTCAGCTTCACGATCCCGGCCGGACACACGGTCGCTCTCGTCGGCTCCTCGGGCGCCGGGAAGTCGACGATCGCCTCACTGCTGCCGCGCCTCTACGACGCGACCGAGGGAGCGATCACGATCGGCGGGGTCGACGTCCGTGAGCTCTCGGCGGAGACGCTGCGCAGGACGGTCGGCGTCGTCACCCAGGACGGGCACGTCTTCCACGAGTCGATCCGGTCGAACCTCCTGCTCGCGAAGCCCGATGCCACGGAGGCCGAGCTCGCCGACGCCCTCGACCGTGCCCAGCTCCACGACGTCATCGCGGCCCTGCCCGACGGCCTCGACACGGTCGTCGGCGAGCGCGGCTACCGGCTCTCCGGCGGCGAGCGCCAGCGGCTGACGATCGCCCGGATGCTCCTCGCGGCCCCGGAGATCGTCGTCCTCGACGAAGCCACCTCGGCCCTCGACTCGACGAACGAGGCGGCAGTGCAGCAGGCGCTCGCGCATGCGATGTCGGGGCGCACCGCGCTCGTCATCGCGCACCGGCTCTCGACGATCCGGCAGGCCGATACGATCCTCGTCGTCGAAGGCGGGCGAATCGTCGAGTCCGGTTCGCATGCCGAGCTCATCGCCCGCGGCGGCCGCTACGCCGAGCTCTACGCGACGCAGTTCTCCGACAGCTGAGGGGTCTCCGACAGCTGAGGTGCGTTGGGATCTCCGGTCGGCCGCACGCAGTCTCTCGTTCCACGCCTGGCTCGAAAATCGACGCTCCGCCGACGCCGCTCGGCACCGATCAACGCCGGGCCGGAAATCCGCGTCGCCCGTGACGCGGATTTCAGGCTGCGCGTGGCTCGAGGGAGTCATCACCTGCGGGCGAGCGCGTCCTTGATGCGGAGGAACACGTCTGCGGCGAAGAGGTCGGCCCAGGTGATCCGGAAAACGGTGTATCCGAGGTTTCGGAGTGCGTACTCGCGGCGGCGTTCAAGTTCGAACGACCGCTTCGGGTCAGCCCCTTCGAGGTGGTACTTGCCCGCTCCGTCGAACTCGGCGATGACCTTCGCGGCCTCGTCGGCGAAGTCGGTGCGGGCGACGAAGGCACCCGTCTCGTCCCGGATGACGACCTGGGGTTCGAACCCGTCGATGGAATGCTCGACGAAGCGCATCGCGCAGATCGACTCCGCCACCGTCTCCCGTCGCCCGTCGGCGTGGTCGAGCACTAAGTCGATGCGCCCCTGATGGGTGCGCACGCGGTTGCGGACACAGTAGTCACGGAATTCGTGCAATGTCACGAGCGAGCACCGCAGGGCATCGTCGACGACTGCCACCGCGAACGCCAGAGGACAGTCCCGGGAGATGTCGAGCAGAGTGCGCAGCAGCGACGTGACGGGCACACCGTCGACCTCGACGATGTCAGCGGGCTCCAGCTCACGGCGTCTGATGACCATGGTAGGCCTCCGGACGGCATGGCGCGGATGCACGGTCTCCGCGCAGATCGGCTCATCATCGTCGAAGTAGGGGATCGGCAGGCCGTGGATGATCAGTGCGCTCCGGTGCGAGAAGACCGCCCGCGGCGGCAGCGTCTTCGCGTACGAGCGCACGAGTATCCGCAGATCCTCTTTGCGCTTGAGCAGTCCCGCTGATTCCTTCGGCAGGGTCGTGGTCTGCGCCGAGGCGAGCGCGGAGATGAATCGATGGTGCGGATCCGAACAGGCTGTGGTCACGACGTAGTGTCCGCGCCGAGATCTGCGCAGACAGCACTTCTCCGCCAAGGCGATCTGGTAGGTGGTCAGACCGGCGGCTTCGAGCTCGGCGACAGGCAGGCATGCGAACATGCGGACAGCATCGTCGATGCAGGTCAGGACAGGCAAGAGTCGGTTTCTGGCCTGTGGATGACTCGTCACTCGTGGTCACAACCCGGTCGCACTCGGGCCCCGACGACGGAGTTTCGATAACGCCTTCGACCACCTCGGCGAGTCGATTCGAACGACTTTCGGCGGGAGGGGCGGGGTCCTCGATCCACGCGCAGCACGAAAATCGACGCGGCCGTTGGCCGGGACCGCGCTCGATCCACGCGCAGCAGGAAATCCGCGTCACGGGCGACGCGGATTTCCGGCCTGGCGTGGATCGGTCTCGGACGGCGGTCGGGCGAGCCTGCCAGACGTGGAACGAGCGAGGAGGCGTGGATCGAGCTGGGTCGGTGGGCCGGTGAGCCGGCGCTCAGGCGCGAAGGCCGAGGAAGGCCGGGATCTCGGCGACTGAGGGCAGCGACTGCGCGCCGTCGAGGGTGGAGAAGTCGGCTGCGGTGAGCGCTCCGGTCTCGACGCCGAGAACGACCCCGGCCCCCGAGGCGGAGCCGGCTTCGACGTCGACGGCGGTGTCACCGGCGACGAGCACGGTGCGGACGTCCTTGGTGCCCGTGCGCTCCATCGCCCGCTGGATCATGTACGGGTAGGGGCGGCCGGCGGCCACCTCGTCGGAGCAGACGACGGCGTCGAGGTTGCCGCCCTCCCCCGTCGACCAGCCGAGGCCCTCGAGGAGGGGGCCGGCGACGTCGGTCGAGAAGCCGGTCGTCAGGGCCACCTTAACTCCGTTCCGGCGGAGCTCGGCGAGCGCCTCGGTGACGCCGGGCAGCGGTTCGGGAGGGGTGGCGGCGTAGAACTCGCGCAGCAGCGCCCGGAAGCGGTCGAAGCAGCCGGCGACGGTGTCCTCGTCCGCGGCATGCCCGCCGAGGCGGAGCAGGTTGCGGATGGCCTCGACCTTGTCGGTGCCCATCCAGGTCTGGAGGTTCTCCTCGGTCACCTCGGCGCCGGTCTCCTCGACGCACTGGCGCAGCGCCCGGTAGACGTCGCCGTGCTCGTCGAGGGTCGTGCCGGCCATGTCGAAGACGGCGAGGTCGATGGTCGTGGTCATTGCGGGTCTCCTTTGCAGAGGTGGAAGCGGGCGGCGGTGGTGCCGCCGGGGGTGGCACGTGGGTCGTGCCGGTGGTCGATGCGGGTGGTCGTGGGGTCAGTCCTCGGGGGTGGGTCAGTCCTCGGGGATGAGGCGGATGACGGAGCCGTTCGAGGCGGCCGTGTTGTTGATCGTGAACGTCACCTTGCCCGGCAGGTAGCGGTCGTCGGAGTACTCGACGGGGACACCGGCACCGGTCGAGGTGATGCGCAGCTCCCGCAGCAGCGGCGTGCACTCTGGCACCTCGAGCAGCTCGGCGTCGAGGCCGGCGGCGGTCACGGCGTCGAAGGTGTGGCGGGCGGCGACGAGTTCGACGCCGTTGCCCTTGAGGTGGGCGAAGATCGACCCGCTGTCGGTGTCGAAGTCGAAGAGGTGGCGTCCGGCTTCGAGGGTGAAGGCCGTGCGCTCGACCATCACCGGCACGTCGTCGAGGAGGCGCAGGCGGATGATCTCGACGACGAGCTCCCCGACGGGAACGGACAGGGCCGCAGCCACCTCCTCGTTCGCTGCGCGCCTGGCGAGCTCGACGGTGCGCTGCCCCGGACGCCGATGCGTCGACTGCGCCCACTCGGAGAACGAGAGGAAGCTCGTCATCGACTGCGTCGGCACGGAGCCGACGACGTGCGCGACCGCTCCCTGACCGCCGGCGATGATCCCCTCGGCCCGCAGCGCGGAGAGCGCCTGGCGGACCGGGCCGCGGGAGACGGAGAACTCGCGGCAGAGTTCAGCCTCGCTCGGCAGCGGCGCTCCGATCGGCAGCCGCCCGTCCGTGATCCGCGCTCGCAGCTCGTCACCGATGACCCGGTGGAGGGCCGCACGCGGCTCCATAGGTGAACGTGAACTTGTCATCATAGGTTCGACGATAACCTACCCGCCCCGGCTTTCCGGCCTCCGTGATTGAACGAGGGATGAACAGACACCCCGCGCCGACGCCCGGAGATGAACGGATCGCCAACTTATATATACATGCCCCGGATCCGCTTGTCTCAGGCCTCCCGGACACGGCAGTCTCAAGGCATGACCCATTCCGACATCATCGTCGTCGGGGCCGGAATCATCGGCCTCGCCCATGCTCGGGCCGCCGCTCGCCGGGGCCTGAGCGTGACGATCCTCGAGGCCGACACGGTGCCCCGCGGGGCGTCCGTGCGCAACTTCGGCCACGCGTGCATCACCGGGCAGACCGGTGAGTTCGCCGAACTCGCCGCCGCCGGCCGCCACCAATGGATCGAGGCCGCGAAGGAGGCCGACTTCTGGGCCCAGGCGACCGGCGCGTACGTCGTCGCCACCTCGCAGGCGCAGATGGCGATCCTCGAACAGGCCCGCGCCGAGAAGGGCGCGGCCGCGATCGACCTCCTCACCCCCGACCGCCTCGGCGCCGCCGTCACCGGCGACCCGCACGCCCGCCTCCGCGGTGCCGTCGGCGGGGCGCACCTGACCGCGGACCTCCGCGTCGACCCCCGCACCGCGGCACCCAGGCTCGCGCAGTCGCTGGCGGCCGCCTCGGCGATCGAGCTGCGCACCGGGGTCCGGGTGGGCCGGGTGGCAGACGGCACGGTCGAGACCTCGGCGGGCACGTTCACCGCCGACCACGTCATCGTGTGCACCGGGCACCACCTGCCCGCGCTCTTCCCCGAGCTCGCCGCCGAGGCGGAACTCGTCGAGTGCGCGCTGTCGATGACCTTGGCAGCGACCCCCGAGCACGTCCGCACCGACGCCGCGATCCTCTCCCGGACCTCGCTGCTGCGCTACGACGCGTTCGCGACGATGCCCGCCGCCGAGGCGGTCCGCGACGAGGTCGCCCGCAGCGCCCCCGAGCTCCTCGCCGTCGGCGCCAACGTCATGTTCGGGCCCCGCCCCGACGGGACGATCATCATCGGCGACTCCCACGAATACGGTCGCAGCGTCGACCCGTTCATCCCGGAGTCGACGACCGATGTCCTCCTCGCCGAGGCGGCCTGCGTCCTCGACCAGCCCACCGGGTTCTCCATCCGCCAGCGCTGGCAGGGCGTCTACGCCTCGAGCCCGACCCGCCCGCTCCTCGTCGAGACCGTCGACGAGCGCACCACCGTGGCCACCGTGGCCACGGGCATCGGGATGACGATCGCGTTCGGGCTCGCCGAGCGCACGCTCACCGCCCTCCGACCCTCCCTCCGTCCCGCCGCCTGACCGGGCGCGCGACCGCGCACCCGGGACGACCGCCCGTATCCAGCCGGATCCGGTTCCACCACAGACGTTCCACCGCAACCGCTCCACCGCAATACCGACCGTCCGCTCACCACAGAACACAGCCACGACTCAGCCACGCCATCACAGAAGGATCATCATGAAGCGCGTCCACATCGCCCTCGCCTCCGCCGCCGTCCTCCTCGCCCCGATCGCCCTCGCCGGCTGCTCGCCTGCCGCGAGCGCGGAGTCGGCGACCTGCCCGAACGGGCAGATCACCTTCGGCATCGAGCCGTTCGAGGACCCGAAGAAGCTCGAACCCGCCTACAAGACCGTCGCCGAGTCGCTGTCGAAGACCCTCGACTGCCCCGTCGAGGTGCAGGTCCTCGAGGACTACTCGGCCGAGGTGCTCGCCATGCAGAACGGCAAGCTCGACATCGGCCAGTTCGGCCCCCTCGGCTACGTCTTCGCCTCCGAGCGCGCCGGCGCCGAGCCGCTCGCGTCCTTCGGCACCGCCGAGGGCGAGCTGAGCTCGTACACCGGCGGCATCTGGGTGCCCAAGGAGTCCGACATCAAGACCCTCGAAGACCTGCGCGGAAAGGACCTCGCGCTCGGCAGCGTCGGCTCGACCTCGGGTGACGCACTGCCCCGCTACGCCCTCGCCCAGGCCGGCATCGCCGAGTCAGACCTCAACCTCAACTACGCCGGCGGCCACCCCGAGGCCCTGCTCGCGCTGACGAACAAGACCGTCGACGCCGCCCAGATCAACTCGCAGACGATGGGCACCGCGATCAAGGAGGGCACGTTCAAGAAGGAGGACTTCCGCCAGATCTGGGAGTCCGACCCCATCCCGAACGACCCGATCACCGTCGCCGAGTCCGCTGACCCCGAGTTCAAGAAGGCCGTCAAGGACGCCCTCCTCAACCTCCCGGCCAAGGACATCGAAGAGGTCGCCGGCTACCTCGGCGTCGAACCGGCCGGTCAGCTCATCGAGGTCGACAAGGAGACGTACCAGCCGCTGTTCGACCTCGCGAAGACGATGAAGCTCACCGAAGAGGACGTCTGATGACGCTGCGGACCACTCCCGCCGAGGCGGTCGCCGGGTCCCCGGCGACCCCGGAATCCGCGGCCGGGAGCGGAGGCACCGCCTCCCCCCTGCTGCGGGTCTCCGGGCTCGCCGTCGCCTACGGGTCGACGACCGTGCTCGACGACGTCAGCTTCGATGTCGCCCCCGGTGAGCTGCTCGCGTTCCTCGGTGCCAACGGGTCGGGCAAGTCGACGACCCTGCGCGCCGTCGCCGGTCTCACCCCGCACCAGGCGGGCGAGATCGAGATCGGCGGCGAGCACGGGCGCCCGGCGATGGTGTTCCAGAAGATCCACCTCGTCGCGCGCCGCACCGTGCTCGACAACGTCTGCGCGGGTGCGCTGTCGCGGATGCCGGTCGCGTCCTCACTCCACCCGTGGTTCTACCCGGCGGCCATCCGCCGGGAGGCGATGGTCGCCCTCGACCGGGTGGGCCTGGCCGACAAGGCGCCGCTGCGGGCGGGCACGCTCTCGGGCGGTCAGCAGCAGCGTGTGGCGATCGCCCGGGCGCTCTGCCAGGGCGCCGAGGTGCTGCTGGCCGACGAACCCGTCGCCGCCCTCGATCCCGAGGCCGCCCGCACGGTCATGGGCCTGCTGCGCGACCTCGCCCACGAGGAGGGACTCGCGGTCGCCGCGGTCCTCCACCAGCCGGACCTCGCCCGCGAGTTCGCCGACACGGTCATCGGTCTGCGCTCGGGTGAGATCGTCCTGCGCGGGCGCGCCGACGAGGTGCCGCCCGCCGACATCACCGGCCTCTACACCCCCGTGACGAATTCGGAGAGCAAGTGAAGACGATTCCCGACACGCGCGGCACCACCCTGCGCACCGTGCCGCTGAGCCAGTCCCCGACCGCGCTGCAGCCGCCGATCCGCCGCTTCGGCGGGTGGCAGCTGGCGACGGCGATCGTCGTCATCGTCCTCCTCCACGTCGTCGCCCTCCGGGAGACGGACTTCTCGCTCGTCACCCTCGTCGACGGCCGGCAGGGGATGGCGAACTTCCTCTCCGAGGCGTTCCCGCCCGACCTCGCGTGGACGGAGACCGTGTGGCCGGGCATCCAGGCGACCGGGATCACCCTGTGGATCGGCCTGCTCGGCACGACCCTGTCGATCCCCACCTCGGCGCTGCTCGCCGTGCTCGGGTCCCGGACGACCTCGCCGCACCCGGTCGTCTACCAGGTCGCCCGCGCGATCATGTCCTTCCTCCGCGCGGTCCCCGACATCGTCTTCGCCCTCGTCTTCGTCACCGCGGTCGGCCTCGGGCCCTTCCCCGGTGTGCTCGCGCTCATCTTCCACAACACGGGAGTCATGGGCAAGCTGTGGTCGGAGGCGATCGAGGAGATCGATCCGGGTCCGTCGGAGGCGCTGGCCACGGCCGGGGCGAAGCGCTCGCAGATCGTCGCCAATGCGACGTTCCCGCAGGTCGTCCCCCAGCTCTTCGGCCTGCTCCTCTACCGCTTCGACGTCAATGTGCGGTCCTCGCTCGTCCTCGGCCTCGTCGGCGCCGGCGGCATCGGCCTGCTCATCAACCAGTCGATCAAGTCCTTCCAGTTCGACTCGATGCTCACCTACATCCTCATCGTGCTCGTGCTCATCATCGCCGTCGACCTCTTCTCCGCCGGAGTGCGCAAGAAGCTCGCGCTCTGAGCCGAGCCCTGCCGGACCGCCGCGTCCGGCACCGGGAGTTGCCGAAGGCCCGGGACGATTCCTCGTCCCGGGCCTTCGTGGTGCCGTACGTCCCCGCCGAGGCGGGGCTCCGATGTGTTGGTCAGGCTCGCTCGCCGAGGCGGTGCCCGGGTCGGTCAGAGCGCGAGGTGCTCCTTGACGACGGCGGCGAGGCGCTCGGCCTGCTGCCGGGAGATCTCCTCGGTCTCGGCTTCGACCATGACGCGGATGAGCGGCTCGGTGCCCGAAGCGCGCAGGAGGACGCGGCCGGTGCCGTCGAGTTCGGATTCGACGGCGGCCACCTCGGCGGCGACCTCCGGGTTGTCGACCCGGTGCTTGTCGACGCCCTTGACGTTGACGAGCGACTGCGGCAGCTGCGGGATCTCCGCGGCGAGGTCGGCGAGCGTGCGCTTGGCGTCGGCCATGCGCTTCATGAGGTGCAGGGCCGTCTGGACGCCGTCGCCGGTCGTGCCGTGGTCGAGCATGAGGAGGTGGCCGGACTGCTCTCCGCCGAGGGAGTAGCCGTCGGCGAGCATCTTCTCGAGCACGTACCGGTCGCCGACGGCCGTCTGCACGGTGCGGATGTCGTAGCGGTCCATCGCCAGGCGCAGACCGAGGTTCGACATCACCGTGGTCACGAGCGTGTTCCCCCGCAGCTCGCCGAGCTCCTTGAGCCCGATCGCGAGGATGCCCATGAGCTGGTCGCCGTTGACGACGCGTCCGAGCGAGTCGACGGCCAGGCACCGGTCGGCGTCGCCGTCGAACGCGACGCCGAGGTCGGACTGGGTCTCGACGACGAGGCGCTGGAGGGGTTCGAGGTGCGTGGAGCCGACGCCGTCGTTGATGTTGAGCCCGTCGGGTTCGGCGGCGGAGACGATGACCTCGGCACCGGCCTGGCGCAGGGCTGCGGGACCGACGATCGAGGCGGCACCGTGGGCGCAGTCGACGACGACCTTGAGACCCGAGAGCGGGCGCACCCCGTCGGGGGCGATCGAACGCACGAGCTTCTCCGTGTACTCGTCGGCGGCGGCCGGGTAGCGGGAGATCCGTCCCACCTCGGCGCCGGTGGGACGCTCCCAGTCCTCGTCGAGGATCGCGAGGATCTCGTCCTCGACGGCGTCGTCGAGCTTCGTGCCGCCGGCGGCGAAGAACTTGATGCCGTTGTCGGGCATCGGGTTGTGGGAGGCGGAGATGACGACGCCGAACGCGGCGCCGGTGTCCCGGACGACGCTGGCGATGCCGGGCGTCGGGAGCATTCCGGCGTCGAGGACGTCGACTCCGGCAGAGGCGATTCCCGCGCTCGTCGAGGCGGAGAGGAACTCACCGGAGACGCGGGTGTCGCGACCGACGACGGCGAACGGACGCTTCTCGCCGCTCCACGTCCGGGTGAGCACACGGGAGGCGGCGACGGAGAGCTGGAGCGCCAGCTTCGCCGTGATGTCCCGATTGGCGAGGCCGCGCACCCCGTCGGTTCCGAAGAGTCGTGCCATGGGCAGGTCCTTTCTCACAGTTCTGTTCGATCGTAGTGCATGGTCATCGGCGCACCGCGGAGGTCGGTGATCCGGCTGGGCGGGCCCGCGGGCCGTGAATGCACGAAGTGCGGCCCCGAACGGGTTCGGGGCCGCACTTGCGACAACCGGTCGCGCATCAGTGGCAGACCATGCGCGGTCGGTCGAGCCGGATCAGCGCTTCGAGAACTGCGGCGCCTTGCGGGCCTTCTTGAGACCGGCCTTCTTGCGTTCCTTGACGCGGGCGTCGCGGCGCAGGAAGCCTGCCTTCTTGAGTTCGGGGCGGTTCGACTCGGCGTCGATCTGGTTGAGCGAACGGGCGATGCCCAGACGGACGGCACCGGCCTGTCCGGAGGGTCCGCCGCCCGAGATCCGCACGACGACGTCGAAGCGGCCTTCGAGGTCGAGCAGGCGGAAGGGCTCGTTGACGAGCTGCTGGTGGAGCTTGTTCGGGAAGTACTCTTCGAGAGTGCGTCCGTTGATCGTCCACTCGCCCGAGCCGGGGATGAGGCGGACGCGGGCGATCGCCTGCTTGCGGCGGCCCACTCCGTTGCCGGGGGCGGTGAGGGACTGTCCGCGTCCACCGGCGGTCTGGTCGCCCAGGCCGGCGTCTGCGGGGGTCTCGGAGGTGTATTCGGTCAGTTCTTCGACTTCGGTCGCGTTGGCGGTGTCAGCCACGGTTCTCCTCGGTTGGTCTGGGGCCGGCGGCGCTTACTGCGCGACCTGGCTGAGTTCGTACGGCTGCGGGTTCTGCGAGGCGTGCGGGTGCTCGGCACCGGCGTAGACCTTGAGTTTCCGCATCTGGGCACGTCCGAGACGAGTCTTCGGGACCATACCGGCGACAGCCTTCTCGACTGCGCGCTCGGGGTTGGAGGCGAGCAGCTCGGCGTAGTTGACGCTCTTGAGGCCGCCCGGGTAGCCCGAGTGGTGGTAAGCGCGCTTCTGCTCGAGCTTCGCGCCGGTCAGCGCGACCTTGTCGGCGTTGATGATGATGACGAAGTCACCGGAGTCGATGTGCGGTGCAAAGGTGGTCTTGTGCTTGCCGCGCAGCAGGCGGGCAACCTGGGTGGCAAGACGACCGAGCACGACGTCAGTGGCGTCGATGACGTGCCACTGGCGCTCGACTTCGCCGGGCTTGGGGGTGTACGTACGCAAAAGTAGCCTTCTTTTCGTATCTGTGTTGCTGGGGCCAGCGGCCTGCGGACTCATCGGGTCGTGAGGCTGATTCGTCCGCGCGCTGATTGTCTTCGATCGGGTACGTCCGTCAGCTGCTTCCCCACCTACGGGCCTGCAACGCAAGAGGCTATGCAAGGGAGCACGACGAGCGCACACAACGACAATCAAATATACATGCCCGCGCGCCCGCTGAGCAAACGTCCAGCCCGATGCCAGCGGGGTGAGATGCGCTACCCGATACCATTGACCTGTGCCGCCTGACTCCTTCCTGCCCATTCGCCTTCCCGCCGCCCGAATCCTCGTGCTGGGAATGGTCGTCGGGCTCCTGGCACTCGTCGGAGCTCTTCCGGCGACCCCTGCCTGGTCGTCGACGACGCCGGAGCAGGGCACCGAGGAGTCGTCGCAGCCGAGCCCTCCGGCGGCCGGGGCCGACGATGCCGCGACCGCCGGGAATCCGACGGTCGTCTTCGGAATACCGGGTCTGACCATCGGCGACATCGACCCGGAGCGCACCCCCAACCTCTTCGAGCTCGCCTCAGGCGGGGCGATCGCCAACCTCAACGTCCGCACGATCGGCTCGGCCACATGCCCGGCCTCCGGATGGCTGTCGCTCGGTGCCGGTGCCCGCGCCGTGGCGGGGCCGGAGCACGAACCCGACCTCGACAACCCCGCGCGCTGCCCCTCCCTCATCGCGCCGACGTCGGCCGCAGGTGCCACCGCCGAGGCCGAGGGAGCCGACCCGTCCGCGGCCGGTGGTGACGAAGATCTCGCCGAGGCGGCCCGCATCCCCGACTTCGCCTCCGTCCGGGAGCCGAACGAGGGCACCGGGTACACCGTCGACTACGGCATGCTCGCCCGCCTCGTGCGCGAGGCCCCGGCAGCGCCGAGCGGCCTCGACGCGTGCGCGGCCGCCCAGGGTCCGGGTGCCGCGTACGCCGTCGCCGACGAGGGCGGAGCGGTGCGGAACTACACCGACGATGCGATCGGCGCGGGATGCCGTCTCTCGCTCATCGACCTCGGGTCGATCGGCTCACGGTCCTGGCCCTACGACCCGATCCCCAACTACTCCTACACCGTGCCCGTCGACTACGACCGGCGCACCGCCGTCGCCGAGGCCGACCGTCGCCTCGGCGCCGCCCTCGGCGAACTCCGGGAGCAGTCCGAGGGAGAGCCGACCGTCATCGTCGCAGGCCTCGGCGACAGTTCGGGATCGCCGAGGCTGCGGGCATTCATCGGCTCGGGACCGGGGTTCGCCGCCGGGACCGTGTCCTCGGCCTCGACGCGCAGCCCGGCACTCCTCCAGCTCACCGATCTCGCGCCGGGCATCCTCGAACACCTCGGCATCGA
This sequence comes from Brevibacterium sp. LS14, assembly GCF_012027885.1. Taxonomy (NCBI): domain Bacteria; kingdom Bacillati; phylum Actinomycetota; class Actinomycetes; order Micrococcales; family Brevibacteriaceae; genus Brevibacterium; species Brevibacterium sp. LS14. The sequence continues at coordinate 92,143 of NZ_SJXG01000049.1, forward strand.
TTCGCCAAGCGGGATCACCTTCGACGTCTCAGCGTCCTCGGCGTCGACGGAGGACAGGCTCCTCGACCTCGAGACCGAGGCGACGAAGGCCGAGACCGTCTACGAGAACCTCTCGACGTTCTCCCTCACCCTCGACATCGCGTTCTACGTCCTCGTCGTCCTCTGCGGTCTCCTCCTCTCCACGGCCGTCGCCCGGGCCTGGGTGCCGGGTCTGGCGCGGGTGCCGGGGCTGCGGCGGGTGCCTGGCCTGCGCCAGTCGCCAGGGGCCAGCGGCTTCGAGCGCGTGCAGGCCGGTGCCGAGAGCCTGTCGGTCCACCGGCTGCTCGGATGGATCGGCTTCGTCCTCGCGACCGTGCCGATGGGCGCCTTCCTCGCCGGGCTCCTCCCGTGGGCCCGCTTCCCCGAGCCCGACCTCGGACTCGGGGTCTCGGTGGTCATCGGCTCCGCAGCGATGCTCGTCATCGCCCTCCTTCCGCCGTGGGGACGGACCTGGCGCGGTCGGGTCGGGGCGCTGACGTCCGTGACCCTCCTCGTCATCGCCGTCGACCTCGCGACAGGCTCCCGACTGCAGGCGAACTCGCTGCTCGGCTACAACCCGATCGTCGGCGGCCGGTTCTACGGCCTCGGCAACCAGGGCGCGGCGATCTTCATCGTCAGCCTCTTCATCCTCCTCGGTCTCGTCGTCTCGCGCCTGCGCGCTGCCGGCCGGACGCGCGCAGTCGTCCTCGTCCCCGCCGTCGTGGGACTCCTCGCGGTCTTCGTCTCCGGGAACCCGTCCTGGGGGGCGAAGTTCGGCGGCACCATCGCCACCCTGGCCGGACTGCTCGTCCTCCTCGCGCTCGTCAGCCGGATCCGCCTCTCGCTCTTCCGCCTCGGACTCATCGGCCTCGCCTCGCTCGGCGTCCTCCTCGGCATCGCGTTCCTCGACTGGCTGCGACCGGCAGGCAGCCGTTCGCACTTCGGGAACTTCTTCGATCAGCTCGTCACCGGCGAAGCCCTCCAGGTCGTCGGCCGCAAGCTCGGCGCCAACCTCCACATCATCCAGATCAACCCCGCGCTCGCGATCGTCACCCCGCTCGCGATCATCGCGATCCTGTTCTTCCTCCGCTACCTCCTCCACTTCCCCCGCTTCCGCGGGCGGACCCGCACCGCTGCGGTGCTCGACCACTGGCAGGGGCGCCTTCCCGCCCTCTTCACCGACGAGGACGTCCACTCGGGATTCCTCGCCGCGGTCACCGGTCTCGCCGTCGGGCTCGTCCTCACCGACTCCGGCATCGCCGTGCCCTCGACCGGGGCGATGGTCCTCCTTCCCTATCTCCTCGCTCTCTGCGCCGACCGTGGCCTCAGCGGTGCCGGCCCGGACCTCGCCGAGAACGGTCCGGACCGCCGCGCCTCCGCCGGCCGGGTCGGATCCGCTGGCCGAACTGCGGACCGTGGCACCAGTGTGACCCCCGGCACTGACACGAACGGGTCGGTGCGATGACCGTGCTGCCGCGCTCCTGGTTCGTCCGGGTCCTCTTCGGCCTCCTCGCCGCCGCCGTGCTCGTCGTCGGCCTCCCCCAGGCCGGTCAGGCGGCCGACGCCCCGACACCATCCGCGGGCCGGTCGGCATCCGCGACCCCGCCTGCGGGCTCCTCGCCGCCGGTCGACTCCTCGCCGCCGACCGACTCCGGAGCGACCTCGACGAGCACCGGCGACCGTGGAGCGATCCTCATCGGCACCTCCGGCTTCGAGTTCGAGGACCTCGACCCGCAGACGACGCCGAACCTCTGGGCGATGATGCAGTCCGCGCAGATCGGGACGATGACCCCGCGCAGCGTCCGCTCGGTCAGCTGCCCCGTCGACGGCTGGCTCGCGGTCGGCTCGGGCAGGCGCGCCGCCGACGAACCTCGTCCCCAGTGCCGGGTGCCGCAGCCGCCGCTCGACGGTTGGGTCGCCGACTGGGACGTCTACGCGCAGGTCGCTCGGGGCGACAACTACGATGCCGCGCTCGGCGGGCTCGCCGAGGCGGTGCCGTCGATCTCTGCGTTCGGTCCCGGTGCCGCGATCGCCGCCGCCGACCCCACCGGCCGCATCGAGGCGTGGTCCCCGATCGGCGACGACATCGGTCCGCGGGCCGCCGCCGCCTCCGAGGCCGGGGAGCTGACGATCGTCGACCTCGGCAACTCCGCCGCCGACGGCTATTCGCTGCGTGACCTCGACCGTCGGGTCGGAGCGGTCCTCTCAGCGACCGGGTGGATGACGGCCGACGCCGCCGACGGCATCGGCGAAGGCACCTCCCCGGTCATCTTCGCCTCGATCGCCGACGGCACCCACGACGGTTCGTCGATGCAGGCGACGATGATGCTCCAGCCCGGTGAGAAGCCGGGACTGCTCACCTCGTCCTCGACCAGGCAGCCGGGTCTCGTCCAGGTTCCCGACATCGCGCCGACGCTCGTCCAGCTCTCCGGCGGGGAGCCGATGGGCAACGTCGCCGGTGCTCCGATGAGCTCGACCCCCGGCGGGTCGTGGGAGTCGCGCTACCAGTCGGTGCTCGACCGGCAGGTCGCGGTGAAGACGCAGAACGAGATCTCGACGTGGTTCTTCCCCGTCGTCGCCACCCTCATGGTCGTCCTCCTCGTCCTCGCGTGGTTCCTCCGCCGGCGGCACGCGGAACTCGTCCGCTCCGGGGCGTATCGGCTCGGCATCGTCTTCGCGGCGATGCCCGTCTCGACGTACCTCGTCAACACGGTGCCGTGGGAACGGGCGACGAACCCCGACATCGCGATGCTCGGCGCCCTCGTCGGATGGGCACTCGTCCTCGGGGCCCTCGCCCTCCTCGGACCGTGGAGCAGACACCGTCTCGGTCCGGTCCTCTTCGTCTGCGTCGTCACCGTGACCGTCCTCGGCTACGACGTCGTCACCGGTTCGCAGCTGCAGATGTCGACGCTGCTCGGCGAACCGCTGCTCATCGCCTCCCGCTTCTACGGGATCGGCAACTCCGCGCTCGCACTCTACTGCTGCGCCCTGCTGCTCGCCGTCGCGGGCTTCGCCTCAATGACGAAACGGCCGATGGCGCGCCTGTCGATCGTCCTCATCCCCGTGCTCGTCTCGTGCGCACTGCTCGCCGCCCCCGGCCTCGGGACGAAGTTCGGGTCCGTGCCCACGCTCATCATCGGCGTCGCCTACCTCGCCCTCGCCTCGGCGGGGATCCGCTTCTCGCTCAAACGGCTCGGCCTCACCGTCGGCATCGCCGGGTTCGTCATGCTCCTCGTCCTCTTCCTCGACTGGCTGCGACCGGCGAACCAGCGCACCCACTTCGGCCGCTTCTTCGACTCCCTCATCAGCGGTGAGGCGCTCGGCGTGCTCGCGCGCAAGATCGACATGAACATCGACATCCTCACCCAGTCGTGGATGACGGTCATCCTTCCGCTCGTCATCATCGCCGTCTTCTGGGCCGCGCTCATGCCGCAGCGGTTCGGCCTGCGCGGGCTCGTCGACGCCTACGCCCGGATCCCGCTGCTGCGGGCCGGGATGATCAGCCTCGCGATCCTCCTCGGCGTGGGCACGATCATCAACGACTCCGGCATCGTCGTCCCCGCCGTCGGCATCCTCTTCCTCGTGCCCGTCCTCGCCCATCTCGAGACGTTCCGCACCCCGTCCTCCCCCGCCGAGGCGACCGCCGCCACCCGTCTCACCTCCCCCGCGGGTCCGCCCCCGGCCGATGCCGAGGATGCGGCCGGTGCCACGGCTGCGGCCGATGCCGAGAATCCGTCCGGTGCCGAGAGTGCCCCGGATTCCGGGCCCGCGGCCTCACGATCGACCACCGCAGACCGGACCGCCCGTGACGGTGTGTCCCCGACCGACCCGCGCCGGCTCAGCGACCGGTCACACGAGCGCCGAGGCGGCGCACCCTCCTGAGGACCCGAGGACACTCCGGTCCCGGGACCGGACACGCGGACGGGCCGGGGAGTCGCCTCCCCGGCCCGTCCGAACTCTCACACAACGCCAGGTCACACCTCGGCGTCGGCCTTCTTCCTGCGGATCGCGGTGACGACGGCGCCGCCGGCGATGATGAGGGCGAGCGCCGCGGCAACGAGGTTCATCGCTTCGAAGCCGGTGCGCGGTAGGTCTCCCCCGTCCTTGCCCGCGGAGGCCTCCGAGCCGCCGCCGGCCGACGAGGCCGATCCGCCCGCCGACGACGATCCGCCGGCGTTCGAGCCGCCGTCAGAGCCCTTCGCGCCACCCGAGGCATCGGCCGAGCCGCCGTCGGCGCCCGCACCCCCGTCGGCACCCGCATCAGCGCCACCTCCGTCGGCACCCGCATCGGCGCCGGCACCGGCGGTGACGTCCGCGGTCGCCTCGAACGCGTGCGGCAGCGGCAGCGGGTTGTCATCCCACCATTCGGCCTCACCGGCGAGGAGCGTCGCGGTGGCCGTGACCTCCCCGGAGGCGTCTTCGGGGGCGCTGACCGTGATGGGCACCTCTGACTGGCCGGCCGGGATCGACTCGAGGGTGATCGTCGCCTGACCGGCCTCCTGCTTCACGGTCGCCGCGGGCGCCGTTGCCGACTGCGCCTTCCCCGCCTCGACGGTGAAGCCCTCGGGCACGTCGACGGTGACGTCGACTGGACCGGGCACCTCGGCCTTCGCGTCGGTGGTGAGGAGGAATTCACCCGAGCCTCCCGCAGCGATGCCGTCGGCAGGAGCCGTGAAGTCGACATTGAGTTCGCCGTTCGCGATGACGTCCTTCGCGGCGTCGGCCTGCCGCTCGGTCTTGTCGGGGGCGACCGGCGAGTTGTCGTTGAAGTACTTCGTCCACGTCTCGAAGTCGGTGAGTCCGGACTGTTCGAACGTCCCCTTCGCGAACGAGGAGAAGTTGTCGCCGCCTGCGGCGAGGAAGCTCAGGGTCGCGACCCGGTAGTCCCGGTTCGGGTCGATCTCCTCGCCGTTGACCTTGACCGACTTCACGCGCTTCCCGGCCTCGGCGCTCGAATCGTAGACGACGTCGAGCTCCTTCGAGATGCCGAGGTGGAGGAACGGCCGCGAGGCGCCTGCGGGCTGCCACTGCTCCTCGAAGAGACCGATGACATCCGCGCCCTTCATCGTCACGACGCCGTGGTCGTTGGCGAACGGGAGGACCGCGTTGAGTTCGGCAGCGGTGACCTCGCAGCGCTTCTCCGTGTTGTAGATGTCATCGCACTTGAGGTCCGTGCGCAGACCCCCGGGGTTCGTGATGCCGAAGTCCGCGGGCGCGAGCTGGGAGTCCCCGACGCCGTCCTTGAGCGCATCGGCGACGAGGTTGCCGAGCGTGCTCTCGGCACCGCGGTCCTCCGAATCGTCCTTGAAGGCGCGCGTGATGTCCTCGGTGATCGTGCCCGCGACGACGGATCCCGGTCCCTTGGCCTTCTCGTCGGCGTCGGCGATGATCTGCTTGACCTCGTCGACGACCGGGGACGCGTAGTCCTTGTCCTCGGTGGAGAGGAGCTCCGAGGTCGCGGTCGTCCAGTCGCCGTTGCCCAGGGATTCGAGCTGGAGCTGACCGACGACCGATCCGTAGTTGCCGGCCTGGATGACCGGGCGCGTGCGCTCGGGATCACCCGGCACCGGGGCGTCGAAGGACGACGGCAGATGGGTGTGGCCGGTGAGCATCGCGTCGACCGAGGGGTCGGCCTCGGTGACGAGCTTCTTGAACTCGGCGTTCGAGGCCTCTGCCGCCTCGAGGCTCTCCGTCGACGAGGCGCCGAGGTGGGCCTCGACGACCGTCATGTCCGGCTTCTCCTCCTCCGGCAGCGCCTCGAGTTCGTCGGCGACCCGGTTGACCGCGTCGGTGGGGTCACCGAAGTCGACGTCGGCGATGCCGTCAGGTGAGACGAGCGAGGTCGTGTCCTGCGTGACGACGCCGATGACGGCGACCTTGACGCCTCCGACGTCGAGCGTCGTGTAGGCGTCGAGCCCGTCGACGACGTTCGTCGTGCCCTTGTCGTAGACGTTCGCGGCGAGGTAGGGGAAGTCGGCTTCGGCGGACACCCGTCCGGTGAGGTCGTCGATGCCCTTGTCGTATTCGTGGTTGCCGGTCGCCGAGCCCTGGAGTCCGATGGCGTTGAGCACGTCGATCGTCGGCGAGTCGTTCTGTGAGGAGGAGACGTAGGTCGAGGCGCCGATGCTGTCGCCGGCGGAGAGGAAGGCCGTTCCGGCGGCACCGGGAACGTCGGCGAACTTCGCCCTCTCCTCCTCGACGACCGAGGCGACCTGAGATCCGGCCTCGACGATGCGTCCGTGGAAGTCGGTGATGCCGAGCAGCTGGACCTTGGTCCCGGCAGGAGCGGCGTTGGGGTCAGCGCTCGGAGCATCGGTGGGGGCGGCGGACTCAGCGGGGGCCGGCGACTCCGGGGCCGCCTCGGCGGGGCTCGTCGGCGCGCCGATCGAGGACTCCCGGTCCGGGTTCCCCTGCGACGCCGAGGACTCCTCGGACGGGTTGCCCAGCGGTGCCGCATGGGTCGGCGCGATGCCGGGCAGGGTGAGCAGCGTGACGGCTGCGCCGGCGGCGAGCGCCTTGGTGACGAGTGTCGACATAGATTCGCATCCTTTGGTCATGACGTCCGCCGCGGACGGCGGGCTGAGAAGAGGATCGAGCGAACTCATCGTGTCGCAGGGAAGCGAACGACGAGTGACGTACACGTGAATCTACACAGGAATCTCACACCTGGGAAGAGGTTCCCTCTCAAACTCCCAGAGAATGACGACAAGGCAGGCGTCCGGAATGCGTCGGCGGCGCACGTCCCGGGGATCGGGTCGTGCGCCGCCGTCGACGTGCTGATATCGCGGTGAGGCGGTGCGCTCAGAGCTTCGCCTTGATCTTGGCGATGCGCTCCTCGCGCTTCTCCTTGCGTTCGGCCTTCTTCGCCTCCTTCGCCTTCTCGCGGGCGGCGTCGGCGGCGGCGATCGCCGCGTCCTCGGCGGCGGCGACCTCGTCGAGGACCTCGTCCTCGGGCCGACGCAGGAGCTCGGCACCCGTCGACTTCGCGAAGTCGTCGAGAACGGCGGGATCGGTCTCCTCGACTTCGGCGATGACGCCGGTCCTGCCGGCGGGCAGGGCGCTGCTGAACACGGTGAGGGCGTCGTCAGCGTCGAACGTGCGCTCGGCGTCGACGGTCGAGCCGATGAGGGCACCGGTGGCGAATCCGAGGAGGACGCCGAGGGGGCCGCCGAGGATGCCGATGAGCGCCCCGATGCCGCCTCCCCCGAGAGTGGAGAGTCCGAGGTCGTTGTCCTGCCCGTCGGTGACACGCAGCTGACCGCGATCGTTGCGTTCGACGACGGCGGAGGCGACGATCGTGATCGCTGCGGAGTCGAGGTCGCGGAACTTGCTGAAGGCCTCATAGGCGGTGCTCGAGTTGTCCCAGGTGAGGAGGACGATGTTGGTTTCTGACATGGCGCTTCCCTTCGCAGATGGCGGATGGGTGGGGATGGCGGTCGGGGAAGGCTCGGCTCGCCGGTGCCGGGTCACCCAGACAACCACCCCTGCGATGAGGGGTCCAGAGCACGATCGTTTTCACAGGACTCCCTCAGATCCGAGCGGACGATCGACCGAGGCCGCGTGGGAGGTCGAGGGCGGCGGTCAGTCGAGGTCGCGGCGGGCCATCGTCTGGGCCGCGCGTGCCGCGTAGTCCTCAGGTGCCGGGTAGCCGACCCCGGTGAGGACGAGTCCGTGGGCGGGGGTGACGAACATCGGCCCCTCGGGGGCGATCCCGGCATCCGCCTCGGCGAGGAGTTCGGCGGGACGGGTGACCGGCCACGCTCCCGACCCGACCCGGATGAGCCCGCCGACGAGCGCCCTGACCATGTGATGGCAGAACGCGTCGGCACGCAGGTCGATGGTGATCACGGCGTCGTCGTCGCGGACGACGTCGAGGTCGTGGAGGGTGCGGATCGTCGTCGCCCCCTCCCGCGGTTTGCAGAAGGGAAGGAAGTCGTGGAGTCCGCGCGCCTCGTCGGCGGCCTCGGCCATCGCCTCGGCGTCGAGTTCGCCCTTGTGGCGGGGGGTGACCGCGGTGAGGAGCGGATCGACGAAGGACCGATGATCGGCGAGGCGGTAGCGGTAGGAGCGCCACAGCGCGGAGAAGCGCGCGTCGAAGTCCGCGGGAGCCTCGCTCACGGCGTGGACGACGAGGTCGTCGGAGCCGTCGGCGGTGAGCACCCCGCGCAGACGCGAGAGCAGCGCCGTCTCCGCGGTTCGGGACGAGCGTCCGACGAGCCGGGCGATGGCCTCGTCGCCGAGGTCGAGGTGGACGACCTGGCGCCTCGCGTGGACGCCGGCGTCGGTGCGTCCGGCGACGACGGCGGCCACCTCGGTGCCGGCGACCCGGGCCAGACCGTCCTCGAGCTTGCCTTGGACGGTGCGCAGGCCCGGCTGCTTCGCCCAGCCGTGGAAGTCGGTGCCCCGGTAGCCGAGGTCGATGCGGAACCGGGTCATGCCTCGACCGTTCCCCGGCCGGTGCGGTCCCCGGTGCTGGTGCGGCCCTCGGTGCCGGCAGGACCGTCCGCCTCGGCGCGACGGGGGTCCGTGCCGTCTCGGGAGGAGTCCTCTGTGAAGTGCTCCCGGGGGCGGAAGACGCGGCCGAAGAGGCGGGAGAGGAAGCGGGCGCGCTGCCGGTGGTAGCGGTCGACGTTGGCGTTGTAGAGCCGGCTCACGGCGACGATCCGTTCGGAGAGGACGGTGAGCTGGCCATGGAGGAGGAGGACGGTGGTCTCGAGCTCGTCGCGCATCCCCGCCTGCACCGAGGTGGCCGCGTCGGCGCCTCCGCTGGGGGTGGTCGGGATGAGGGCCGCACCGTCGATCGCCGTGGACAGGGCGTTCTCGGCGGCCGCTCCGCGCGGGCCGAAGACGGCGCGCTCGGCTGAGGCGAGGGCGAGTTCGAGGCTGCTCAGGTCCCGGGTGGTCACCTGCTGCAGGGTGCCGATGTAGGCGGGGACGAGGGCGTGCCGGGCCTTGAGTTCGACGACGAGCTGCCGTTTGGCCTCGTCGCAGAGGGAACGGGCCATCGAGAGCTGGTTGAACCGAAGGATGGTGAGCATGACCGCAGCGACGAGGAGGACGGAGACCGCAGCGGCGGCGATGATGGTCCAGACCACGCGCAGTCCTCCCCTCTCGTGCCGGCCGCGCCCAGCCCGCGGGCGCGGTACAAGTTTACGTGGGGTTCACCCCCGCCGCGAACGGGTCGGTCACCGGTCACCGGACGTCTGCCTGAGTGAACTGATTTCGGCAACTCGTCGCCGACACTTCGCCTCCGAGTCGTCGCGTCTTCACCATGGGAGCGTCCACTGGGTGGTGTGAGAGTAGCGATCATTGCAGAATCCTTCCTCCCCAACATGAACGGGGTCACCCACTCACTGCTGCGGGTCCTCGACCACCTGTCCGATCGCGGCGACGAGGTCCTCGTCATCGCTCCCGGCACCCGACGCGACGGACCCAAAGAGGTCTCCGGCGCGAAGATCGTCCGGGTCCCCTCGATCGCCCTGCCGAAGTACCGGCGCATCCGCGTCGCCCCGGGCGGCGTCACCCGCATCCGCCGCCTCCTCGAGCGGTTCTCCCCCGACGTCGTCCACCTGGCCAGCCCCTTCGTCCTCGGGTGGCGCGGTGTGCTCGCCGCGCAGAGCCTCGGTCTGCCGACCGTGGCGATCTACCAGACCGAGGTCCCCGCCTACGCCGCCCGCTACGGCATGCACGGCATCGAGGCGGTGCTCTGGACCCACGTCCGCAACCTCCACCAGCACGCCTCGCTCACACTCGCCCCGTCGTCGTACACGATCGATCAGCTGCGCAGGCTCGGCGTCGCCGAGGTCGACCACTGGGCGCGCGGCGTCGATTCGACCCGTTTCGACCCGTCCCACCGCTCCGAGCAGTGGCGACGGTCGGTGGCACCGAACGGGGAGCGGATCATCGGCTTCGTCGGCAGGCTGGCCGCCGAGAAGCAGGTCGAGGACCTCGCGGTGCTCGCCGACATCCCCGATGCGAAGCTCGTCATCGTCGGTGACGGTCCGTGGCGGGCGAAGCTCGAGCGGCTCCTGCCGAGCGCCCACTTCACCGGGTTCCTCGGCGGCGACGCACTCGCCCAGGCGGTCGCGAGCTTCGACCTCATGGTCGCCCCCGGCGAGCTCGAGACGTTCTGCCAGACGATCCAGGAGGCCATGGCCTCCGAAGTCCCGGTCATCGCCCCGGCCCGCGGCGGTCCCCTCGACCTCGTCGACTCCTCCCGCACGGGATGGCTCTACACGCCGAAGGATCTCCCTGCCATGCGTGCCCACGTCGTCGACCTCCTCGGCGACGAGGCGAAGCGTCGGGCCTTCGGCATCGCCGGCCGCGAGCAGGTCCTCAGCCGTTCGTGGAAGAGCGTGTGCTCACAGCTCGTCGGCCACTACTCGCGGGCGATCGAGAACCCGGCCCCGCAGGTGATGGGTCGCAGCTTCACGGTCCTCTCCTGGGCCGGTGCCGAGGGCACGACCGCCCGCTGAGAACCCTCCTCGCGCCGAGCCGGACACTTCGCGCCGGGACCGACGCTTCTTAGTGTCGGTCTCGACGGTCTCGGTGGCTCAGGGCGTCACTTCCCCGTCCATTCCGCGACGGTGAGGACGTCGGACTGCCACGGGAAGACCTCCTCGGTGAGCACGCGATGGACCTCCGGGTCGGGATCGGCGCAGGCATCGGAGAGCACCGTGACGCCGAAGTCGAGGTCGGCGGCCTGTCGCCACGTCGCAAGCACGACACCGCGGGTGGCCACGCCGGTGAGGACGAGGTTCGTCGCCCCGAGGCCCGCGAGGACGGTGGCGAGGTCGCTGCCGGAGAATGCGCCGACGCGGCGCTTGGTCACGAGCGGTTCGTCCTCCTTCCGGCCGAGCACCTCGAGGATCTGCGTCGAGTCGCTGTCCTCGCTGAGGTCGCCGAGCGCGGCGATGCGCTGGAACGGCGAGGTCTCTGGCAGCTCGGGGTACCCCGGGCGCAGGGCCACCCGGACCCACACGACGGGGATCCCGGTCTCCCGGGCGTGGGCGAGCGCTTCGCGCACGCGGTCCATGATCGGGGCCTCGGCGAGGCCGCCGGCGATGCCGTTCTGGAAGTCCATGGCGAGCAGGACAGTGCCATCGGTCATGATTCGCTCCTCTTCTGCAGGTCAGGCGGCCTGCATGCCCGAGGATACCCCTCCTGCGCGACGCTGAGGCGAACGTCAGTCGACGATGCCGCGGGCGTCGAGCGCCCGCCCGGTGTCCTGCGCGTACTTGACCGAGCGGAGGATCGCGGGGACGACCCGCGCCTTGAGGCTCGTCTCGAGGCCACGGGCGCGGGCTGCCCGGTCCGCCTCGGCGAGCAGACCCGAGAGATGGGAGATCGCCCGGACCATGAGGCTCGCCGTGAGCGCAATGACCTCGGGGTCGACACCGAGGCGGCGCAGCGGGGAGACGATGACCGCGAAGGCGTCGAGGAGCTCGCCGATCGTCGTCGTCAGGGTGAGCAGGAGCGCCGCCTGGACGCACGCGAAGACGGTGCCGGCGACGACGAGCCCCGCCTCGAGGGTGCCGAAGAGGTACTGGAGTCCGATGACGATGGCGACGAGGACCGCCGCGTAGGCCCACGGGATGAGGAAGCGGCGCAGCGGGAGCCGCGCGCTCAGTCCGAGGACGACGAGGACGACGAAGATCGACCAGTTGACGACGCCGTTGCGGAAGACGAGTGCGGTCAGCCCGATGACGGCGATCGCCGCGAGCTTCCATCCCGTCGGCACGCGGTGGAGCCACGTCGACGTCCGCACGACCCGGCCGAAGAGCTGGGGACGCGTTCGGATGCCGGTGCGCCTGCCCGCGCGGCGGCTCGGCGTCGGCCGCGAACGCGTCGGGGGAGCCTCACTCATGGGTCTCGCTCATGATGATCTCCCGGTAGGCGGCGACCGCCTCGGCGGGGGTGGAGTCCCAGGCGATGCGTCCGTCGTCGACGACGATCGCGCGGTCGGCGATCGAGGCGAACTCGAGGTCATGGGTGGAGAAGACGATGCGCACCCCGCGCCGCTCGACGAGGTCGGCCAGACGGGTGCGCAGGCGCTCTCGATTGCGCAGATCGAGCAGGGTCGTCGGCTCGTCGAGGACGAGGATCTGCGGGTCGACGGCGAGGACGGCGGCGAGCGCGACGAGCTGACGCTGGCCTCCGGAGAGCTCGTAGACGCTGCGGTCGGCGAGTTCGGCGATCCCGAGTTCGTCGAGGACGGTCAGTGCCGCCGCCCGCCGCTGCCCGCGGGGCACCCGCCTGCGCAGGGAGAGCTCGATGTCCTCGAGCGGGGTGGGCATGACGAGCTGAGCCGCCGGATCGGTGAAGACGAACCCCACCCGGGCACGCACCTCGGCGGGGTGCCTGGCCGGATCGAGGCCGTCGATGAGGACCTGCCCGGCGCTTGCGGTGACGAGGCCGTTGAGGAGCTGGAGCAGCGTCGACTTGCCCGAGCCGTTGGCGCCGATGACGGCGACCGAGGGTTCGCTCAGCCGCAGGTCGACGCCGTCGAGGATCGACCGGTGCGCCTCGCCGTCGGGGGTGTCGTCGATGACGCCGACGGACACCCCGGTCAGGGCGATCTCCCGGACCCCCGCCTCGGCGGACGCGGCGGACCCGGCCCCTGCCTCGGCGGGCGGAGGGGAACCGGCAGAGCGCTCGGGTCGGCGGCGCAGGATCACTGCTTCTCCGGCACCTGGGGGCGTGCGCCTCGGCGACGGAGGATGTCGGGGAAGGCGCGGTGGATGAGGAGGGCCACGGACACGGAGAGGACGGTCTTGACGATGTCGCCGGGCCAGTAGATGAGGTCGGCTGCGGCGGCGACGCCGAGCGGGAGGTCGCCGTTGATCGACATCCCGAGGATGCCGAGGGGATGGACGATGAGCAGGCTCGCGGCCAGGGCGCCGACGAACATCGCGGCCCACAGGCGGCCGCCGCGGAACCGGCGCAGCGCCCAGCGGGCGGCGAATCCGGCGGCGAGCGCGTAGAGGGTGAAGGCGAGGATGTAGCCGGCGCTCGGGCCGGCGAGGACGGCGATGCCCCCGCGCATCCCGGAGAAGATCGGGAGTCCGATGAGGCCGAGGACGACGTAGAGGCCGGTCGCGGCCGCAGCCCGCCACGGTCCGAGGACGAGTCCGGTGAGCGCGATCGCGAAGGTCTGCAGGGTGATCGGCACCCCGAGCGGGCCGACGGGGATGGGCGGGAGCATCGCGAACGCGGCGATGAGGGCGGCGAAGACGGCGATGAGGGCGATGTCACCGGCCCGGCTCGCGGGCTTGGGCGAGACGGATGCCGCCGAGGCGGGGCTGGACGATGCGTGTGTCATGAGTTCTCCGTGGGTCGGGTCTGGCCCGGGTCCCACCCGGGCTGACCCCACCCTAACTGAACACCGTTCAGGAGTTGTCGGCGGGGCACAGTTCGCGCCCCGACTCCTTGGACTCCTGAGCGGTGCTCACTCCCATTCGATCGTGCCCGGGGGCTTCGAGGTGACGTCGAGGACGACGCGGTTGATGTCGTCGACCTCGTTGGTGATCCGGTTCGAGATCACCGAGAGCGTGTCGTAGGGGATCCGCGTCCAGTCGGCGGTCATCGCGTCCTCGCTCGAGACGGGGCGGAGGACGACGGGGTGGCCGTAGGTCCGGCCGTCGCCCTGGACGCCGACGGAGCGGACGTCGGCGAGGAGGACGACGGGGCACTGCCAGATCTCGGCGTCGAGGCCGGCCTTCGTCAGCTCCTCGCGGGCGATGGCGTCGGCCCGGCGGAGGATCGCGAGACGGTCCTCGGTGACCTCGCCGATGATGCGGATGCCGAGTCCCGGTCCGGGGAACGGCTGGCGGGAGACGATCGCCTCGGGCACGCCGAGCTCGCGGCCGATCGAGCGCACCTCGTCCTTGAACAGGGTGCGCAGGGGTTCGATGAGCTGGAACTGGATGTCCTCGGGCAGACCGCCGACGTTGTGGTGGCTCTTGATGTTCGCCGTGCCCGAACCGCCGCCGGATTCGACGACGTCGGGGTAGAGGGTGCCCTGGACGAGGAAGCCGATCTCCTCGCCCTCGTCCTTGGCCTCGCGGACGAGTTCGGCAGCGGCCTGCTCGAAGGTGCGGATGAACTCGCGGCCGATGATCTTCCGCTTCTCCTCCGGGTCGGTGACCCCGGCGAGCTGGGTGAGGAACCGCTCCCGGGCGTCGACGGTGACGAGCCGGACGCCGATCGAGTCGACGTAGTCGTTCTCGACCTGTTCCCGCTCGCCTTCGCGCAGCAGTCCGTGGTCGACGAAGACGCACGTGAGCTGGTCGCCGATGGCCTTGTGGACGAGGGCGGCGGCGACCGAGGAGTCGACTCCGCCCGAGAGCGCGCAGATGACCTGCTTGTCGCCGACCCGGTTGCGGATGAGTTCGACCTGCTCGTCGATGACGGACTCGTTCGTCCAGTCGGCGTCGAGGCCGGCGACGCGGTAGAGGAAGTTCTCGAGGATCTTCTGCCCGTTCTCGGAGTGGAGGACCTCGGGGTGCCACTGGACGCCGGCGAAGCGGCGCTCGGGGTGCTCGAAGGCCGCGACCGGGGTGTCGGGGGTCGAGGCGAGGACCGTGAAGTCCGCGGGCGCCTCGGCGACGGAGTCCCCGTGGGACATCCAGACCTTGTAGGCGTCGGGCGTCTCGGCGAGCAGCGCCCCCTGGTCGGCGACGGTGACCGGGGTCGACCCGTACTCGCGCTTGTCGGTCTTCGCCACCCGTCCGCCGAGGCTCGTCGACATGAGCTGGAAGCCGTAGCAGATGCCCATCGTCGGCACCCCGAGGTCGAAGACGGCCGTGTCGAAGGGCGGGGCGGCCTCGTCGTTGACGCTCGAGGGTCCACCGGAGAGCACGATGGCCACCGGGTTCTTGGCCGCGAACTCGGCCGCCGGGGCGTCATGGGCGATGATCTCGGAATACAGTCCCGCCTCGCGGATCCGGCGGGCGATGAGCTGCGCGTACTGCGCGCCGAAGTCGACCACGAGGACAGGAGGCACCTGTGTGCTCTGGGTTTGCGTCATGCGCCCAATTCTAGACGGCGTCGGCGCACCTCCCGAACCGCGGGTTCGGGCGCACTTCGACGCCTGCTCCGAGGCTCGATGCCGGGACTCGGCTCAGCTCTTCGGGGCGGGTCTCAGCTCTTCGGGGCGACGACGACCGCTGCGGCGAGTTCGGCTTCGACCTGACGGTGGATGCGGCGTTCGAGGATGAACGACATCACGGGCACGACGCCGGCGAGCGCGAGGACGAGGTAGCGGCCGAGGCTCCAGCGCATCTGCTGGTTGAGCCAGAAGCAGCCGATGAGGTAGACGACGTAGCACCAGCCGTGGCTGATGGCGATCGCGGCGGCGAGGTTGAAGTCGCCGAACATCAGCGCGGTCTTCGGGTCGGCGGCGATGAGGTACTTGTAGATCATCTCGACCGTGAGGATCATGAGCATGGTCCCCGTGATGATCGCCATCACACGGTAGAACTTCAGCGCATTGCGCGCCGAGGTGAAGCGCTTGACGCTCCACACGTTGGCCTCATCGATCTCGGGGCGGGAATCGAGGTTCGGGTCGTCGCTCACGCTTCGGGTCCTCCGGTCGGTGTTCTCTGGTCTCGGTGCCTGCGCGGCTTCGTCCCGCCGTGCCGGTGTGCGGGCAGTCCGGTGAGCCCGGACATCACCTCGGGGTCGATCCGCGACTCGCCTGCGGGCTTGACGACGACGTACTCGACGTCGCCTGTCGAGCCCTGCGGATCTCCGTCGCCGAGGCGGCGGCCGAGGTAGTCGTCACGGAGCAGCTGCCACCACATGTAGAGGGCCATCGCTGCGAAGATCAGCCATTCGATCGCGTAGACGGCCGACTGGATGTCGAATCCGCCCTCGTCGCGGGTCGTCGTCGTCGGCACCTGGACGAGTCCGCCGGTGCCCACCGAGGCGCCTGCGCCGGCCTCGGTCTCGGGAATGAGGAATCCCGAGTAGGTGAGGAGGTCGGGGAAGAGGTTGATCAGCTGCGAGGTCGAGACCGTGCGCACCTGCCCCTCGGGAAGGTCCGATCCGGGTTCGGGACCCTCGACGGGTCCGATCCGGGCCTCCATCTCGACCGACCCCTCCGCGGCACGGGAGTTCATCGCCGTGGTCTCATCGGTGGTGAAGCCGCGCACGACGGGGATGGCGATCGTCTTGCCCTCGGTCTCCGCGACCGCTCCCTCGCCGAGGCGGGCGCCGTCGGGAGCGAACATCGTCACCACCCAGTAGCCCTCCTTGCCGTCCTGGACCCGTCCGGGCAGGACGACCTGGGCGTCGGGCAGCCACCGGCCGGTCAGCGAGACCCGCTGGTCGGCGAGTATGCCGGGCATCGGCGCCTGCGCGCCCATGACGTCGTTGAACGGTTTGAGCTCATCGACGTCTGCGGCCGCGACGACGTCGTTCTTGTGCTGCGCCCGGTCGACCTGCCACGCCGAGAGGCCGACGAAGCAGCTGACGAGGACGAGCACGAAGAGCAGCGACCCCAGCCATTTGGGAGTGAGGGCCAGACGGAACAGATCAGACCACCGATCCAGGCTGGTAGGGCGAGACGGTGACGTCGACGCGCTGGAACTCCTTGAGGTCGACGTAGCCGGTGGTCGCAAGCGCCCGGCGCAGAGCACCGGCGAGGTTGAGCTCGCCGATCGCCGTGCGCCCGGGGCCGAAGAGGACCTGCTCGAGGCTGCCGACGGTGCCGAGCTCGACGCGGTGGCCGCGGGGCAGCTGCGGGTGGTGGGCCTCGGCACCCCAGTGCATCCCGCGCCCGGGCGCCTCGGTGGCGCGGGCGAGGGCGGTGCCGAGCATGACGGCGTCGGCGCCGACGCCGAAGGCCTTGACGATCTCCCCGCTCGTGCCCAGTCCGCCGTCGGCGATGACATGGACGTAGCGGCCGCCGGACTCGTCCATGTAGTCACGCCTGGCAGCGTGGACATCGGCGATGGCCGTGGCCATGGGCGCGTGGATGCCCAGCGTGCGCCGCGTCGTCGCCGCCGCTCCCCCGCCGAAGCCGACGAGGACGCCGGCCGCACCGGTGCGCATGAGGTGGAGGGCGGCTGTGTACGTCGCGGCGCCGCCGACGATGACGGGGACGTCGAGTTCGTAGATGAACTGCTTGAGGTTGAGCGGCTCGGCCTGCGAGGAGACGTGCTCGGCCGAGACGGTCGTGCCGCGGATGACGAAGATGTCGACGCCGGCATCGACGACGGTCTTGTAGAACTGCTGGGTCCGCTGCGGGGTCAGGGCACCGGCCACGGTGACGCCGGCTTCGCGGATCTCCTCGAGGCGGGCGGTGATGAGGTCGGCGCGGATCGGCTCCGAGTAGAGCTCCTGCATCCGGGCGGTCGCCATGTCACCGGGCAGCTGGGCGATCTCCGCGAGCAGGGGGGCGGGATCCTCATAGCGGGTCCACAGGCCTTCGAGGTCAAGGACGCCGAGGCCGCCGAGCCTGCCGAGGGAGATCGCAGTGTCCGGGGACATCGCGGAGTCCATGGGAGCGCCGATGAAGGGGAGATCGAAGTGGTAGGCATCGATCTGCCATGACAGGGAGACGTCCTCGGGGTCGCGTGTGCGACGTGCGGGGATGATCGCGATGTCGTCGAGCGAATACCCGCGCCGACCGCGCTTGCCTTTGCCGATCTCGATTTCAGAACTCACGCGCACAGCCTATCCCACCGGGACTCAGCCGGGTCTCAGGCAGCTGTGAGGCTCGGGGTCACGCGCGGCCGCGTTTCGGGGGCCGCGCTGGGATCACGCTGCGGCCGCGCCTTGGCCCGCTCGCGGCCGCGCCGGCGCCTCCCCGAGGAGGATCCGATGCGATTCTGAGCCCGGTTTCGGCTCGGATCCACCTCGTGGGCACCGCTGCGGGGAGGACGTGCGGTGCAGCGGAGGACGTGCGGTCACAGGTGCGACGTGCGGTGAGAGGTACGAAGCGCAACCCGCGGTGTGACGCGTGAGACAGGGCGCGGGGCACGGATGGCAAGGCGGACGACGCAGCTCCAGGTAACGGTGCGGGCTGGTTCTCAGGGGACGCGGTCGGCGGCGACCGCCTCGGCGGCGGAGGCGAAGGCCCGCACATGCGGCAGGTGCGCTTCCCGGTCGCGGACGTGCATGACGACCCGGCGGACGGGGACCGGATCGGTGAGGTCGACGGCGGTGAGACCGGCGGGCAGGTGGACGGTCGAGAGCCGAGGAAGGACGGTGATGGCGAGATTCGCGCCGACGAGGGCGAGGGCGGCGTCGTCGTCCTCGGAGGCGGCGAACATCGTCGGTTCGAACCCGGCGGCGGCGCACGCGAGTTCGACGACGCGGCTCGTCGGCCCGCTCCACAGGTCGTAGTCGACCCACCGTTCGGCGGCGAGTTCGTAGAAGGGCACGGACCCCCGCTGTGCGAAGGGATGGCGGGTGGAGACGACGACCCGGTAGTCGTCGTCGAAGAGCACCGTCCGCGACATCCCCGGCAGGTGCACCTCCTCATCCTGGGGGACTTCGTTGCGGATCTCGATCGTGCAGTGGCTGCGCCGGACCTTTGCGGGCTCGTTGAGCTGGATGTCGAAGCGCAGGTCCTCATGCGCGAGCGCGACGGGGGCGATGATGTCGGGCAGGAGGACGGCGTTGAACGAGGTGAAGGCCGCGATGCGCATGCGTGGACGCGAGACCGTGCGGTAGCTCTCGACGAGGCTGTCGAGGCGACCGAGGCCGGTGAAGACGTCGGCGGACTCCTCGGCGAGCCTGCGACCGAGCTCGGTCACCTCGATGCCCCGGCCCGATCTCCGATAGAGCGGGGCGCCGACGGCCTTCTGCAGCGTCGTGATGTGCTGACTGACGGTGGCCGGGGTGTAGTTGAGGCTGCGCGCGGCGGCGACGACGGAGCCCGTCGCGACGACGGCCCGCCACACGCGCAGACGCTGGAGATCCCACATGGGAGACAGCCTATCCGAGAATCGTTCGGTTCGGCCTGATGATCATTCGTCAATGATTGCTTTTCCTGACGCGTGACATGGGTGAGAATGATTCAGGCGCGGTCGACGACCGCGCCCATCCCCGCCTGTCCCCGCAGCACCCCTCGCACCACCGCACGATCGGCAACACGCACGATCAGCACCACCGCACGTTCCGCACCACCATTCGGAGGAGTCCCATGACCGGTCCTGAGCTCATCACCATCGCCGGAGCCGCCACCGTCCTCGCCGTCACCCCCGGACCCGAGACGATCCTCACCGTCAGACTCTCGGCACTGCGCCGCAAGGCGGGGCTCATCTACTCCCTCGGTTCGGCCACGGGCATGACGATCTGGATGGTCGCGGCGCTCACCGGCATCTCCGCACTGCTCACCGCCTACCCCTCGGCGCTGCTCGTGCTCAAGATCGTCGGCGGCGCCTACCTCTGCTTCCTCGGCGTCCTCGCCGCCCGGCAGGCGCTGCGGATCCGCTCCGAGCTGCGTGGGGCTCCCCTCGGCCCGGTCGGTGAGATCGCCGCGGCCAGCGACGACATCGTCTCGGACGGCTCGCTCGTCGAGGCCCCGGTCACTGCCGGACACCCGTGGGGCCAGCTGCGATCGGTCATCTCCTACCGCCGCGGCCTGCTCTCCTCCCTGAGCAACCCGAAGGCGGGACTCTTCTTCCTCGCCGTCATGCCGACCCTCGTTCCCGCATCCCCGGCGGGCACCGACTACGTGCTCCTCGTCGCGATCGTCGTCGGCCTCCTCCTCGCCTACCAGATCATGCTGGCCCTCATCGCCGGTCTCGCCGCGGCCGCCCTCCAGCGCCGCAGCACCGACTTCTGGATCGAGGCGGTCTCCGCAGGCATCCTCGTCGTCATGGGCATCACCGTCGCCGCGCTGCCGATGTGACGCAGGCTGCGGGGCACTCACCCGCCCGCCACGGGGCGCGGGCCAGCCACTCGCAGCACCAGAAACCGTTCACCGGCCCAACGACGCGACCCTGCCGCTCACATGCCCGCCGCGTTTGATTCACTTTTCGCCCGATCAGTCGGTTCAGAAACCGACCGGTCTGGCGGAAAGTGACTCGTATCGGCAGGCACGCGACAGCGCCGGTGCCCGAGATCGCTCTCAGGCACCGGCGCCGTTGACAGTGCAGTCGCACAAGTCAGCCGAGGGTTGGCCGCTCCCGGCAGATGGCACCGGGAGCGGCGTCGACTCACCCGCTGTGGTTGGGACCGTCGCTCAGCGGGCCGTCACTGAACGGTCCGTCGCCCACTCCCCCGCCGCCGGGACCCGTGGCGCCGGGGCGACCGCCGAGCGGGTCGGCACCAGGCGTGCTGCCGGGGGTGCCGCTGCCGGGCGTACGGCCGAGACCGGACGCTGCACCGGGCCGGCCCGCGGCACCGGGACGGTCACTTGCGGCGTCACCGGTCGCGGCGTCGACCGCCTCGGCGGCCTCATCCTCGACCTTGTCGAGCAGCCTGGCCGCAGCGTTGCGGCCGCCGAGGCCGAAGGCGAGCGCCGCGGCTGCCGCACCGCCGATGACGACGGCGCCGAAGGCGAGGTTGATGATCGAATCGGCGATGCCCATGTAGCGCAGACCCATGGCGATGAAGAGGGCGATCGCCGAGTAGCGCAGCACCTTGCTCGCGATGCTGTTGGTGATGAACCGCCCGATGATCCCCGCGACGAGGAAGCCCGCTGCGATGATCACCGCACCGAAGAGGACGCTGCCGCCGAGGGCGAGGATCTCATTGAGGATCCGTGTGATCTCCGGGAAGCCGAGCATCCGGGTGGCCATGATCGCGAAGAAGATCATGATCGCGATCTGGACGATCTTCGTGATCACCGAGGACGCGCTCGTGCCCTCGGGGACGATGCCGATCGACTCGATGGCCCGGTCGGTGCCGACACCGCGGAGGATCTCCTCGAGGAGGTTGCCGAGGAACTTCGCGATCGCGAAGCCGATGGCGAGCAGGATCGCCGCGGCGACGATGAGCGGAATGGCGTTGAGGAACATCTCGAGCATCTGCTGCGCAGGGCCGGAGATCGCGGCGATCCCGAGCACCTGGAGTGCGGCGATCGAGACGACGATGATGATGATTCCGAAGACGACGTTGCCGACGAGGTTGGAGATGCGGGCGTTCGCCTCGGCCTCCGGTGACCGTCCCATCGGCTGACCGGGGTGACCCTGACCCTGGTAGCCCTGCTGCGGGTGCCCCTGCGGCGGCTGTCCGGCCTGGCCGTGCTGCATCGGCTGGCCCGGACCCTGCTGACCGGGGTCGGGCTGACCGGGACCTGCAGGACCGCTCTGCTGGGGTCCGCCCTGCTGCACCTGGTCGAAGGCGGCGGTCTGCTGTCCGGGTGCCTCACGACGACGGAAGCCTCCGTCGGAGTCGGCGACGCTGACGGCGCGGTCGCCGATGGAGCGGAACTTCGCGGTGATCTTCGTCAGGTCGACGGCGCCGAGCGCGGTGACGACGAGCTGTTTGGCGATCTTCGCGAAGACGTAGCCGATGAGGAAGATGAAGCCCGCGCCGATGATGTTCGGCAGGAAGCTGAAGATCCCGTTCGCCAGACCCTGCAGCGGCGTGAGCACCTGGTCGAGGGCGAAGAGCTGGAGGACGGCGATGAGGCCGAGGATCCAGATGATGAGCCCGGCGATCTGACCGACGGATCTGCCGACCTGCTGCCCGTTGTGCCCGTCTCTCTGCAGAGCGGGGACCTTCGCCACGAGCTTCGCGATCGCCCATTTGACGATCGAGGCGACGATCCAGGTGACGATGAGAATGACGATTGCAAGGCCCACATTGATGAGGACCGGCCATATGTCCTGCATTTCCGTTGTCTCCTTCGGATGCTGCGACTAACAAGGCGTCTTTGTCACTTGTTATTTCGGAGCCTATTCCACGGGTGCACTCTGGACAAGGGTCATGCGCCTGTCATCTCGAATCATGTCCTGAAATGCGATTAGCGATCGCCGCATTCACGCGATTATTTCAGGGCCTTAACAATACGTTCATGCGGCGATCACGATTGGGCAACGGAAAGATTTTCAGAACTCGAGCGGCCGATT
Organism: Brevibacterium sp. LS14; assembly: GCF_012027885.1. Classification (NCBI taxonomy): domain Bacteria; kingdom Bacillati; phylum Actinomycetota; class Actinomycetes; order Micrococcales; family Brevibacteriaceae; genus Brevibacterium; species Brevibacterium sp. LS14. Next base: position 114,192 of record NZ_SJXG01000049.1, read on the forward strand.
GTCGATGAGCCTCGTCGTCCCCACGGTGGCGGCGATGAGGAGGAGGGCTGAGCCACTGAACTGCTCGCGCACCGGCTGCAGGGTCGCCACCTCGACGAGGGCGAGGTAGTGGACGTCGAGGTCGCCGTCGAGAGCCGCGCGGGCGGCTGCGAGGACGTCCTCGGGCAGTCCTCCGTCGGTCAGCGCGGATTCGCCCGCATCGAGGGAGCGCGGGATCGCCAGCGCCGCGAGCCTCTCGCCCGGGGTGAGATAGTCGTTGCGGCTTGAGACGGCCAGACCGTCCCGGTCGCGGACGACCGGGAGTCCGATGAGCTCGATGTCGAAGTCGAGGTCGGTGATGAGGCGCCGGACGAGGGAGAACTGCTGGATGTCCTTGAGCCCGAAGACCGCGACGTGGGGGCGAGTGAGATGGAAGAGCTTCGTCACGACGGTGAGCACCCCGTCGAAGTGGCCAGGGCGGTCCGCACCCTCGAAGATCGCGCCCATCCGCCCCGAGGACACGGTGACCTCCGGCGCCGCGGGGTACATCTCGATGAGTGCGGGGGCGAAGACGAACTCGGCCCCGGCGTCCTCGCACATCGCGAGATCGGCCTCGATCGGCCGCGGATACCGGGTGAAGTCCTCCCCCGGACCGAACTGGAGCGGATTGACGAAGAGGCTGACGACGAGGTGGTCGGCCGACTCCCGGGCCCGGTCCATGAGCGCCCGGTGCCCCGAGTGCAGCGCCCCCATCGTCGGCACCAACGCGACGGTCCCCTTCTGCCTCTCCCGCCACGCCCGCAGCGCTTCGATCCCGCCGATCTCCATCACTCGAAGCTCCTCTCCGGTTCGGGGAACTCCCCAGCCCCCACCTCGGCGACATAAGTCCGCACAGCATCGCCGAGGACCGTGCGCAGGTCGGCGTAGCGCTTGACGAAGCGGGGAGAGCGACCCGGCCGGAGGCCGGCCATGTCCTGCCACACGAGGACCTGGGCATCGCAGTCGGCCCCGGCGCCGATCCCCACCGTCGGAATCTCCAGCGCCGCGGTGACCTGGGCGGCGAGCGGGGCCGGGACCATCTCCATGACCACGGAGAACGCCCCCGCCGAGGCGACGGCGCGGGCATCGGCGAGCAGCGCCTCTGCCGCATCTCCGCGCCCCTGGACCCGGTACCCGCCGAGGTTGTGCTCGGACTGCGGGGTGAAGCCGATGTGCGCCATGACCGGGATCCCCGCCGAGGTGATCGCCCTGATCCGGGAGGCGACGTGGGCGCCGCCTTCGAGTTTGACCGCGTGGACCTCCGCCTCCTTCATGAACCGGACCGCTGTCGCAACGGCCTGTTCGTCGGAGATCTCGTAGCTGCCGAAGGGCAGGTCGGCGACGACGAGGACGCGGGAGGTCGCCTTCGCCACCGCGCGGGCGAGCGGGATGAGCTCATCGACCGTGACCGGCAGGGTCGTGGCGTGGCCGTAGACGTTGTTCGCCGCCGAATCGCCGACAAGCAGCGCCTCGACTCCGGACTCCTCGAAGAGCGCGGCCGTGTACTGGTCGTAGCTGGTGAGCATCGCCCAGCGCCGGCCCTCGGCCTTCGCGCGGAGGAGATCGAGGGTGCGGACCCGCCGAGGCGGTCTCGACTCCCCGGCTGCCGTCGGGCTGGACGACCCGTCTCCCCCCGGGGACGCGGCCCCGGCCGCTCCGGGCCCGTAGACGGGCGTCGTCTCGTCTGACTCGGTGGTGCCTGCCGCATCGGGCATGGGAATCCTCTAGTGGTTCGGTGGTCTGGGCATGTGCGCCCGTCCTGCCCCGCGGCCTCGCACCGGAGCTGCTCCTCGTCCGAGCGCAGGGACTCCGCGCTCTCGCACGGGAGTCCCCCGGTTCCTGCGCGCGCCTTCCGATCGAGCATGATCGGCGGTCGCCGCGCGGGGTATGCGGGCTGGTCGGGACGGCGCCGGCTCGGATCGCGAGCCTGTCACCAGCGTAGAACATCCGCACTGCGCTTGGAGGGCGGCACCGCGATGCCGGGTGGCCGAGTTGTACTTTACGGACGACCGTGATTAAGCTCAAATGTGCGTAAAAATGCGCCGAGCAGCAAAGGACGACGATGACCACGACAGCTTCGATCGAGCTCACCCTCAAGGACATCTCCGCCGGAAGGACATCGGGGTCGATGTGCTCCTCCTCCCTCGTCGACGCCCCGTGGGACGTCGATGCCTCCCCGGGCTACGGTCCGGGCGCCTCGCTCGCCGACCCGATCCCGGCCGCCGCCCCGCGCCAGGGCGAGATCCCGCAGGAGTACCGTGACGCCTCGGCCGAGGAGCTGCGCGAGCGGATCATCGACGCGAAGGCCGCGCTCAGCGACCGCGTCGTCGTCCTCGGCCACCACTACCAGCGGGTCGAGGTCGTCGAGCACGCCGACTACATCGGGGACTCGTTCATGCTCGCCAAGGCCGCCCAGAACCATCCCGACGCCGAGGCGATCGTCTTCTGCGGCGTCCACTTCATGGCCGAGACCGCCGACCTCCTCTCGACCCCTGAGCAGTCCGTCATCCTCCCCAACCTCGCCGCCGGCTGCTCGATGGCCGACATGGCGACGATCGACCAGGTCGAGGACTGCTGGGAGCAGCTGGCCGAACTCTGGGGCACCGAGCCCGACGAGACCGGGAAGGTGCCCGTCGTCCCCGTCACCTACATGAACTCCTCGGCCGCGATCAAGGGATTCTGCGGCCGCAACGGCGGCATCGTGTGCACCTCGTCCAACGCCGAGGTGGTCCTCGAGTGGGCATTCGAACGCGGGCACCGGGTCCTCTTCTTCCCCGACCAGCACCTCGGCCGCAACACCGCGATCGACATGGGCATCGACCCCGAGGCGATGCCGCTGTGGAATCCGCGCCGACCGCTGGGCAACAACACCGCCGAGGTGCTCGAGGACTCCCGCGTCATCCTCTGGCAGGGCTTCTGCTCCGTCCACAAGCGCTTCACCCCTGCCCAGATCGCCGCCGCCCGGGAAGCCGATCCGGACGTCCGCGTCATCGTCCACCCCGAATGCCCGCGCGAGACCGTCGCCGCCGCCGACGAATCGGGGTCGACGGCCTACATCACGAAGGCGATCAGCGAGGCGAGCGATCCGACGAACTTCGCGATCGGCACCGAGATCAACCTCGTCCAGCGACTCGCCGCCGAGCACCCGCAGCACACGATCACCTGCCTCGACCCCGTCGTGTGCCCGTGCTCGACGATGTACCGCATCCACCCCGGCTACATCGCCTGGGTCCTCGAATCCCTGCTCGACGGCTCGATCGTCAACCAGGTCACCGTCGACGCCGAGGTGGCCGACCCCGCCCGCATCGCGCTCGACCGGATGCTCGCCGCGAAGCCGAGGATCTGAGGATGAGCCGCGTCATCGTCGTCGGGACCGGCATCGCGGGCCTGACCACGGCCCTGCGCCTGGCCGGGACCCACGAGGTGACCGTCGTCACGAAGAGCCGCCTCGGCGAGTCGAACACAGCGCTCGCCCAGGGCGGGATCGCCGGCGTCCTCACCGCAGATGACACCGTCGGCTCCCACATCGACGACACCCTCACCGCGGGCGCCGGGCTCGGCGACGCCGAGGCCGTGCGCGTCCTCTGCACCGAGGGTCCGGACAGGATCCTCGACCTCGCCGAGGCGGGGGTCGTCTTCGACCGGAACCGTGCCGGGGGTGCCGGGTCCCACAGCCCCGCCGAGGTGAGGGTCGATCCTCTCGACCCCGCAGGCTGGGCGCGCGGGATCGAGGGCGCGCACTCGGCGCCCCGGATCTATCACTCCGGTGGGGATGCGACGGGGCGGGCCATCGTCGATGCACTCGTCTCCCGCCTCCTCGCCGAGGCGACGGCAGGCACCGTCGATCTGCGCACGGAGACCCTGCTCGTCGACCTCGTCGTCGACGGTGAGACCGTGACCGGGGTGAGCGTGCTCGGCTGCGGGGGCGTGCCCGAGGTCATCCCCGCCGAGGCGGTCGTGCTCGCCACCGGTGGGGCCGGGCAGGTCTTCGCCCACACGACGAACCCGCCTGGGGCGACCGGGGACGGGCTGGCCGCGGCGATCCGCGCAGGCGCCGCGGTCCGCGACCTCGAGTTCGTCCAGTTCCACCCCACGGCCCTCGTGGGGTCCGGGTTCCTCGTCTCCGAAGCCGTCCGCGGGGCCGGAGCCCTGTTGCTTGACGCACGCGGTCGTCGGTTCATGCCGGACATCGCCCCGCGGGCCGAACTCGCCCCGCGCAACGTCGTCGCCCTCGCCCTGCACCGCGCAATGGCGGAGCAGAACGGACTGCCGTGCCACCTCGACGCCCGGGCGGTGCCCGACGTGTCGGCACGCTTCCCGAGCATCGCCGCGACCCTCGCCGCCCAGGGCCTCTCCCTCGCCGACGACCTCATCCCCGTCACCCCGGCCGCGCACTACGTCATGGGCGGGGTGGCCACCGACCTCGACGGCAGGACCGCTCTGCCCGGTCTCTTCGCCGTCGGCGAGGTCGCGTGCACCGGTGTCCACGGGGCGAACCGGCTGGCGTCGAACTCGCTGCTCGAGGGTGCGGTCTTCGGAGCGCGGGCGGCTGAGGCGATCACGGCAGATCGCCGGCGTACACGATCGCTCGGTTCGCGATCGGCCGCCGCACCCCCGCGCCCCGCACCGGCCCTGCCGCATCCTGCCCCGCTCTCCCGCGCGGAACTCCAGGCTCTCACCTGGGAACATCTCGGCCTCGAACGCACCGAGGAGGGTCTGATGGTGCTCCTCGACCGCCTCGGCGAATCCCACGGAATCGGACGCGCCGCCGACGGCACGGGCGTTCACGGGTTCCCGGTCGATCACCTCGGCGAGGGCGACCACGTCCAGGCGATCGAAACGGCGAATCTCGCGCTCATCGCCCGGGCCATGGCCGTTGCCGCGCTCGCCCGCACGGAGAGCGTCGGAGCTCACGTCCGCACGGACGTGGATGCGCGGCGAACTGCGGCATCATGGTCGGGGGCCGGGCATCCCGTGCTCGACCGCAACCACGAGGAGGCAGCCTCATGCTGACGACGACCACGATCGATGCCGCCCTGCGCCAGGCGCTGGACGAGGACGCCCCGTGGGGTGACATCACCGGCGAGGTCTTCGTGCCGGCGGATGCGCAGGCGACCGCGGAGCTGCGCGCCCGGGAGGACGGGGTGCTCGCAGGCGGCGAGGTCTTCGCGCGTGCCTTCACTCTCACCGAACCCGCCATCGCGGTCGAGGTGCTCGCCGGCGACGGTGAGCGGTTCAGTGCGGGCCAGGTGCTCGCCACCGTCTCGGGGCCGGCCCGCGGGGTGCTGCGGGCGGAGCGGATCGCGCTCAACTTCACTCAGCGGATGAGCGGGATCGCGACCCTGACCCGGGCTTTCGTCTACGCGGTCGACGGGCGGACGCGGATCGCCGACACCCGGAAGACGACTCCGGGTCTGCGTGCGTTCGAGAAGCACGCGGTCGTGTGCGGGGGTGGGAGCAGTCACCGGTTCGGGCTCTCGGATGCGGTCATGGTCAAGGACAACCACCTCGGCGTGCTCACCGGGGCAGGCGGTGATGTCACTGCCGCCTTGCTGGCGGCGCGGGAGAGGCTCGGGCACACGACGATGATCGAGGTCGAGGTCGACCGGCTCGAGCAGATCCCTGCGGTCCTCGACGGAGGCGCCGACATCATCATGCTCGACAACTTCTCCCTGGCCGACCTGCGGCGCGGGGTCGCGCTCATCGGGGACCGAGCGATCATCGAGGCGAGCGGCAACGTCAGCCTTGAGACCGTCGCGGAGATCGCCGACACCGGCGTCGACGTCATCTCCTCCGGGGCGCTCACCCACAGCGTCCGGGCGATCGACCTCGGACTCGATCTCGTGCTGTCGGAGGCGACCGAGCGGTCGCACCCGGCAGGCGGCGCGGTCACGGCTGTCGGTGAACACGTTCACCAGGGCGGTGCCGACGCGTCAGGCGATGCTCACGGCGACACCGCTGCGGCAGAGATCCGACCGGCGGCGGACTGAAATGGGCCCGCTCTACCTCGACACCGCCTCGAGCGCACCCGTGCGTCGGGAGGCGCTCGAAGCGGCCTGGCCGTACCTGAGCGGGGCGTTCGGGAACCCGTCGAGCCACCACGAATTCGGGCGCGCGTCCGCGGAGGCGCTCGAGGATGCGCGGGCCCGGGTGGCGCGGGTGCTCGGGATGCGGAGCACAGACATCGTCTTCACCGGTGGCGGCACGGAGGCGGCGAACCTCGCGGTCACCGGGATGGCGCTCGGCGGGCTTCCCGACGCCACCGCCTCGGCGAGGACGGATCCCGGACGCCGGCACCTCGTCACCTCTCCGCTCGAGCATGAGGCCGTGCTCGCCTCGGCGGACTTCCTTGCCCGACGCCACGGGTTCGATGTCGCGTATGTCGAGGTCGACCCCGACGGGACGATCACTCCGGAGGCCCTGCGGGCGGTCCTGCGGGAGGACACCGCGGTCGTCAGCCTCGGCTATGCGAACAACGAGATCGGCACGGTCGCCGACATCGCGGCACTGAGCGAGGTCGTCCATGCCGCCGGCGCGCACGTCCACACCGATGCCGTGCAGGCCGCGGGATGGCTGCCGCTGGCGGGCCTCAGCGTCGATGCGATCACGCTGGCCGGGCACAAGGTCGGTGCGCCGAAGGGCATCGGAGTCGCGGCGATCCGCGCCCGCATCCCCCTCGAGCCGATCATCCACGGCGGCGGACAGGAGTCGGGGAGGCGGTCGGGGACGGAGAACGTCGCCCTCGCCGTCGCGTTCGCCACCGCGCTTGAGCTCGCGGAGTCCGAACGCGCCGAGGCGGCCGCCCGGGTGGCCGGCATCCGTGACGACTTCATCGCCGAGGTGCTCCGCTCCGTCGACGGGGCACTCCTCACCGGCAGTGCTGAGTCGCGGACCCCGAACCATGCGTCGTTCTGCTTCTCCCGCACGAGCGGGGAGGCCGTGCTCCTCGAACTCGAACGCCTCGGGGTCACGGCCTCGAGCGGATCGGCGTGCGCGGTCGGCTCCGATGGGCCCTCGCATGTGCTCCTCGCTCTCGGCATCGACGCCGAGGTCGCGAAGACGAGCGTGCGCTTCACGTTCCCGTCTGCGATCACCGCCGAGCAGGGCTCGGCTGCTGCAGCGGCGGTCGTCGAGGCGGCGAACCGGCTCAGCCTCGCGTATTCGTAGGCCTCAGCCCGTTCGGGTCGCGCCAGCCCTGCCGCCTCGCCCTCACTGCGACGCGAAGAGGCCACTGATGTGCGATTGGCCCCTTTCCACAGCGCCACTTCGGAGAGACACTGGAATCCAGGGTTCCACTGCGGCTGCGAGGGGGTTTCGTCATGGATCTGCTGATCATCACCATCATCGGTGCCGGCTTTGCGGCGATCGTCTTCGCCCTCGGGCGCCTCACGTGTCCGCGGCACGACCGTGTCCCCCTGTCCCAGGTCGATCGCGTCATCCTCTGGACGACACTGTGCCGGGGCTGGATGGCTCTCGGACAGTTCGCCCCGCTGACCATGATCGTCGACGACCGCCGCGAGGGCCGCGCTTAGCGGAGGTCACCGGGCCACCGCGGAGGAGGTCACTGCGCCGCCGCAGCGGAGGGGTCGCCGTCTGCGCGGAGGCCGCCCTCCGCGCAGTGTCGGCGCTCACCGCACAGGTTCGGCCGCGGGCACCGCGAAGACGCCCGCGTCCCAGTCCTGCAACGCGTGCGCCGAGGCCCAGAAGTGGAGTTCGTAGACGCACGCGCGTTCGAACGCGGCCCGCATCCGCGCCGCCTCATCGGCTGGCGCCCGGTCGAGTTCGCGTTCGAGGATCTCGACGGCCTTCCGCGTCGACTCGTCGAACTCCGGGGCGTCGTAAGTCTGCACCCACGTCCGATACGGGTGGTTCTCGTCCATCTCTCCGGCGCGCTCGATGAGCACCTTGCCCATGTGCGCGTACACCCAGAAGCAGGGCAGCACTCCCGCGACGCCCTCACCGTAGGACCGGGTCGCGGCCGTGGCGACGAGGAACGAGACGTATCCGAGCGTCGTCGGCGACGGACCCACCCGGTCCTCGGCCTCGAGCTGGGAGTGCGCCTGCCCGAGGCGGGCATCGGAGAGCAGTTGGGCGTGCATCTCCTCCTCGACGGTGATCGCCTCCGCCGCCGAGGTGGACCAGAACCGGGACTCGTCCCGGTCCGTCGTCTTCCCGGCGAGGAAGGACATCGCCTTCGCATATCCGCTGAGGTAGATGCTGTCCTGAGTGATGTAGTTCGTGAACGCAAGAGGATCGAGGCTGCCCTCGGCGAGCTGGCTGAGGAACGGCAGCGCCTCGATCGCCTCGATGATCGGGCGGACGTGGTCCCAGAGTTCGGTGGTCTGCGGGCCGGCGGCGAAGGTCGTCGTCATACGTGTCTCCTTGGGTCGAATCGTCGTCGATCGGGTCGGGTCCGGGGCGCCGCGGTGCTGCGATGGTGAAGCGCTCCGGGTACGGTGCTCGGGCGGGGTCAGCGGCGGACGATGTCGACCTGATGGTCGACCGGTCCGTGGGCGCCCGCGGGGTCGAGGCTGACCTTCCAGTCCGCCGCCGAGGCGAGCGCCCGGGCAAGGAAGTCGAGTCCCCGTTCGACTGCCTGCCGCATGTCCTCAGAGGCCAGCGTCTTCCCGCCGTTGGCCCGCCGGAGGACGGCCGCCTCGGCGGTGATCGCAGCCGAGAGCGTGCACCCGGTCCCGTGCGTGTTCGGGGTCGCGATCCGAGGGTGGGCGAACTCGGTGACCTCCCCGTCGGCGGTGACGAGGATGTCGGCGACCTCGCCGTCTGCGGCGTGCCCGCCCTTGAGGAGGACGGCGCGCGTGCCGCGCGCGACGAGCTCCCTGGCCTGGTCGCGCATCTGCTCAGGGGTCGTCGCCTCGGGCACGTCGTCGCCGAGGAGGAGGGCCGCCTCGGGGAGGTTCGGGGTGATGAGGTCGGCGGCCGGGAGCAGGCGCGTGCGCACGGCGTCGACGGCATCGACCTCGAGGAGGCGGTGTCCGGAGGTCGCGACCATGACGGGGTCGACGGTGAAGAACCCGAAGTCGGAGGTCGCTGCCCGGTCGACGACGAGGTCGACGAGCGACCGGGATCCGAGCATGCCCGTCTTCGTCGCGTCGACGGGCATGTCATTCAGCACGCTGTCGAGCTCATCGGTGACGAAGTCCTCGTCGATCGGGTAGACGCGGGACACCCCGTGGGTGTTCTGCGCGACGAGGGCGGTGATCGCCGTCGTCCCGAGCACGCCGAGGGCGGTGAACGTCTTGAGGTCGGCGTGGATTCCCGCCCCGCCGCTCGGGTCGGTGCCGGCGATCGACAGCGCGATCGGTGGTCGCTCGCTCATGCCTGTTCCCCGTCCTTTCGGGTGCCGTCGCCGAAGGCGTCGAGGAGGTCCGCGGCCGCCTGCTCGGGATCCTCGGCGCGGCAGATCGCGGAGACGACGCAGATGCCGACGAGTCCTCGTCCCCGCAGTTCGTGCGCGCGCTCGGCGTCGATGCCGCCGATCGCGACCGCGGGGATCCCCGCCGAGGCGGTGAGTTCGCCAAGGCGGTCGGGACCGATCCCGGCCGGGGCGTCGGTCTTCGTCGTCGTGTCGAAGACCGGTCCGATGCCGACAAGGTCGACGCCGCCGGTCTCCTGGGCCGTGGCGAACTCCTCGGGTTCGGCGGCGGAGAGGCCGACGAGGGGGCCGTCGCCGAGGAGGTCGCGCACCTCGGCGACGGGGGTGTCGGTCTGGCCGACGTGGATGTGGACGTCGCTGCCCTCGTCGAGGAGGCGGCGGGCGACGGCGACCCGGTCGTTGAGGAAGACGGGAACGCGGCGGTCGGTCCCGGCGATCGCCTCGGTGACGGCGGCGATGACCTCACGGGTGAGGACGAGGAATTCGGTGTCGTCGATGTCCTTGTCGCGGACCTGGACGACACCGACTCCCCCGGTCACGGCCGCGCGCACGGTCTCGGCGACGGTTCGTCCCGCCTCCGCGCACTGCGCGGTATCGGTGACGAGGTAGAGGCGGGTGTCGATGCCCGCGAGCCGATCGCCGCTCATACTGTGGTCACCTCGACCCGGGCGCGGCCGATCCGGTCGTCGTCGGTGGTGAAGAGCGCGTCGAGGAAGTGCACCGAGTAGGTGCCCGGTCCGAGCGCCCCGGTGGCGGCGGCCTCTCCGGCGACGGCGAAGTGGGCGTGGGCGGCGACGACTGCGGTGAAGCGCTCGAACGCGGCCGATCCTGCCGGGCCCGCCTGCGAACTCGTCCCCGCCGGCGGGACGGCGGCGAGGTAGGCGGCGGTCACGGCGCCGAGTGAGCAGCCGGTGCCGATGACGAGCGGCATGAATGAGTGTCCCCCGTCGACGCGGGCGATGTGGTCGGCCCCGTCGATGTGGGCGACGATGGCGTCCCGGGCACCGGAAACGGCGACGATGGCGCCGGTCGTGCGGGCGAGCTCGGCGGCGGCCGGGAGCACGGCGTCGACCTCGTCGGTGGACTCGACCCCGCGCCCGCCCGCTCCGGCTCCGGCCAGTGCCGCGATCTCCGAGGCGTTGCCGCGGATCGCGGTCGGGTGGGCGGCCGCGGCGCGGCGGATCCGGGTGGTGCGGTGGTCGGCAGCGCCGATGCTCACGGGGTCGAGCACCCAGGGTTTGGCATCCTCGGTGACGGCGTCGACGGCGGCGTCGGCGGCGAGGAACTGCTGGTTCGTCGCTGTGCCGAAGTTGACGAGCAGACCGCCGGCGAGGTGGGCGAACTGCGCGGCATCGGCGTCGTGGTCGAGCATCGCCGGTGACGCCCCGACGGCGAGGAGCACGTTCGCGCTGAACTGCTGCACGACCGTGTTCGTGATGCATTGGATGAGCGGGTTCGACGCGCGCAGCCGCGCATGCGCCGACGACAGGTCGATGTCGGTCATGACGATCCCTTCGCTAGCATGGCCCAGATCAGGTTCGATGGGTGTTCTCTCAGCCCTGCGCGAGTCGCACCGGGCACCCCATGTCATTTGCCCCCGACTGTATCACCGACACCTAGGGGGCGACGACGGCGCCCGCACGGCCCACCGCCGCGAACCCACCCGACCCCACTTTCAATCCAGCCGCCCGGCCCCGATGATTCACTTTTCGTCCGATCGATCTGGTCTTGAACCGACTGATCGGGCGAAAAGTGACTCAGTTCCGCCTCGGCGACCGACCCAGCTGCCTACCGGCAGCCGTCAGACCTCTGTCGCCCACCCTCCGACGCCTACCCTCTGCCGACGTAGCGCTGGCCGCGGCGGCTGATCGCGTCGATGACGACGGCGGTGAGGAGGACGAGCGCGGTGATGATCTGCTGCGCATCGGAGTTGAAGCCGATGAGGTAGAGGCCGTTGTTGATCGCTCCGACGACGAGCGCCCCGAGCACAGCGGCCCACGCCGATCCGCGCCCGCCGAAGAGCGAGGTGCCGCCGATGACGGCCGCCGCGATGGCGTTGAGGAGGTCCTGCGTGCCGACGAGCGTCGATCCCGCGTTCGTCGTCACCCCGGCCTTGACGAAGCCGAAGAGCGCGGCGAGGACACCGGCGGTCATGAACACGCTGATGCGCACCCAGGTCACCCGGATGCCGGCGCGCCGGGCGGCCTCGACCTTGCCGCCGACGGCGTAGATCGATCGGCCGTACTTCGTCTTCCGCAGCACGAGGTCGATGACGATCGCGATGACGAGCATGAGGAAGAACGGCATCGCCAGCCCGAAGTCCTGGTTGACGAGGATGAGGAAGCCGAAGACGACTGCGGTGAGAAGGACGATGCGGATGATCACCGACGTCCAGCTCGCGCTGTCGAGTCCGGCGTTGTGCCGCCGCAGCTTCGAGTGGATGAGCCCGGCGGCGAAACCGATGACCGCGACCGCGCCGAAGACGTACGCCCACATCGCGGGGAAGTAGTAGCTCGCGAAATCGAAGGCGAACGTGTCGGCCATCGAGAGGTTCTTCTGCGTGCCGAGCGTCGTCAGGGTCAGTCCGGTGAACGCGAGCAGACCGGCGAGGGTGACGACGAAGGCGGGAATGCCGACGACGGCGAAGAACCAGCCCTGGATGGCACCGACGACGAGGCCGAGGAGGAGCATGATCGTCAGGGCGATGAGCGGGGGCACTCCCTGGCGGACGACGAGGACGCCGAGCACGGAGGCGCAGAGTCCGCCGAGCTGGGCGAGCGAGAGGTCGATCTCGCCGAGGAGGAGGATGAGGTTGATCCCGAGGGCGAGGATCGCGAGGTAGGCGACCTGCGTGGAGAGGTTGACGAGGTTGGCAGGGGAGATGAAGTTGCTGTTCGCCGACTGGAAGACGATGACGATGATGACGAGGGCGAGGATGACCGGGAACGAGCCGAGCTGGCCTTCCTTGATCCGCCGGACGAAGGTGCGGACGAACCCCTCCTGCGAGATCCGTTCGTCAGTGATGAACGAGTTCCGGGTCATCGGCGCTCACCCCTGCGTGCCGCCCGCTGGGTGACGACGTTGTCGTTGGCTCCCGTGATGGCGGCGATGAGGACGTCGGTGCGCTCATCACCGGGGAAGTCGCCGGCGTCCTTGCCCAGGCGCAGGACGTGGACGCGGTCACACACGGCTTGGACGTCGGCCATGTTGTGGCTGACGAGGAGGACGCCGAGGTCGCGGTCGCGGAGGCGTTCGATGAGGTTGAGCACCTCGGCGGTCTGGGCGACTCCGAGGGCCGCGGTCGGCTCGTCGAGCATGACGATCGACGGTTCGCCGAGGAGGGACCTAGCGATCGCGACTGTCTGCCGCTGACCACCGGAGAGGGCGGCGATGGGCACCCGGACGCTGGGGATCTTCGCCGAGAGGCTGCGCAGCAGCTCCCACGACTTCGCCTCCATGGCGACTTCGTCGAGGACGCCGGCCCGGGTGTCCTCGTGGCCGAGGAAGAGGTTCGCCACCACGTCGAGGTTCTCGCACAGGGAGAGGTCCTGGAACACCGTGGCGACCCCCGCCTTCTGCGCGTCCTTGGGTGAGGAGAACCTCTGCGGGCGGCCGTCCATGAGGAGCTCGCCGTCGTCGGCGCCATGGACGCCGGCGATGATCTTGATGAGCGTCGACTTGCCGGCACCATTGTCGCCGACGAGCCCGACGACTTCGCCGCGGCCGATGGTGAGATTGATGTCGGTCAGTGCCTGGACGGCACCGAAGCGCTTGGATATTCCGCGCAGTTCGAGCACGGGCTGTGTGGTCGCCGACGCCCGCCCGAACGCGGGCGTCGGCTCGTTCGTCTGTGAAGTCATCGGCGTGCGCTCAGCGTCCCCTACTCGATTCCGGCATCGGCGCAGAGCTTCTCATCGATGCCCGAGCAGATGTCCGAGGCCTTGATCTGGTCGCCGACGATGTCCTTGATCGTGTCCTTCGTGACGACCTTGGCTTCGACGAAGTCGGTCGGCGTGTCCTTGTACGTCGTCGCGGCCTTCGGCTCCTCGCCGTTTGCGAGCGCGACCGCGGCCTTCGCCGCGTACTCGGCCTGCGGCGGGATGGACTTGTAGATCGTCGCGTACTGCTCGCCCTTGAGGATGTTCTGCAGGCCGTCGACTTCGGCGTCCTGGCCGGTGACGACGGGTTCCTGCTTCGCCTTCGTCGTTGCGGCGAGCACCCCACCGGCCGTGCCGTCGTTGGCCGCGTAGATCGCGATCGGCTTCTCTCCTCCGCCTTGCAGCTGGCCTTCGACCCACTGCCGGGCGTCATCGGGGTTCCAGTCGAGGGTGTCGTGACTGGCGGCGATGTCGACGCCGGCGGCCTTGAGGGTCTCCTCGGCACCGGCCTTGAAGTCGGCGGCGTTGGGGTCCTTCGGGTCGCCGTTGACCATCCACACCGGCCCGGACTTCGGGTCGACGCCCTTGGCCTTGAGCCCGTCGAGGAGGGCCTGACCCTGAAGGTTGCCGATCTTCTTGTTGTCGAACGAGGTGTAGTAGTCGGCTCCGTCGAAGAAGCGGTCGTAGGAGACGACGGGGATCTGCTTCGCTTCGGCCTTCGCCAGGGACGACGCGACCGCCGAGGCGTCGACCGGGTCGAGTACGATGACGTCGACTCCTTCGGTCACCGCAGCCTCGAACTGCTGCTGCTGTTGGGAGGCGTCCTGGTTGGCGTTGCGGTATTCGACCGTCGCATCCGGGTTCGCTTCGGCGACGTACTTCTCGAAATTCGGCTTGTCGAGCGACTCGTAGCGGGTGGTCTTCGACTCGGGCAGGAGGAGGGCGATGGTGACGTCACCGTCGGAGCCGGTACCGGATCCGGCCTCGTCGTTGCCCTGGCCCTTCTGGTTGCCGCAGCCGCTGAGGGCGAGCGCGGAGATCGCGACGGCGGCACCGAGGACGGTGAGCCGGCGGTGGGCGCGCCTCGGCGATGCTGATTCGCGGGTGTGGGAACTGCGCATTCTCGAAACCTTTCCTCATTCTGACAACGTTGTCAGGATGGTAGTCATATTTCGCTCACCGATGAGGTTTGTCAACTGTCCGCGCGGAATTCCCTCCGAGGATCCGACAGCCGCCTGCTCAGCGTGCTGCGACCTGGCGCGGTGACTCCTCACCGCTGCCGCGACGGATGAGGCGGACCGGGGTGAGGCCGTTCGCCGAGGTGAGGAGGGGTATCGACCCTGTTCCGGAGCTGCGACGGTGGTCCCCCGTGAGGACCCGCACTGCCTCGGCGGACATCGCGTCGACATCCGGGTCGACGACGGTGACGTCGAGGAGGTCTGCTCCGGGGAAGTCGTCGATGCCGACGACCGCGGGCCATTGGTCGAGTCGCCGGCTCGCGTCGATCGCCCCCATCGTCACCGTCGCAGAAAGCGTGATGAGCGCGGTCGGGGCGGCCCGGGACCCGAGCAGGGCGGCGACGACGTTCTTCGCGCTCGACTGGTCGTGGGCACCCGTCTCGAGGTAGGCCCGCCAGCCGATGTCCCCGCGACCGGCGAGGACCTCGCGGATGCCTGCGAACCTCCGCGCCTGCGATTCGATCAGGGATCGGTCGCCGATGACGCCGATGCTGATGTGGCCGTGACGGACGAGCTGTTCGGCGGCTCGGCGGCCTGCGGCGACGTCGTCGGCGGCGATCGTGGTGATTCCGGGTCCGGCGACGGCGGGATCGAGGGAGACGACCCCGACTTCTCCTGGTTTCGCCGAGGCGGCCTGCCCTGGGACTCGGGCGTAGAGGTCCGCGGACTCCGGCTGCGAGCACACGACGCAGATCCCCGACATGTCCCCGCCGAGGCAGTCGTCGACGAAGCTGCGCTCGATGTCCGGGTCTCCCCCGGTCACGGTGACGACGGGACGCAGCCCGCGGTCGGCGAGGTCGTGTTCGAGGCGGGCGAGGATGCGCACTTGGAGGGGGTCGCCCATGTCGGAGAGCACGACTCCGATGTAGGGCGAGCGACTGCCCTCCCGCAGCCGGCGCGCGGCCGAGTTGAGCCGAAATCCGAGCTCCTCCGCAGCCGTCTCGACCTTGGCGGCGGTGGTGCTGGCGACGTGCTTCTCCCCGTTGAGCACGCGGGAGGCCGTCTTGATGCTCACTCCGGCGCGCTCGGCGACCGTGGCCAGCGTCGGCCGGTCGTGCTGCTTGACCATGTGTGCGCCTTCAGGACAGTCCGGAGCATCGGCCCCGGCAGCCGCCTCGGAGCAGACGACCGTGGGATCGATGATAGCCGGAGGCCGGGAATTCCACCCAGCAGCGGGCAACCGGCGGCCCGCCACTCACCGTCCCACGGGGTTGCGCATCGTTCCCGCATAGATGAGCGAATCGGCCTGGTTGCCGAGGTCGACCATCTGCGTCGTGTTGCGCAGCTGCAGACGGTTGAGGCACGAGTGCTTGAAGCGTCCGGCGCGCAGGTCGATGTCACCCGCGAGCCCACGGGCGGTTACCGGATGCGTGGACTCGTAACGGTCGAGCACCTCGGCGACAAGCGACCAGAACCGACCGGCGGCGAGGATGCCGTCGACGTCGAGGATCCCCGCGAGGTGGCGCAGCACCCCATCGAAGACGTCGGTGAAGATCGACAGCGCCTTCTCCTCCCCCGGCACGATCGCCCGGATCCGCTCGACCTCGGTCGGCAGTCGGCCCTCTCCGAGGTAGGCGACCTCCTCGCCGATGTCCTTCATCAACGCCCCGGTGACGATGTCGTCCTCGAGCACGAGGATGAGGTTCTCCCCGTGCGGCATGAACACGAGATCGTGGGCGAGCAGTCCGTGGACGAGCGGCTGGAGATAGGTCTCGAGATAGGCCCGGATCCAGTCCTCGGCATCCAGTCCCGACCGACGGATGAGTTCCCCGACGACAGGGGCGCCGAGGTGGTCTCGGTGGAGCAGCGCAGCCATCGTCATCGTCCGCTCCCCCTCGCCGAGCAGCGGCAGCGGGTTCTCCCGCCACAGCCCGGCGAGCATCTTCCGGTGCGGATTCGTCTCCCGAGTGCGGTGGTAGGCGTCACCGGTGTAGCCGATCGCGCTGCGCTCCCGCAGCACCCCGAACCCGGAGTCGGCGAAGGTCGGATCACCGTCGACGAGGCGGGCCACCCAGTCGTTGATCGCCGGGGTGTCCCGCATATAGGCAGGTGAGAGCCCGCGGAGGAATCCCATGTTCTGCACGGCGAGGGCGACCTTGGCGTACGGCGCTCCGGCACGGGTGTGGTTGAAGAACGTCCGCAGGGACTGCTGGGCCTGGTGTTCGTCGAGGCCGGGACCGAGAGGGATGAGATCGCCCCGCGCGATGTCGGAGGCGAACGTGATCGCCAGCCGGTGCTCGGCCTGCCACGGGTGGATCGGCATGAGGTGGACCTCGTCGAGGCGACGCCCGGTTGCGGTGAGGCGAGCGCTGAAGAGTTCGCGTTCATCGGCGCTGAGCGCCCAGGCCAGGTGCCCGCTCTCGTCGAGTCCGTCACCGAGCGCCAAGTGCGCATGCTCCCGGCTCACGGCGACCCATTCGAGCCGGTTGCGCCGCCCGATCTCCGGGGCCCAGCGCCGGTAGTCGCGCAGCCCGAAGCCGATGCGGCCGTTGTTCGCGACGAAACCGGGGTGACCCTCGGTCATCGCCGCTTCGATCGTCTGGAAGTCCGCGTCGGCGAGGCCCGCGGCAGTGGGTCTCCTGCCCTCACGCGCCTCGGTGAGTTTGAAGGCCCCGCCTGCCAGGGTCGACGCGATCTCCTCGAGATACGTTGACATGAGGTTCTCCGGCACCCCGAGGACGTCCTGGAGTTCGAGGACGAACTCCTGCGCGTCGAGACCAATGGCCTGCCCGTCCCGACGGCGCACGATCGTCGTCTCGTCGATGACCCAATGCTCGAGGGGCAGCAGCGAGGCGTCGAAGGTGTAGTGGATCGTGCCAGTTCCAGTGTCAGTGCCGGTTCCGGTGGGGATCGTGAGCACCCAGGACGCCGCAGTCCTCTCTGGACCACCGTCCGGACCGCTCTCCTCACTGCTCTCCCCGACGCGGACCGGGGCGATGAGGCGTTCGTGGGCGAACTCGGCGAGCGCTTTGGCCACGAGGTGCCTGTTGACCTCGGCGAACACCTCCGGGCTGAGGTGGGCATAGTCCTCCCCGTCGAGGTGAGCGCTGCCCTCCCCGCCGAGGTGGGTCCCGGCCCGCGCCGCCCCCGAGGCCGCGCCCGCGGAGATCCCGTCGCCCGCGCTTCCCGCTGCCGCACGCACAGGCGAGTCGATGAGCTCAGCGAGTCTGCTCGCCGCGAAGTCCGCCCTTGTGCACGCGCTGACGAGCGCTGTCTTCGTCTCATTGCCCATCGGGATCTCGGCCTCGCCGATGACCTCGAACCCGGCCGCCGCGTTCTTCACATGGATCGCCGCATTGCGAACATCGGGTTCGACGATGACACGGGTGGCACCGCGTCCGCCCTCCACCCGCGGGCGGAGGCAGAAGTCGATGACGTGCGCCATGATCCGATCGGTCAGCCCGTGGACGACGCGCCCGTCCGGTGGCGCGACGAGCAGGTGCATGCCGATGTCGCCCGGGGTCTCGGGGACCACCTCGGTGGGAATGAGGACCGCCGGCAGGTAGGTCTCGACGTAGAAGGTCGGTGCCCCGTCGACGAGCCCGATCCATCCGTTCTCATCGACCGAGGCGCGGATTGCGGCAAGGTAGTTCCGCACTGCCGGTTCGTCGAGGTCGGTCATCTGCCAGAAGTGCGAACGCGGATGGCTCAGCCACGTATGAACGTCCGCGGAGTGCCGGTCGGGGCGCAGGGGAAGGATGATGATCTCCGGCGCCGAGGTGCTCGTGCCCCTGGTCTCGGTCGTGGGGTCGACCGTCGGTGTGTCGGCCGTTGTCGTGTCGGTACTCATGCGTGGGTCATCTCCTTGGATGGTGCGGCTGCGTCGCCGAGATGGGTGTCGTCGGGATGCGTGTCGTTGGGGTGGGCCGTGTCGCCGGGATGGGCTGGGACTTCGGGCTCATCAGGGTGCCCGGGCTGGGCCACAGCGGCCGCAGGGCACTCCGCAGGCGCCTCGGCGCTGGGGACTCCGAAGGTCTGGAAAGCGATCCGACGTTCGATCGGGTAGGGCTCCCGGCCGGTCACCTGCGCGAGCACGACCGAGGCACGCCACGGGCCGAAGCCGAGGTCAGGCGCGGTGACGCCGTGGGTGTGCTCCTCGACGCCGAGGACGTGGAGCGTTCCTGCCTCGTTGAGCGTGTAGTCGCGGTCGGCGGCGAACCGCCCCTGATCGTCGAGGCGGATCTCCTCTCGGATCGGGGTGAGGAAGTCGGGAACGCTCGCTCGGTAGCCGGTCGCCGCGACGATCGCCCCGGTCCGGCGGGTGAAGCGCTCATCGAGGACGGTGTGGCGGAACTCGAGGAGGTACTCCCCCGGGGCGCTGCGGGTGTCAGCTCCGTGCTCGTGCGGGTGCGCGGACGCCCCTGGCCCATCAGGGTGGGCGGCGGCGCCTCGCCCATCGGTGTGCGCGGCGATGAGTTCGGCGTCGGTGACGAGGTTCGTCAGCAGCGATCGGCCGCCGCGGCTGAGCCGGTAGAGCGTGTCGTGGATGTCGTCGATGAGGTCGCCGCTGATGCCCTTGTAGAGGGTGCGCTGTTCACGGCCGATGCGTCCGCGCAGGTCATCGGGCAGGGCGCGGAAGTGGTCGGTGTACTCCGGGGAGGTCATCTCGAGGGTGAGCTTCGTGTACTCCATCGGGAAGAACCGCGGCGAGCGGGTCACCCAGTCGAGGCGGACACCGCGCGCCTCGGCGTCTTCGATGAGGTCGCGGTAGATCTCGGCCGCCGACTGTCCGCTGCCGATGATCGTCACGGATCCGCTCTCAAGCAGCTCCTCGCGGTGATCGAGGTAGTCCGCGGTGTGGATGACCGGTCCGCCCCTGCGAGCAGGTCCCTCGTCACCGCGACGAGTCCCGGCGGTGCTGCTGCCGGTCTCGGTCCGCTCGCCTGTCAGCAGTTCGGCGAGGGCGTCGGGCAGGACCGGCTGGGTGCCGACGCCGAGGACGACGTGGCGAGCGCGGTAGCTCTCGATGTCGACGAACCGCCCGCAAGTGTCGGTCACCTCGGCGGTGATCTCATAGATCCCATCGACATCGGTCACCGAGGTGACGGCCCGGTTCCAGCGCAGACTCCCGAGCTGCGCGGCGACCCACCGGCAGTACTCGTCGAATTCGGCGCGCAGGGGATAGAAGGATTCGCGGATGTAGAACGGGTAGAGCCGGCCGCGGTCCTTGAGGAATTGGAGGAACGAGAAGGGTGAGGTCGGATCGGCCATGGTGACGAGGTCGGCAAGGAACGGGACCTGGACCGTGGCACCTTCGATCATCATGCCCGGATGCCATCGGAACTCCGGTCGCCGGTCGAGGAAGACCGCGTCGACGTCGGGCAGCGGGTCGGACAGGGCGGCAAGCCCGAGGCCGAAGGGCCCGATGCCGATGCCGACGATGTCGTGGACACGGGTGTCAGCGGCGCTGATCTGCTGTCGACCCGGGTCGCTCACCTGGGGGTTCGATCGAGAGATGGACGGCGGTGCGTGCGTGTGAGAATGCTGGGCAGTCATGGGCGTTCGGCAGCCTCCTTCGTATGCGGACCGGGTCAACCCGATTGCATTAGGGAAACCTACCCTAAGTCGACGGAAATGTGCTGAGCAACCACCCGCGCGCGGCGACTACAGAAGTGACCTTGCCGGAATGCCCGTGCGGGAGATCCCCGCAGGCGCGCGGATCGCAGGGACCGCCTGCGCAAGGTCTCCTGCCCTGAGATCCGATCTGTGATTCCCGTCACACCCGCACTCGTGGGCACGTCTGCGGCCGGTCGGAGCCACTCCCGGTCCGCCGCGTCGCCGCCTCGCGCCCGCTTGATTCACTTTTCGCCCGATCGGTCGGTTCGCGACCCGATGGATCGGGCGAAAAGTGAATCAGAACGGCCGCGGCGCCCTGCGTGTGCGGGGTGCCGCGGCCGATCCGGTGTTCCGCGAGGCGTGCTCAGCGAAGCGCGCTGAGCGCAGCGCGCTCAGTGTGCCTCACTTCGAGACGTAGTTCGGGGCCTCGACGGTCATCTGGATGTCGTGCGGGTGGCTCTCCTTGAGCCCGGCCGTGGTGAGGCGGACGAACCTGCCCTTGGCCTTGAGCTCGTCGATCGTGCGCGCGCCGACGTAGAACATCGTCTGGCGCAGACCGCCCGTGAGCTGGTGGGCGACCTGCTTGAGGTGCCCGCGGTAGGCGACGCGGCCTTCGATGCCCTCGGGGATGAGGTCGGTGTCGGTGGCGATGTCGGCCTGGAAGTAGCGGTCCTTCGAGTACGACTTGCCCTTCCGCGGTGCCATCGCGCCGAGCGAACCCATGCCGCGGTAGGCCTTGTACTGCTTGCCGTTGACGAAGATGAGCTCTCCGGGCGACTCGTTGCAGCCGGCGAGCAGCGAGCCGAGCATGACGGTGTCGGCACCGGCGACGAGCGCCTTGCCGATGTCGCCGGAGTACTGGAGGCCGCCGTCGCCGATGACCGGGACGCCGGCGGCACGGGCGGCCTGCGCGGCGAGGTGGATCGCGGTGACCTGCGGGACGCCGACGCCGGCGACGACGCGAGTGGTGCAGATCGAGCCGGGGCCCACACCGACCTTGACGGCGTCGACGCCTGCGTCGATGAGCGCCTGAGCGCCCTCCTTCGTCGCGACGTTGCCGCCGATGATCTGGACGTGGGAGAACGCCGGGTCGGCCTTGATCGTCTTGATCATGTCGGTGACCCCGCGGGCGTGGCCGTTGGCGGTGTCGACGACGAGGACGTCGACGCCCGCCTCGGCGAGGAGACCTGCGCGCTCGTAGGCGTCGCCGTAGAAGCCGACGGCCGCGCCGACTCGCAGGCGGCCTTCGGAGTCCTTCGTCGCCAACGGGTACTCCTCGGTCTTGACGAAGTCCTTGACGGTGATGAGGCCCTTGATGACGTTGTTCTCATCGACGAGCGGCAGCTTCTCGACCTTGTTGTCGGCGAGCAGTTCGAACGCCTTCTCCGGAGAGACGCCGACGGGGGCGGTGACGAGCGGCATCGGAGTCATCGTCTCCGCGACGGTGCGCGTGGGGAATTCGCTGCGCGTGACGAAGCGGAGGTCGCGGTTGGTGACGATGCCGACGAGGACGTCGTTCTCATCGACGACGGGCAGGCCGGAGATCCGGTAGCGGCCGCAGATCTCGTCGAGTTCCTCGAGGGTCTTCTCCGGGGTGATCGTCAGCGGGTCGTTGATCATCCCCGACTCGGAGCGCTTGACGTAGTCGACCTGGTCGGCCTGGTCCTCTTTGGACAGGTTGCGGTGGATGATGCCCAGTCCCCCGATGCGGGCCATGGCGATCGCCATCCGCGATTCGGTGACCGTGTCCATCGCCGCGGAGACGAGCGGGATGTTGAGTTCGATGTCCTTGGTCAGGCGGGTCGTCGTCGAGGCTTCGGAGGGAATGACATCGGTGTCGCCGGGCAGGAGGAGCACGTCATCGTACGTGAGTCCGGTAAGCGCGAACGGATCGTGTGCGGCCTGTGATTCCTGCTCGGAGTTCCCCATGAGTCCAGCCTTTCGACGCGGAAGATCAGTTGATCCATGGTATCGGAGCGGACTGTGAGGCTTCTACGGTTTCAACTACCTCGGGCTGTGAGAATGGACACCTCGCCGAGGCGGTCGATCGCTCGGCAATCCTGTCCCCGTCGTCAGTGCCGTGGGCGAATTACCATGGAGGCCACCCGCTCGAAAGACCTGCACTCGAATGACGTCGAAGTTCTACACGGTCCTGCTCGGCGCCACTGTGCTCTGCGCGTGGGGTTCCCTCGCTGAGATCGTCAAAGCTCTCCTACGACAGCAACCGGTGGCGGGTGCCGTCTGGACGGCATTGGTCATCTCGGCACTCGGTGCAGTGGGAGTCTGGTTGCTCTTCCGGTCAAAAGGTGTCCGCCCCGAGGTGAAGAGCTTCGTCGGCAGCATTCCGCGGGGCGCGGCACTGTTGTGCACCTATGTGTTCGCGTTCGTGCTTCCCGGTTTCTTCGCTCGTGGTGCCGACGTGGTCGACCTGGTGTACACCGCAATCGTCGCAGCCACCGTCGTCTGGTTCGTCCTGTATCTGCTGAGGAAACGGTACTTCACCCCGCCCGACAGTCCCGAGGGCCTCTGACCCTTCATGGAACAGCCGGTCGATCGCGTCGGCACGAACATCGACACAGTCAGTCATCCGCGCGGCCGACCAGCGGTGTCAGCGACCCGCGCCGACCGAACGCGCGAGGTCGAGGGTCGAGGCCTCTGAGTCGTCGAGGTGGATGCGCAGGAGTCCTTCTGCGCCTTGGCGGTCCCCGGACTTAATCTTCTCGAGGATGTCCCGGTGCGGGTTCGCCCAGTGCGAGTGGTACTTCCCCGGTTCGGGCGAGCGGGAGAACGTCGTCGACAGGCGGGCCATGAGATTGAGGTAGAACTCATCGAGCAGGGGCGAGCCGAGGAGTCCGACGATCGCGCGGTGGAACGACGCGGAGTGCTCCTGCGCATCGGCCCAGCCTTCGTTCTCCGGGGCGTTCTCGGCGCGGACGACCGAGGCCTCGACGGCCGCCATCGCCTCGTCGGTGGCGTCCTGGGACTCCTGGACGGCGCGGATCTCGAAGACCCGGCGGGCGCGGTAGAGATCCTTGAGCTCGTCGATGCCGAAGGTGCGGACGAAGAACCCGCGGTTGGGCTCCTGAGTGAGCAGGCCGGCGTGGCGCAGCAGGCTGAGCGATTCGCGCGCGGTGTTGCGGGAGACGTTGAATTCCTTGGCCAGGGCACCGTCGCGGACCGGGGACCCCGCAGGGTACTCGCCGGTGGTGATTCGGGTCCGGACCAAGGCGACGATCGCCTCTGACGTGCATCCGGGTGCGTTCGGGCTCATACCCTCCAGGCTACCGTGTCCACCCGTCGCGCGCGGAACGCCCCCACTACGTCTGCGGCACACCCGGTGTCTCTGCGCCTGCACTGCCCGGGTCGTCGGCCGTCCCCGGCGACGAGGTGAGCGTCGGCCCCGGCCCCGGCATCGGCGAGGTTCCCCGACCGCCGTCGTCGTCAGCGCTGCCGTCGAGGGCGAGCCCCGTCGCGAAGCGCCGTAGTCGCCCATCGAGCGGGTCCGTGAAGTCGATCGTCGCAGCGAGCAGTTGGAGGGCAGTGCTGAAGTCGTAGGGATCGGGGCTGAGATCGCGCGGATAGACGGGATCGCCGAGGAGCGGCAGCCCGAGCGCGTTCATATGCACCCGCAGCTGGTGGGTCTTGCCCGTGAGCGGCTCGAGCCGGTATTCGCTCACTCCCACACGCCCCGCCACCTCGCCGAGGTGGTCGATCCGACTGATCGCATTGGCCTCCCCCGGGACTTCGAGGACCTGGCGACCGCCGGGCGGCTTGTGCAGGCGCGAGCGCCGGGTGAGCGGGAAGTCGAGGTCGTACGGTGGGCTCGAGGCGAGCGCCCGGTAGGTCTTGGTCACCTGCCGGTCCTGGAAGAGGCGCTGGTAGCGACCGCGGGTCTCCGGCCGCCGCGAGAGGATGAGGAGGCCGGCGGTGATCCGGTCGAGGCGGTGGATGGCGACGAGGTCGGGTTCGCCGCGGTCGACGCGCAGTCGGGTGACGACGCTTTCGCGGACGAACCGGCCGTTCGGGGTGCTTGCGAGGAAGTGGGGTTTGTCGACGACGAGGAGATCGTCATCCTCCCAGACGATGCTCACCTCGAAGGGGATGCGCTCCTCGGCGGGAACCGGCCGGTGGAAGAAGTAGAAGCCGCCGGGGATGACGGGATCATCCCAGTGCACTGGGGTGCCGAGGCTGTCGCACATCTGCCCGGGCAGCAACGGGCCGAGTGCCTCGGGGGCGGAAAGTGGCTCGCCGAGCCTCCCCTTGCCTGCCACGTCAGCATCGACGATCTCTGCCGCCTCGGCGGGGGTCTGGGCGACGAGGGCGCGCCGGTCGGACTCCGCGGCGGAGGGGAACTCCTCGCTCAGCCAGCGGCCGATCGTCGCCGGCACCGGGAGGTGGGCCTTCGCATGCGTGGCCGATCCGCCGGGAGCGCGGAGCACGGTCGCCGAGATCCCCTCTCTCGGCGGTAACGGACTGCGCGGCATGCCCTTCATTCTACGAGGACCGTGTGGTCTACTGGGCTCATGGAAGCTCACCCGCGCGACGTCGCCTGCACGATCTCCCGGCCCCTCGCCGAGGTGGCCGCCTTCGCCGGGGAACCTGCGAACCTTCCCCGGTGGGCGGCCGGACTGAGCACCGGCATCCGCAACGATGACGGCCGGTGGATCGCCGACTCCCCCATGGGCCCGGTCGAGGTCCGCTTCGTCGGCGACGTCGGCTCCGGTGTCCTCGACCACGATGTCGTCTTCCCCGACGGCACGGTCAATCGCAATCGCCTGCGGGTGCGCGTCTGCGGATCCGGCTGCGAGGTCGTCTTCACCGTCGCCCAGCACCCGGGCATGAGCGCCGCTGACGTCGACCGCGATGCCGCGGCCGTGGCCGCGGATCTCGAGCGATTGAGATCGGTGCTCGAACAGCGGTGACGTCAGCTGCCTGCGGGGACGCGGGTGAGAGGGGCATTGTCGCGGGGCAGGGCGGTCAGAGCAGCCCGTGAGTAGGACGCGATCGTTGCGATGTGCCACTGCACCTCGGCGGGGTTCGGTCGCGCCCGGTCCGGGTCGAGGAGATCGACGAGGTTCTCCGAGATCGCGCCGATGAGGGAGCGGGCGAAAATCTCGGCGGGATAGTCGCCTCCCAGGGTGCGCCGGAGTCCGGCGGCGATGACGGCGACGTACCCGCGGCGCAGGGCTCGGCGTTCGCGCTGCACGGCATCGGGGACGTCCTCGAGGAGGAGGGCATGGGCGAGTCCGCGGCCGGCGACGGCGCGGGAGACGAAGACGTCGACGACGGCGTCGACGATCTGTGCCGGGCTCGAACAGGACCCGACGGCGTCGGAGACGACCTCGAGTTCACGGCCGGCCGCACTCGCGAAGACGGCGAGGAGGAGGGCGACGCGGTTGCCGTAGAGGGTGTGGATGTGCCGCGGGGTGCAGTCGGCGGCGCGGGCGATCGCACCGATGCTCGCAGCGCCGAAGCCGCGTTCGGCGACGACGAAGCGGGCGGCGTGCTCGATGCGCGCGCGTCGCTGTGCGGCACCGGCGCGGAAGATCGCGGTCTGTCGGTAGTCCACTCGCCCTCGCCTCTGATGAGATCGTTCACGTTTCAACAGTTCACGAGTATGGCACTCATCACAGGCGGTGGCAACGACAGGCGGCGAACTCACAGCTGGGGCAGGGGACGAGTCCATGGGGCGGGGCCGGACGACGATGTCAGGGGGCCGGGCCGGAGTCGGTCGGCCGCCTCGGCGAGGGACATCCCGGACACACCGATGGCCCGGAACAGGCGTTCCGGGCCATCCGATGAGGGATCAGGCTGAGGGCTCAGCCTGAGCGGGGACGGAGGTCAGTCCTCGTCCTCGTCGTCCTTCTTCTCCACGACCAGGGTCTCGGTGGTGAGCACCAGGGCCGCGATCGACGCCGCATTGCGCAGAGCCGAACGGGTGACCTTGACCGGGTCGATGATGCCTGCGGAGATGAGGTCGCCGTAGGAGTCGGTGGCGGCGTTGTATCCCTGGCCGGACTCGAGGTCCTGGACCTTGGACACGACGACGTAGCCGTCCTGACCGGCGTTCTCGGCGATCCAGCGCAGCGGCTGGACGATTCCGCGCTTGACGATCTCCACGCCCGTGGCACCGTCGTAGTCGAGGCCGAAGTCCTTGCCGTCGAGGACCTTGGCGGCGTGGATGAGAGCCGAACCGCCGCCGGCGACGACGCCCTCCTCGATGGCAGCACGGGTCGCGGACACAGCGTCTTCGACGCGGTGCTTGCGCTCCTTGAGCTCCACCTCGGTGGCGGCGCCGACCTTGATGACGGCGACACCGCCGGAGAGCTTGGCCAAGCGCTCCTGCAGCTTCTCGCGGTCCCAGTCGGAGTCGGTGTTCTCGATCTCGGAGCGGATCTGGGCCACACGCCCGGCCACAGCGTCATCGGCACCGGCACCATCGACGATGGTGGTGGTGTCCTTGGTGACGGTGATCGTGCGGGCATTGCCGAGCTCGTCCAGGGTGACCTGGTCGAGCTTCATGCCCATGTCCGGGGTGACGACCTGGCCGCCGGTGAGGACGGCGAGGTCCTCGAGGATGGCCTTGCGGCGGTCACCGAATCCGGGAGCCTTGACCGCGCAGACGTTGAGGATGCCGCGCAGCTTGTTGACCACCAGCGTCGACAGTGCCTCGCCCTCGATGTCCTCGGCGATGATGAACAGCGGCTTGCCGGCCTGCTGGACCTTCTCGAGGACAGGCAGGAGCTCCTGGATGTTGGAGATCTTGCCCTGGTTGATGAGGATGAGCGCATCGCCCAGGATGGCTTCCTGACGGTCGGCGTCGGTGACGAAGTGCGGGGACAGGTAGCCCTTGTCGAACTGCATGCCCTCGGTGATCTCCAGCTCCACATCGGAGGCCTGGGACTCGTCGATGGTGATGACGCCGTCCTTGCCGACCTTCTCGAAGGCATCGGCGATGAGTGCGCCGATCTCCTCGGACTGGGCGGACAGACCGGCCACGTGGGCGATCTCCTCGGAGCCGGCGACATCGCGGGAGATGGAGCCGAGCTCGTCGGAGACGGCCTCGACGGCGGTCTCGATGCCGCGCTTGAGGGCACCGGGAGCGGCGCCCGCGGCGACGTTGCGCAGACCCTCGTTGACGAAGGCCTGGGCGAGGACGGTCGCAGTGGTGGTTCCGTCACCGGCGATGTCGTTGGTCTTGGTGGCGACTTCCTTGGCCAGCTGTGCGCCGAGGTTCTCGTAGGGATCGTCGAGCTCGACCTCACGCGCGATGGTCACGCCATCGTTGGTGATCGTGGGTGCGCCCCACTTCTTGTCGAGAACGACGTTGCGGCCGCGGGGTCCGAGCGTCACCTTGACGGTGTCAGCGAGAGTGTTGACACCCTTTTCGAGTGAACGACGGGCCTCGTCGTTGAATTCCAGATTCTTAGGCATTCGTCCTCCTGTCTTGAGAGTCGTTCAGGGGATTCAGCCGATGACGGCGAGCACGTCGCGGGCCGAGAGGACGAGGTACTCCTCGCCGGCGTACTTGACCTCGGTGCCGCCGTACTTCGAGTAGATGACCTTGTCGCCGACAGCGACGTCGACGGGAACGCGGTTGCCGTTGTCAGCAACGCGGCCGGGGCCCACTGCGACGACTTCGCCTTCCTGCGGCTTCTCCTTGGCAGTGTCGGGGATGACCAGACCGCTGGCAGTGGTCTGCTCGGCTTCGACCTGACGGATGACGATCCGATCTTCGAGTGGCTTGATGGAGACCGACATATCGGGCTCTCTCCCTTCGCTGGGTTCGATACTGGTGAAGTCAGACGGCGGCGTGCGCCTGAGGAACCTCTCGTCGTCGCGGGTGCCGAGGAGTTCGACCGTCCGATGAAACTGGCACTCACTGAGTGTCAGTGCTAATGCGACTCTATGACTCCTTTAGCACTCGGTCAACTCGAGTGCCAAGATTTCGCGGGGCTCTCGGGGAAAGCTCAGCCTCGGGGTGCGCGGACCGCCACCTCGGCGGCCCGCACCCCCGCCTCGGCGGCCAGGGCACGCCACCGCAGGGCCACGGCCCGAGCACCGCCACCTCGGCGGGACGCACCCGCCCGTGAATGCGCGAGAGGGACCCCGGACGGATCCGGAGTCCCTCATCGCTCAGCTCATCTCAGCCGTGACCGCGGACGGTCGGCTGGTGCCGGCGCTCGGTCAGCGCCGCAGCGCTGCGCTCAGGCGCAGGCCCACTGTCCCCAGCCGGCCTTGGCCTGGAGCTTCTTCGCACGGTCGAACTGCTCGCGCGGGCTGGCGTCGATCGGGTTGCCCGAACCGCCCACGCTGCGCCACGTGGCGAGCTTGAACTGGAAGAGGCCGAAGTGGGCGTTGTTCTGCTTGTTCACGGCGCGCGGGTTGAAGTTCGACTCGCACTTGGCGACCTGGTACCACTTGGAGCCGGGTCCGCCGAGCATCGCCTTGATCTCCTCGGTCGTCATCGAACCGCCGCCACCGGAGCTCGAGCCGCCGTCGTCGGAGCCTCCGCCGGAGCCGCTTCCGCTGTCATCGGATCCCGAGCCGGAGCCCGAGCCCGAGTCGTTCGAGGAGGGCTTCTCCTTCTTCTTCGTGCCCTCGACGACGACCTTGGCCTTCGGTTCGGAGAGGACCTTCTCGCCCTTCTTCTCCTTCTCGACCTCTTCGCCGTTGACGATCTTGACCTGGTACTCGACTTCCTTCTGCCCGGCCTTGCCCTTCTCCTCGACCTTCGTCTCACCGACGAAGAGGGAGTCCGACTTCTTCTTCTCGACCTTGGGCTCGATGTCCTGCTTCTCCTTGACGGTCTTGTTCTCCACCCGGTTGACGGTGAGGACCTGACCGTCGGTGACGGATGCGCTCATCGGCACGGAGAGGTAGTCGTCCTTGTCGAGCTTGATGTCGGCTTCCTTGAGGGCGGCGCCGGCGGTGTCGACGGGCGCGGTGACCTTGTGGTCCTTACCGTCGGCGACGACGGTGAGCGCCTTCGCGGTGGTGACGTCGATGCTCGTCTCGCCGTCGACCTTGAGCTTGTCGGTGGCTTCGGCGCTGAGCTCGGCATCCTTGGCTTCGACGCCGAGGTCGGCGAGAGCCTGCCCGACGGTGTTCGCGTTCGTCCACTCGTCGGTCTTCTTGCCGTCGACGGTGAGCGCGACGTCCTTGGCGGTGTTGACCGTGACCGTCATATCGTGGTCGATCTTCGTGTTCACACCCGGCTTGACCTCATCGCGCTTCTCGAGCTCGATGTTCTGGCTGTCGAGGATCTCACCGACGGTTCCCCCGAAGGTGCGGATCTCTTCGGCCTTGCCGTTCACCTCGAGGGTGACGGGCTTGTTCATGGTGAGCACGGCACCGGTGCCACCGACGAGTCCGGTGATGACGACCGCCTGTGCGGCGATCTGCACCTTGCGGTTCTTGAGAAAATCAATCACAGAAATATCCCCGAGCAGAGTTGATCAGCTGTTTGCGACTCATCCACTGTAACCGATTCGTTACATCGCTTGCAAAAGATTACGAAACCGTAACAGGAATCTCTCAGACTCCCGGATTTCCGGGGTTCACAGCAGTCGGCATCCGTCCAGGTCAGACGTCATCCACGGCACGACCGACGACCGTGATGTGACGTCCATAACGACCGTGATCTTGGCCCTCACCCTCGCCGAGGCGGGGGCTCAGTCCCAGCTGCCGAGCGCGGTCTCCGCGTTCGCCCACACCGCCTCGGCGAGGTCACCGGCGTCCATCCCCCGCACCTCGGCGAGCATCCTGGCCGTGATCGGGGTGAGGTAGGGGCCGCCGGGCTTGCCGCGGTAGGGATGAGGGGTGAGGAAGGGGGCGTCGGTCTCCGTGAGGAGGAGCTCGAGCGGGGCGCTCGCGGCGGCCCGGCGCAGCTCATCGGCGTTCTTGAACGTGATGTTGCCGGCAAAGGACATGAAGTAGCCGTGCTCGGCGCATTCGCGGGCCATCGCCTCGTCGCCGGAGAAGCAGTGGAAGATCGTCACCTCGGGCGCCCCCTCCTCGCGGAGGATGCGCAGGACGTCGGCATGGGCCTCACGATCGTGGATCTGCAGGGCCCGGCCGGTCCGCTTGGCGATCTCGATATGCGCCCGGAACGACCGCTGCTGCTGCCCGATGCCGTCCTCACCGGTGCGGAAGTAGTCGAGGCCGGTCTCCCCGACCACGCGCATCCGGTCCTCACTCGTCACAAGCGCCTCGATCTCGGTGAGCGCATCGTCGAGGAGGCCGCGCTCTGCCAGCCGCGGGGCCTCGTTCGGGTGGAGCGCCGCTCCCCCGAGCATCCACGTCCGCCCGGTGACAGGCGGTGTCGGCACCCGGGCGGCGACGGCCGGGTCGACGTTCGCCGCGGCGGCCAGGGCCGCATTCCCCTGCCCGGCGTACTGGGAGGCGACGAGCGCGGTCGTCCAGCGGGCAGCGGGCAGGTCGCAGCCGATCTGGACGATCCGGCGCACTCCGGCCGCCTCGGCGGTGTCGAAGAAGAAGTCGAGATCGGGGAACTCCTCGTCCTCGGACGGGGTGACCTCCGGGGAGGGTTCGCCGGCACCGAGCGGCAGGCGCACGCCCGTGCCGATGTCGAGGTGGGTGTGGGTGTCGACGATCGGGTGGGGCAGCGGTTCGGGCACCGGCGGGTACGTTCCGGCAGCGCGCGAGGCCATTACTCCGTCTCCTCCACGAACTTCGGGAACACCGGTTCGGGCTTGGGCAGCGGGGTGCCGGGCACGAGTGGGAAGTCGATGGCCGCGAACGAGCGGGGGTCGACGTCGGCGGCCGACACCCCGCCCTCGGCGGTCTCAGCGGCGGCCGGGGCGATGCCGGCACCGGCGAATCCCGCTCCGGCGGCGACGCCGACGGCGGCACTCGCGGTCACGGTGTCCATCACCTCGGCACCGGTGCCGGTCTCGATCGCGGTGGGCAGGACTTTCGCGCCCGCCTCGGCGGATCCTTCGGCGACGCCGAGGAGGTCGAGGATCCTCCCTGCGGATTCGGGCATGACGGGCTGGATGAGGATCGAGACGATGCGCACGACCTCGATCGTCACCCAGAGGACGGTGGCCATGCGCTCGGGGTCGGTCTTCTTCAGCTTCCAGGGCTCCTGCGCGGAGAAGTAGCGGTTGGCCTCGGTGAGCACCTTCCAGCACGCGTCGACGTAGAGGTGGAGGCTCTGGGTGTCGACGTGCCGGCGGGCGGTCTCGAGGGTGCCGCGGGCGAGGGAGAGCAGGGACTCGTCCGCCTCGGTGAGGTCGCCGGGCTGCGGCACCTGTCCGTCGCAGTTCTTCGCGATCATCGACAGCGAGCGCTGGGCGAGGTTGCCGTACTCGTTGGCGAGGTCGGCGTTCATGCGGGTGATGATCGAGTCCTTCGTGTACGAGCCGTCCTGGCCGTAGGAGAACTCGCGGAAGAGGAAGAAGCGGACGGTGTCGAGACCGAATGCGTCGACGAGGTCGATGGGGTCGACGACGTTGCCGACGGACTTCGACATCTTCTCCCCGGCGTTGAAGAGGAAGCCGTGGGCGTGGACGCGACGGGGCAGCTCGATGCCGGCGGACATGAGGAACGCGGGCCAGTAGACACTGTGGAAGCGGATGATGTCCTTGCCGATGATGTGGACGTCGGCGGGCCACCACTTGGCAAACGCCTCGGAGTCGTCGGGGAAGCCGGCGGCGGTGAGGTAGTTCGTCAGGGCGTCGATCCACACATACATGACGTGCTTGTCGTTGCCGGGCACGGGCACGCCCCAGTCGAAGGTCGTGCGCGATATCGAGAGGTCCTTGAGGCCGGAGGCGACGAACGAGGCGACCTCGTTGCGGCGGGAGTCGGGGCCGAGGAACTCGGGGTGATCGCGGTAGAGCTCGAGGAGGGGCTCCTGGTACTTCGAGAGGCGGAAGAAGTAGGACTCCTCCTCCGTCCAGGTCACCTCGGTGCGGGTCTCCAACGACCGCCGCACGCCGTCGACGACTTCGGTCTCGTCCTCGGTGTAGAACGCCTCGTCGCGCACCGAGTACCAGCCCGAGTACGAGTCGAGGTAGATGTCGCCGGCCTCTTCGAGTCGACGCCAGATCTCCTGCGAGGCGGCGTAGTGGTCGGGGTCGGTGGTCCGGATGAACCGGTCGAAGGTCGAGCCGAGCGCGAGCTGCGTGTCGCGGAAGTTCTTCGCGTTGTCGTCAGCGAGCTGCTTGGGCGTGATCCCCAGCCTGTTCGCCGCCTGAAGCATCTTCAGGCCGTGCTCGTCGGTGCCGGTGGCGAAGAACACGTCGTGGTTGTCGAGGCGCTTGAACCGCGCGATCGTGTCGGCGGCGATGTACTCGTACGCGTGCCCGATGTGGATGGCCCCATTGGGGTAGGCGATGGCTGTTGTCACGTAGTAACCCATAGGCAACTCAGTCTAGATGACGCGCGACGCCCCGCTTGCCGCGGTTCGGCTCGTGGGCGCGGGCGACGTGGGGACGCGCGTGGTGGCGGTGTGCCGGGGCCCGCGCCTCCGAGCCGAAAGCCCTCAACCCGAAGTGAGTCGCATTCTGCCCGATCGGTCGGTTCGACACCCGACCCCACGGGCGGAGAGTGATTCAGCACAGACCCGAGACCCCGAGCCGATCGCACCGACCCGAGCACGGGTCGACTCCCAGCCGCCCGCACTCGAGTCACCGCTTACTCGCGGTGGAGCCAGGCCTCGTAGATCTCGCGCTTGGACAGACCGAAGCGCTTCGCGATCTGCCCGGCCGCCTCCTTCGCCCTCACCCCCGAGGCGACGAGGGTCTCCATCTCGCCGAGGTGGTCCTCCGGAGCCGTCTCCACCTCGGTGGCGCCGGCGAGGACGAGTGTGAGCTCGCCGCGCAGCCCGTCTGCGGCGAGCTCGCGCAGCGTCCCGACGGTTCCGCGCAGTGTCTCCTCGAACGTCTTCGTCAGCTCCCGGCTGATGCTCATCGGGCGGTCGGGACCGATGACGGAGAGCAGGTCGTCCATCGTCTCGGCGATGCGGTGGGGGCTCTCGAAGAAGACCATCGTGCGCTTCTCGCTCGCGAGCTCCTCGAACAGAGCAGTCCGCGCCCCCGACTTGCGAGGGATGAACCCCTCGAAGCTGAAGCGATCACTCGGCAGACCCGAGACCGCAAGCGCCATGAGGACCGCGGACGGCCCGGGGGTCGCGGTGATCGGCAGCCCCGCCTCGGCGCACGCTTTGACCACCCGATACCCGGGGTCGGAGACGGCGGGCATGCCGGCGTCGCTGAGGAGGACGACGGTCTGACCTGCGCGGATGAGGTCGACGATCTCCGGTGCCCGCCCCGCCTCGTTGTGGTCGAAGACGCTGATGACGCGTTTCGTGTGGCTCAGCCCCAGCCGCTGGGACAGCGAGAGGAATCGACGGGTGTCCTCGGCGGCGATGACGTCGGCGGTCTCGATCGCCTGCCGCATCCGCGGTCCCGCATCGCCGAGGTTGCCGATCGGAGTCCCGACGAGGATGAGTCGCCCTCCGGTCGGGTCGAAGTCGGGGGCGTCGCGGTCGCCCGCAGGCCCGTGATCGTCGCTTTCACCCAGCGGACCGAGAGCTGTGTCCGTGTCGTCCGCGTGAGGCGCACCCGAGGTGGGAGAGGGGCTCAACTGTAGGACGTGGTTCCGGCGAAGAGCCCGAAGCCGAGGACGGCGACGAAGAAGAAGATGTAGACGACCCAGAAGAGGATCCACAGTGCGGTGCCGATGTAGCCGACCCAGAGCGCCGCGATCGCCATCCCGTCGCCGCGTTCTCCGCGTTCCCGGATCTGCTTGCGGGCGATGTGTCCCATGACGATGCCGGCGATTCCGGCAAGGAAGATGCTCGAGACGACGCCGAAGATCGAGGCGACGAGCGCGATGATCGAGAGAGTGTTCGTCGGCGGCAGAGCCTGATAGGCGACTCCCGCGCTGCCGTAGCTCGACGCGGGACTGTAATTCGCCGGCTGGTAGCTGTTCGATCCGTAGTTGTCAGTGGCTTGCCCGGACTGGGGCTGCTGGTAGTACATGTCTGGGTTGTTCCAGTTGTTCTGGCTGCTCATGGCTTCTCTCCTCGGGGTCACCACCAACGGTACAGAGACAATCATCTCGGCAAAAGGCGAGCGTGTTGCAATCCTGCATCGTCGTCGCAGTCCACACAGGCGAACACAACACAGTCCACACAGGCGAACACAGCACAGTTCACCGTGACGAACACGGGCGGGAGCGCGCGCCGGTTCCGGTTGACGGCTGACGCACACGTGCACGCCAACCAGATCAGAATGCCGTCCAGGTCGGAGTGCAGACCGGACCAGGGCACCGGCAGCGCCGAAACGCACGTGTCACTGATTCACCGCGGCTCTGTTTCACGGCACCACAGCTCGTCACAAGTCCAGCTCACCACAGGGAGTCACTGGTCCTGGGCGCCGTTCGTCGTCCCGACATCCTCGCCGGTCCGCCCACCGGTTCAGGACGTCATGCGCCAGATCATGAGGTCGTCGACAGCAGCGCGAGAATGCCGACGCCGACGACCGCGGCAACGATGATGGCGAGGAGGCCGAGCCCTATGCTGATGTATCCCATGATGAGGCCTGCCATCGCCTGCCCTCGGCCGTCTTCGCCGGAGCGTTTGATCTGGCCCAGGGAGACGTGGCCGAAGATCACCGCGAGGAATGGGGCGATCCAGAGGAACATGAGGATGAAACTGAAGAACCACCCGATGAACGGGATCATCGACAGCAGTCCGCAGACGAACCCGCCCGCCAATCCGATGATGCCCATCCACATCGCCCAACCGGCGAGGCCGTTCGACTTGCGGTAGACGACCGTCGGCGTTCCGTACGTGCCGTAGGTGACCGGCTGGCTGTAGGACGCCGGCTGAACCGAATACGGCTGCCCGCCCGATGGTCCCACCGAATCGAGGTACTGACCGTAGTCGGTGTACTGCCCACCGCCGTACCCGGCCTGCGACGGGTCGCCATACCCGCTCTGACCGTATCCGGCCTGGCCGGAGCCGTACCCGGCCTGGCCGGAGCCGTATCCGGCCTGGCCGGAGCCGTAGGGCGACGGGGAGGCCCCAGCCCCCGAGCCGAACTGCTGCGATCCCACCTGCGGAGGATCGCTCGGGCGGTAGTCCGGGTTGTTCGACACTCTCATCACCGTCTTCGCTCGTGTGCTGGGGCGCTCGCACCCGTACCGGTGCGATAGCCGTAGTCTCCACCCTAACCGCCCCGGCTCTCCCGCGGTACCGTCAGCCCGGCCACTCCGCTCCGCGTGCACGGAGCCTGCCCGCCCGCAGAGGTCTTGCTCCGCTCCTGGCACTCCTCGGACACGACGCGTCCAAGGCTGGGCGGCTTCCGAGTGTCCGCACCCTAGACTTGGCCGTGATGACAGCACCCGCAGATCCCCCGACGCCGAGGCGACCGACCGATCCCCGATCCGGTTCGACTTCCCCGTCCGCCCCGCACCCGACCGCCGAGGCGACAGCGTCGACCCCGGGCCCCACAACAGCGTCGACCTCGAACTCCACGGCCGCGACGAGCCCGAGCTCCACAAACTCTGCCCCAGCCGCAGCCACCGCCACGAAGGACCGTCAGCCCGCGTCGGGCCGGATCGCCAAGGAGGAGCGGGCCCGCCGCCGCGAGCAGATCCTCGCCGGCGCCGCCGCGCTGCGCCGGAAGTCCTTCACCGCCGGCATGTGGGCGACACGGGCACCGCTGTGGATGTGGCCGGCGCTGATCGTCATCACCGTCATCAGCGGCATCCTGCGCCTCTTCCGGCTCGAATTCCCCGGCCGCCTCATCTTCGACGAGACGTACTACGTCAAAGACTCGTACTCGATGATCACCTACGGATACGAGCGCTCCTGGCCGGAGAACGCCGACGCCTCCTTCAACGCCGGCGACCCGAGCGTCATCGGATCGGCGCCGGCGTACGTCGTCCATCCGCCGCTGGGCAAATGGGTGATCGGACTCGGCATCGATCTCTTCGGCGCCGACGATTCCTTCGGCTGGCGATTCTCCGTCGCCGTCGTCGGCACGCTCACGGTCTTCCTTATGGGGCTTGTCGCCTGGAAGCTCTTCCGCTCCGCGTTCTTCGCGTGTGCGGCGGCGGTCCTCCTCTCGATCGACGGCGAGCATTTCGTCCATTCCCGCACGAGCCTGCTCGACATCGTGCTCATGGCCTTCATCCTCCTCGCCTTCTGGTTCATCCTCCTCGACCGGGAGCAGGTGACGAAACGCCTGGCCCGCTGGGCTGCCGACACCACGGACGGGGTCCCCGTGGCCGCCCGCGGCCGCCGGTCCGCCGATGCCGAGCGCGCGGACCTCATCAACTTCGGCCCCCGCCTCGGCGTGCGTCCCTGGCTCATCGCCGCCGGCATCGCGCTGGGCATGGCGACGGGCGTGAAATGGTCGGGTCTCTACGCGCTCGCGGCCTTCGGCATCCTCGTCGTCGCGTGGGACGTCCACTCGCGCTACCGGGCCGGCGTCGTCCATCCGTGGCTCGGTGCCCTCATCCGCGACAGCATCCCGTCGTTCCTCAAGCTCGTGCCCACGGCGCTCATCACCTATATCGCGACGTGGACCGGGTGGATCCTCTCCGACGACGCATGGAATCGGCAGTGGGCGGCCGAGACCCCCGGCTGGTGGCAGGCCCTGCCCTCGTGGCTCGACTGGCTGCCCTCGCTCGCGCAGTACCACTACACCGCGTACTCCTTCCACGTCGGCCTCGACGCCGAGCACCCCTACATGTCGAACCCGTGGGGCTGGATCGTCCAATGGCGGCCGACCTCGTTCTACTACGAATCGCTCAGCCGCGGCGACCTCGGCTGCGCGGCGGCGAAGTGCTCCTCGGCGATCACCTCGGTGGGCAACCCCGTGATCTGGGGACTCGCCCCTGTCGCGCTCCTCGTCGTCCTCGCCGCGTGGATCGTGCGCCGCGACGTCCGCGCCGGGGTCATCCTCTCCGGACTCGCTGCGACCTGGCTGCCGTGGTTCGCCTACCAGGACCGGACGATCTTCACCTTCTACACGATCGTCATGGTCCCCTTCGTCGTCCTCGCGCTCGTCTACTGCCTCACCCTCCTCTGGGGCCGTCGCACCCCGAACCCGCCCTTCGCCCCGCAGATCCGTACGTCGACCATGCCCGTCCCCTCCCCCGCCGAGGCGGGTCCCTCCACCGAGCCGAGCCCGACGTCCGCCGCCCCTGCCCCCGGTCCCGCCGAGGCGGCCGCCGCCGTCTCCGACGCACCGACCACGCCACCGACCGACGGCCAGCCTGCGCCGCCGACGCACCGCGGGCGCCTGGGCTCGCGCCCCCCGTGGCCGCTGCTCGGCCGCCGACTCGCCGTCGGCGCAGTCCTCGCCGCAGCCGTCCTCGCCTTCGCGTACTTCTGGCCGATCTACACCGGCGAGGTCATCCCCTTCGAGGCATGGAACAACCGGATGTGGAACGTCACCTGGCGCTGATCTGAACCGGACATGACCTCGTCGTCTGTCCGACACCGATCGTTCACCTCCCGGACACGACCCGTCGTTAGCGTCGGGGCATTGTGACTGACGAAGCGATACTGAACCACCCAGCACCCACCTCGGCGAATCCCTCTTCGGATACCGGCCCCGGACCAGGGGTCGTCGCCATCATTCCCGCCCGTGGAGGATCCAAGGGGATCCCGCTGAAGAACCTCCAGAAGGTCGCCGGCGTCTCCCTCCTCGCCCGTGCGATCAACGCGGCGAAGGCCACGCCGAGCATCGACCGGGTCGTCGTCTCGACCGACCATGAGGGCATCGCCGCCGAGGCGGTCCGGGCCGGCGCCGAGGTGTCGCACCGTCCCGCAGAGATCGCCGGGGACACGGCGACGAGCGAATCGGCGATCATCCACACCCTCGGCGACCTCGGTGAGGACTACGGGGTGACGGTCTTCCTCCAGTGCACCTCGCCGTTCATCGACTCGGCGTCGATCGACAACGCCGTGTGCCGAGTCCGCGACGACGAGGACGACGTCGTCTTCTCAGCTGTCGAAGACCACTCGTTCCTCTGGCGCCTCGGCGACGACGGGGAGGCGGTCTCCGTCGGCCATGACAAGGCGTTCCGTCCGCGCCGGCAGGACCGCCCCAAGCACTACAACGAGACCGGAGCGTTCTACGTCATGCGCACCGCGGGACTGCTCGAATCCGGTCACCGCTTCTTCGGCCGGGTCGGCATCGAAGAGGTCCCGCCCGAGCATGCGAGAGAGATCGACGACATGTCCGACCTCACCCTCGTCCGCGCGATCGCCTCGACGCAGGAGACCGCGCAGGTCATCGACGTCGATGCGCTGGTGACCGATTTCGACGGGGTCCACACCGACGACGGTGCCTACGTCGACGAGGACGGCAATGAGCACGTCCGCGTCCACAGGGGCGACGGAATGGGGGTCTCACGCTTGGCGAAAGCAGGTTTCCCTGTCATGATTCTCTCAAAGGAACGCAACCCCGTGGTCACCCGCAGGGCGGAGAAACTTCATATTGGCGTAACCCAGGGTGTCGACAATAAGTCGGAGGTCCTGCAGTCGTGGATCGACGAGCAGGGCCTGGACGCAGCACGCGTGGCCTATGTCGGCAACGACATCAACGACCTCGAAGCCTTCGACGTCGTCGGCTGGCCCATCGCCGTCGCGGACGCCCACCCCAAGGTGCTCGCGGCAGCCCGAGTGGTCCTCGACCGACCGGGCGGGCGGGGTGCGGTCCGGGAGGTCTGCGACCTCATCCCGGTCCGCGCCTGAGGCCGCCGTTCGGCTCGGCGCAGAGCCGAAGCCGCCCGGGCCCCGTCACCCCACCGACAACTTCACACGGAACAGCACCACCCACCCCAGCGCGGAGGCATCGCACCGCGTTCGAAACGAAAGCAGGACTCATGACTGATCACATCGCCCCCGTGGCCATCGGCGACCAGCTCGTCGGCCCGGACCAGCCCGTCTACATGATCGGCGAGATCGGCATCAACCACAACGGCGACGTCGAGATCGCCAAGCAGCTCATGGATGCCGCTGCCACCGCAGGCGCTCAGGCCGTGAAGTTCCAGAAGCGCAACCCCGATGTCGCCGTCCCCGAACACCAGAAGTCGAAGATGCGTCAGACCCCGTGGGGCGAGATGACCTACCTCGACTACAAGTTCCGCGTCGAGTTCGAGAAGGACGAGTACCAGGAGATCGACCGGTACGCGAAGGAACTCGGACTGCAGTGGTTCGCCTCGCCGTGGGACACCGACTCCGTCGACTTCCTCGAGAACGAGTTCGACGCCCTCACCTACAAGGTCGCCTCGGCGTCGCTGACCGACTTCGAGCTGCTGCGTGCGATCGCCGCGACGGGCAAGCCCGTGCTCTGCTCCTCGGGCATGTCCGACTGGGCGACGCTCGACGCCGCCGTCGAGGTCTTCGACAAGGACAGGCTCGTCCTCATGCACGCGACCTCGACCTACCCGCTGCCCCCGGAAGAGGTCAACCTCCGCGCGATCCCGGCGATGGTCGAGCGCTACGGCGTGCCCGTCGGCTACTCCGGCCACGAGCTCGGGCTCGAGATCTCGTTCGCCGCGGTCGCCCTCGGCGCCGTCACCGTCGAACGCCACATCACCCTCGATTCGACGATGTGGGGCTCGGACCAGTCGGCGTCGATGGAGCCGCGCGAATTCTCCTCCCTCGTCAAGGGCGTCCGCGTCCTTGAGAAGGCCATGGGCGACGGCGTCAAGCGCGTCATGCCCGGCGAGGAGTCGAAGATCGAATCTCTGCGCAAGGTCACTGCCTGAGCTGAGGCACTGAGCTGAGGCACCGCACTCACGGAACTGCCCCGAAGCCGCCCGGCTCCGGGGCAATTCTGCGTCCGTCACCGGGTGCGACGCAGGCGCCGCACGCGCCGCCTCAGTCCCTTCGCCGCCTTGGCCATGGCCGAACGCGCCTCGGCCTGTGCCGTCCTTCCGGCCAGCGAGCGCAGGTCGTTCTCGGCACGCTCGGCACGCGCACGCAACCCGTCCCGCTCATGGGCGAGTTCCCTCGTCGCCGCCGTCGCCTCGTCGACGGCCGACTGCGCGGTCTCGAGCGCCGCCTGTGCCATGTCACGTTCGGAAGTGACCCGCTCGAGCGTTGCGCGGTCGGCACCCGCCTCTCGGCGCACCCGGGCCAGCGCCCGCGTCTGTGCGACGCCTGCCTCCTCCGATTCGGCGACCGCCGCGAGGTGGAACTCCTCTGCGCGCACGTGGTCTGCGCTCCGGGTCCGGACCGCTCGCCGCGGTCGACCGGACTCCCCCAGAGCGTCCCCGATGGCCCGATGATTGTCCCGGGTCAGCTCCCAGAACCGCTCCCTCGTCGCCGCGAGGTCCTCCTGCAGGTCGACACCGTAGGAATAGGCGTCCATCACCGCCGCAACGATCCGGTCCGCGAGAACGCGGGCGCGTCGGCCGACGCTGCCGTCGCTCGTGTCCGCACCGCACGCGCCCGTGCCTCGCGCGACGTCAGCGCCCAGCCCTCCCGCCTCGGCGGCCCTTTCCTCGGGACCGCCCGCGACCATTCCTTCGGGTCCGACCGGGACGACGAACTCGGGATGGCCGATGTCGTGGGCGAAGTACCCGAGCTTCGCGTGGAGATCGAGCGAGAGAGGGATCGAACCGACCCCGAAGGGGATCATCTGCGCATGACCCCGGCCGCCGAGGACGTAGGGAACGGAGGAGAAGAGTGTGAACCCTGAGAAGAAGCCGATGTCCGCACCCCACAGGCGGATCTCCTCGACCTCGGGCACCTCCGCGCGGAGACGGCGTGACACCTCGGCGTCGTCAGGATGGAAGGGCACACTGAGGACTCTCCAACCGTCCGCGACGAGCGCGCGGGCGCTGTCGACGACGGCCCGGTGGATCACTTCGGCGTCGTAGCCGGCCGCCTGCTGTCGGCCGTGGACGAGCATCTGGATCGCGATGAGTTTCTCTCGGGGATCCGGTCGGCTCCCCTGCAGCGGTTCGTAGAGCAGACCACCCAGGGTCGTCGGACACGGCTGGAAGTCGATCGGCACCGCTGAGGGACCGAGAAGCGCCGACATCGACGCGATGC
Source organism: Brevibacterium sp. LS14 (assembly GCF_012027885.1). NCBI lineage: Bacteria > Bacillati > Actinomycetota > Actinomycetes > Micrococcales > Brevibacteriaceae > Brevibacterium > Brevibacterium sp. LS14. The sequence goes on from NZ_SJXG01000049.1 coordinate 155,331, forward strand.
TCCCCGAGTTCCGCAGACCGAAGAACACCGACTGCTCACGGACCTGCTCGACGTGGGTGCGGAGAAGATCGTCGAACTCCGGTTGACCGGGGAACCGATTGTCACCCACGGCGTAGACGATGAGGGGAACCTCGATCCCAGCCAGCGTCTCGGCGGAGATCTTCCACTGCCACCCGGAGAGCCGATTGGGATTCGTGTCCTGGAGGAACAGTCCCCCGCCGCCGATGACGACGGCATCGGCGCGGGCGTTGATCCGGTCGACCAGGCCGCCGTCGACCTCCCGCCGCAGGGCCGCCGCCGAGGTGAACGCCGCCTCACCGTCGAAGGCGCGGAAGGCGTCGCGGACGACGGGGAAGAGCGCTTTGTCCCCGTAGTTGCCCCAAGTCGGGATGTCGAAGTGGAAGAGATCCGCCATAGAGCGACTGTAGTGGACCCGACCGAACGGCAGATGAATGCGCCAGGCCGCTGTCTGCCACCGAACCGTCGACCCAGACAACTGGAATGCGAACTTCGGGTGAATAGCACGCACAGTCTGGTTCACCGCTCAGTCACCGCGAGTTACCCGACCCTGTCTACCATCGTCTGAGCACATGCACGCGTCGTGCTCCCCCGCGGCCGTGCTCAGCAGCGAAAGGACCCCATGACCACTCCCCTGACCAGCGTCATCATTGCGGCGAAGAACGCCGAACAGACCATAGGGAGCAGTCTCAAGAGCTTGACCATGCAGGGGTTCGCCCCCGATGAGCTGGAAGTCATCGTCGTCAACGACGGCTCGGAGGACCACACGGCCGACGTCATCGCCGAATACGAGAACAGACTCAACCTGGTGCCCATCGAGAATCCCGCGTCGCTCGGAGTCTCGGCATCCCGCAACCTAGCCCTCGAAGCATCGACGGGTCAGACGATCACCTACCTCGACGGTGACGACTGGTATGCGCCGGGACACCTGCGGAAGATGACTGACGCAATCACCGGGCTGGGTGTCGACTTCGTCAAGATCGACTACGTGCTCGTCGAAGGCACGAAGCGCAGCCTCAGTCAGGCGCCCTGTGCCGTCCGGAACCGCGCGCTCAACCCGCGCGACTACATCATGCCGGCGAACATGCCGACGATGGTCGACTATCCGGCCTGCTGGACGGGCATCTTCACCCGCAGCATGGCCGATCGCGGCCTGCTCACCTTCGACCCCGCGCTGCGGACCTGCGAGGACAGGCCGTGGACCTGGCGGCAGCACCTCGAGTCCGATTCGTTCGCCGTCATCAACTCGGCAGGTCTGTGCTACCGCAAGGGGATGTCGACCTCGCTGACCTCGATCTACGACGAAAGGCAGCTGGACTTCATTCCGGCGTTCCGGACCGTCTTCGCGATGCTGGAGAACGACCCGGAGATCGACGAATTCGAGACCAAAGCGGTGAGGAACTTCCTCTCGATCCTCTACCACCAGCTTGTCAGGCGATCGGACCAGATGACGACCGAGGTCAAGCAGAAGCTCCTCGCCGGGGCCACGACGAACGTGAAGATGATCAAGCCCGAGTTGGTCGAGAGGGTGGTCGAAAGATTCGGCGACGACCGGGTTCCGGTCATCGCCCCGGTACTCAGGAGGGCACAGGCATGACACAGCTCATCCAGATCTCAACGCTGTATCAGCTCGCGAACGTTGCTGCGAACATCGATGCGGGCCACTTCGGGCCAGCTGACGAACGCCGCATCCTGGTCGTCGCCAACAACGCCTACGCGCCCGAGATCACACCCTCGGCGACAGATCTTCTCGGCTCCGCGACCCTGCTCAGCCGCTTCGACTCGGTGGTCGACTGGAACGCGGCCATCTGGCCGAGCCACCCCAAGCAGTTCGGGGTCTCGCCCACTCGCGCACCGATCATGCGTGCGCTGCTCGAGCGGCTGTGGTCGTTGTCGCCCGACGAGGACATCTCACTCGTCGTCGAATCGCTGCCCGGTCATCCTGCACACGCACTCACTCAGGTCTTCGCCGACGCACTCATCTCTGTGCACTCCGATGGCCTCATGAGCTATGGACCCATCCGCAACCCACTCGGACGCCCGCTGTGGCAGCGCCTCGAGAACGCCCACTACACCGATCTGCTGCCGGGGGTCATGCCACGCCAGCTCGCCGAACATGCGCCGAATCGCATTGCCCTGACCGTCGACGAGCTGCGACCGGTCATCGAGGAGATGGCTCGTGAATCCGACGAAGCGCTCGAGGCCTCAGGCCTGTCGGAGCCGATCGACGACAGCGCCCTCGTTCTCGGCCAGTATCTCGCAGAGATCGACCTCATCACCGAAGAGGAGGAGATCCAGCTTCACCTCGACATGCTCGACGAGGTGAAGACACGCGGTGTGAGCACGGTGATCTTCAAGCCGCACCCGACCTCGGCCCGAACGGTCGTCGAACCGCTGAGGCGTCGCGCCGAGTCCCTCGGCCTGCGCTTCGTCCTCGCCGATGTTCCCGTCCTCGCCGAGGTGGTGGCCTCGAGGACGCAGCCCCGTCTCGTCGTCTCGTGCTTCTCGACCGGACTGGTGACCACGCAGGCACTGTTCGGAACCGAGACTGCGGCCGTCGGTACGGAACTGCTCCTCGAGCGCATCGCCCCGTATCAGAACAGCAACCGCATCCCGCTGACGATCGTCGACGCTCTCAACCGCGGCGGCTACTCCCTCACCGACCGTCCGAACGGCCGCGGTCTTCGGGACTTCAACGCCCTCATCGACGCCGTCACCTACTGCATGCAGTCGAACATCATGGCGCATCTGCGGGAGCCGGCGATCAGTTTCCTCACGCGTGCTCTCGGGACCGACGACATGGTCTACTTCAAGCGCAAACGCCTCACCCGACTCGACCTGCCGGGCAGTCTCGAAGCGTCGAGCCGCGGGCGGGTCCTGAGGACGGGGAAGCGCTTTCTGCGCAAGAACGCGAAATCGGCGCTGTCGAAGCTCGACAAGCGCGGAATCAAGATCGACGTCGCCAAACTGACCGGACGCCGCTGAGATGCCGCAAACGGCCATCGCCTTCGTCGAATCGCCGTTGCAGTTCCTCTCTGCCCTCGAAGCCCACGACCCCGAGGGCGACCTCCTCATCCGGGCGCGGGCGAACGCGAAGGGGATGTCCTCGTTCCTCGACGCCTTCGACCCGGAGTGGCTCCCCGCGAACGTCCGCCTCGAACGCCAGGGGGCGAAGCCGGGGATCCTCCGGTCCCTCAACCCCTCGGTCATCTACCTCGGCGACCCGTGCTCCGGACAGATCCACAAGGCTCTGTCCGTGGCCTACCTCGAGCGGAAGATGCCGCACATCGTCCTCCTCGACGACGGGTTGGCGACCTATTCGACGATCGAGACGCTCGCTGCCAAGCGCGGGCCGCTCGTCCGTCCCAGGCAGAAGCTCAAGGCCCACCGGGCTGTCATGGCCGCCTACATCGCCGACCGTCTGCGCGGCCTGGCGGGTTCCGGACGGCTGCGGTGGCACACCGCGCTGCCGGTGCCGAAGGGACTGCGCACCAAGTTCCTCCGCGCCGGGGGCGAGATCACCCGGCATCGCTTCGAGCATCTGCAGTCGCTGCCGACCGGGGGCGGTCACTCTCGTGACACACCGGTGATCGGCTCCGCTCTCGTCGCCGACGGGCTCATCAGCGAAGCCGACTACCGCAGATGGCTCGACGGTCTCACCGCCGCCGGCCCGATCACCTACTACCCGCACCGGCGTGAGACCGATGAGTTCCTCGAGCGCCTCGGTTCCGACGATCGGGTGCGCATCAAGCACGTGGGGCTGCCGATCGAGCTGCGGCTGATCAACCTTCCCCCGGGATCCGTCATCCGCAGCCTGCCGAGCACGGCCGCGGTCTCGCTGTCGGTGCTCAATCCCGATGTGCGCATCGACGTCACCGAGATTCCGGCGGAATGGTGGACCGGCGCCTCACCCGATAGTCTGCGGAAGTCCCTCAACGCGCGAACGGTCACCGGTGATGTCGATTCCTGATTCCCCCGTCCCCCCACTGGAGCCGGACACGGCCTCACTGCCAGTCGCCGACACCGTAGTGCCCTCGCCCGCCGACAGCCCGTCGGGGGCAGCGCATGCCCACGGCACCGACGAGCAGACGATCCCGTCCGGACACGAACCGATCAGCATCGTCTCCGTCTCCGACAGCGAGTCCTACCTCAAATGGGCGACCCAGCTGCTGAGCACACTGCCCGATGTCGAGGCACACGTCTACCTCGTCGACAATCCGATCCTGCCGACCGACGAGCAGATCGCCAACGCCGTCGCCGACACCGCATGGGAAGGTCACACCATCCCTGTCGTGTCCCGCAGCGAACTCGGAGCAGTGATCTCCCAGCATCGACCGGACATCGTCCTCGGTGCCGCGACGGGCCCGATCGTCGCCCAGCTCTTCCTCACCGCGAGCGCCCTCGAACGACGACCCGCACTCATCTCCGGGCTGCCGGGGATGGGTCTGCCGGCCAGCGGCAAGGGAATGAACTACCGGCGGCTCATGGACGCCTTCCTTGCGCACTCGTTCACCGAGGTGAGCGAATACCGGGCAGTGAGTGCGATGCGACGAGTCCCCGCCGAGATCCTCCTCGGCAGGCTTCCGATGCTCCGCTCGGAATCGCTTCCCGAACCGCCGGCCCCACATTCGCTGTCCGCAACCCCGCGAACGCTCGTCTTCGCCCCACAGGCGAAGGTTCCGGCGAGCGCCGCGCAACGGGAGGCGATCATCGCCGCTCTCGCGGAGTTCGCCGAGCGTCATCCCGAGTCGCGGGCCATCGTCAAGATGCGGTCGCGTCCCGGTGAGCATGAGACCCATCACGAACAGCATTCCTACTTCGACATCATTGCCGACTTCAAGAAGCGCGCAGTTCCCGGGGCCGAGCGGCTCGAGATCGGCTACGGCCCGCTCACGGCGTTCCTCACTCCCGGTGCGGCCCTGGTCACCGTGTCGTCGACAGCCGCTCTCGAGTCGATCGACCGGGGGATCCCGACGCTGCTCATCTCCGACTTCGGGTTCGATCGGGGACTGCTCAACGAGGTCTACGCCGGTTCGGGCGCCGAGGGGACCCTCGCCGACGTTGCGGCCGGGCGGATCGGCTTCCCGGATCGGGTGTGGCTGGCGGAGAACTACTTCCACACCGACGACGGAAGTCTGCGCCGCAGCCTCGGCCTGCTCGCCGTCCGCTCTCGACAGGGGCAGCTGCCCGACAGGCGGAGGTCGGTGTGGAAGCAGAAGCGCATGCTCATGCGTGCCGAGGTCCGGACATTCACACCGACGCCGTTCATCCGGGTGTACCGGAGGATCCGCTACGGCCGCTGAGCGAGCACATCAGCCGACGAATATCGGGCACAGGCCGTGCGATCTCAGGCCCGGTCGTCGGTGGCGGTTCGGGATTCGTCCAACTCGACGACCACCTCGGCGGGCGGGGTGGCATCCTTGAACACCCACGTCCGGTAGGCATAGAAGCGGAAGGCCGTCGCCAGGGCGATGCCGATGACGTTCGTCGAGATGTTGTAGGTGAGCTGATCGCGCATGCCGAGCAGATACCACGTCACCCCGAGCGGGGCGACGGTGATGACCATGCCGCCGAGGTTGACGACAATGAAGAGGATGATGCCGCGGAGATTCGAACCCGTCGTCCGGTCGCCGTAGGTCCACAGCTTGTTGCCGATCCAGACGACGATCATCGCCACGATCGTCGAGACGATCTTCGCCTTGATCGGGCTGCCGTCGAGGAGCGCGGGGATCGGCCCCAGGCCATACGTGAGGACGTTCGAGAGTCCCACGTCGACGACGAAGCCGACACCGCCGACAGTGAGGAACTTGAAGGCTTCCACCGCGAGGCGTCGCAGCCGGGCCGATACAGACTCTTTCATGACAGCACTACTCTAGGGCGCGAGCTTCCGGACTCGCTGAGCGTCCTCAGGTGTGTCTCGACGTTGTGCCCGCGCAGTGCCGAACCCGATGACGATGAAGAGAACCGCCCGCCAGATACTCGACACAACCCGCCTATCCGATGGCCGCCTCGCGGTCGTGCACTCTCGCGACTCGAGGCCCGGGGCTCCCGCATCTCTATCGACAAGCGACAATTTGCGCACAAGGGGGCTTGTGCTCCCGGCGATGCGGACCTACTCTCAGAAATGGAACCTCGCTCACACAGGAGAAGAAGGAGACGGCGAAATGGCAGACGATCGCCCGGGCGTACCTGGAAATCCGACCCCAGCTGAGCCCACACCCGAAGAACCCACGACCCCGCATCCGCCGCTGCCGCCCAAACCCGATCAGAGCGGTCCTCGGCCGACGACGCCGACAGGGGTGCCCAGCAAGGACAGTCAGGCGGACCAGGCTCAGCAAGGTGACTGGCTGACTAGCGCGCAAGGGGCACGGCTGGTCGACACCGATCATTCGCTCAAGGCCGGCCCCCGCGGACCGGTCCTGCTTCAGGATCACCACCTGCGCGAGAAGATCACTCACTTCGACCACGAGAGGATTCCCGAACGAGTCGTCCATGCCAGGGGCGCGGCGGCGCATGGAACGTTCGTCTCCTATGGCACCGCGAGCAACGTGACAAAGGCGGAGTTCCTTCGCAAGGGCGTCGAGACTCCGGTGTTCACGCGTTTCTCCTCTGTGGTCGGCTCCCGTGGTTCAGCCGATGCCGTGCGAGACACCCGAGGCTTCTCCACGAAGTTCTACACCTCTGACGGCGTCTTCGATCTCGTCGGCAACAACATCCCGGTCTTCTTCATCCAGGACGCCGTCAAGTTCCCTGATGTCGTCCACGCTGCGAAGCCTCAACCCGACCGTGAGATCCCGCAGGCGCAGAGCGCTCATGACACGTTCTGGGACTTCGTCTCGCTGCACACGGAGGCGACCCACCACACGATGTGGCAGATGTCCGATCGCGGCATCCCACGGTCCTTCCGCACCATGGAAGGCTTCGGAATCCACACATTCCGAGTCGAGAACTCAGACGGGGACACGTCGCTCGTCAAGTTCCATTGGAAGCCGACCGCCGGGGTGCATTCGCTCGTCTGGGAGGAGGCTCAGATGGTCAACGGCATCGACCCGGATTTCCACCGTCGAGACCTTGCCGACGCGATCGAAGCAGGGGCCTTCCCCGAGTGGGAGCTCGGCATCCAAGTGTTCCCCGACACCCCCGAGGAGACCTTCGAGGGGATCGATCTCCTCGATCCGACGAAACTCGTACCCGAAGAGCTCGTCGCCGTCCAACCGATCGGCAAGCTCACTCTCAACCGCAACCCGAGCAACTACTTCGCCGAAACGGAGCAGGTGGCGTTCCATCCTGGACATCTCGTACCCGGGATCGATGTGACGAACGACCCACTCCTCCAAGGAAGGCTGTTCTCGTATCTCGATACGCAGATCTCTCGCCTCGGCGGACCGAACTTCAGCCAGATCCCGATCAACCGCCCCCACTGTCCGGTCAACGACCTCTTCCGTGACGGGATGCACCAGACCGCCGTGCACACCGGGGTCGCCCCGTACAAGCCCAACACCTTGGACGGCGGAAACCCCTTCACTGCCGACCCAGATGACGACCATACGTTCGTCGAGATCGCCCAAGAGCTGCCGAAGTCGGTCAAGGAACGCCGCTCCCCGGTCTCGTTCGACGACCACTTCACGCAGGCCCGCATGTTCTGGCTCAGTCTCACACCCGTGGAACAGTCGCACCTCGTCGACGCCTTCACCTTCGAGCTCGGAAAATGCTGGGACGAGACGATCAGGCAGCGCGAGGTCGACGTACTGGCGGCAGTCGACGCCGAACTCGCCCAACGGGTCGCTTCGGGTCTCGGGCTGAGTCCGGGAAGGCCGAACACACCCCCTGCCGACGACGTAGCCGCCAGTCCCGCACTCTCCCAGATCGGTGAGAAGTGGCCGGTCGACGGCCGCAGAGTCGGAATCGTCACCGGGCCGAAGACTGACCCGAAGCACGTCGTCACGGCTCGCGACTTCCTGGTCGAGGCGGGGATGGTGCCGATCACCATCGCTCCTGTCGGCGGTCGGGTCGGAGATGTCCCCGTCGAGCGGACCTACCTCACCGCTGCCTCAAGTGAGCTTGATGCGCTGCTGCTCCTCGACGGCGTCGACGCCGACCCGGTGGTGGGTCTGCTGCTTTCCGAAGCGTGGCGGCACCTCAAGTTCATCGCAGTCGCCGGTGGTGCAGACGCCCTTCTCGAGGAGTATGGGGTCCCTGCTTCCGACCCCGGCATCTTCACCGGCGCTCAGGTCAAGAGCCTTCTGACGAAGCTGAGAACCGGATTGGAAGAGCATCGAGCCTGGTCACGGGCTGACAGCTGATCCGCTGCGGTCCTGAGTACGGCCCTCGCTGGAACCCGTGTGACACGGGTGACAGCGAGGGCCGTACTCAGCGTCCCGGACGCTCAGCTCACTTCACGTACTCGGGGAACTCCGCAGGTGTGCCGCGCTGGGCGGCTGGGCTGATGTCGATGCCGTAGTCGCGGGCGAACCTGACCTCGGACCCGGTGTAGACGCCATCGACGCCCTCTTCGAGGGTGAAGACGCGGGCACCGCGCAGTTGGTTCCGCTTCTCCCCCGGCAGCCCGTAGGGTCCGAAGCCCGTCGAGGGCGAGTAGCCGAGTTCGATGCCGAAGTAGTTACCCGAATAGGTGTTGATGTGGTCGTGACCGACGAACAGGCCTTGCACATCGCCTCTCGCGAGCATCGCGTTGAACATTCCGGAGTTGAACGGCCCCGGGCACTCGTTCTCGTTCCGCTCGCCGACGATCGAGTGCTTCTTCTTCGCCGCCGGGTGGGCGGACTCGCCGCGGAAGTCGATGCTCGAGTACCACATCATCCGGTGCTCGTGGAGCGCGATGTGCTGGAAGACGAGGCCAGGGACGAGACGACCGGCGCGCTCTTCGAGGGCTCGTGACGCCCGGGCGTACCATTCGATCTGGTCGAAGCGCAGCCAGTCCCAGTTCGGGTAGCCCTCGAGGCTCTGGCCGGCGATCTCCTTAGGGGCGTAGCGGCCGGAGTCGAGGAGCCAGATGGCGAAGGCGTCATCGTCGCCGGTCGACGAGGAGACCGTGACCACCTGATTCGAAGTGCCGGTGACGTCGGCTCCGGTGGTGTTGAGGTTGTAGCGGTACTGGCTGATGAAGTCGATCATGTCCGCTTCGTCGAAGCCCGTCTTGCCCGTGCTGTCCTCGTCGTGGTTGCCGAACGTGAGCGCCCAGGGAATCTGCCGCTGCTCCATCGGCAGGACGACGTTGTTGATGGCCTGTTTGACCTCGGTGACCGTCTTCGGACCGCCGTCGATGACGTCGCCGTTGATGACGACGAAGTCCGGCTTGGCATCGTCGAGGACCGCATTCTGCAGTTCAGTCGTGCGCAGATCCGTCGTGTGGGAGTCCTGAGTGTCGTTGAACTGAACGATGGTGAACGCGCCCGACGCGGGGAACGCGAGCTCCCCGCGCACGATCCCGTCCTCGGACCGACCCTTGTCCTTCTTGGCCTTCTTCGGCTTCTTGTCCTTCCACGGCTTCGCCGCCGCGGGCACCGCGCCGATTCCGGCCAGTCCGGCGCCGAGCGCCGTCACGCCTGCGGCTTGGAGCATGCCGCGCCGGTTCCATGCCGCCGAGCCCTTCGAGCGCTCGCTGTCTGCTCGGTGATCCTCGGTGCCGTTGGGGGTGTCGTCGTTCATTCTCCGCCTCTCTGTCGCGTTCGGCTGCGACGCGGTGCTGCGCACAGCCACGACGATCGAGACTATGGACGGACAATGTCGTCAGATTGAACCCAGAGGTAACTTCTGCGGACGAAACCACGACCCCAGAAGTTCACTCAGGGCGCGCGACCGCCTTCGACACCCCTCGCCGCTGAGGTCTTCGTCACGTTCGGCCCGCTATGCGTCCTTTTGTGTCATGGGCGCCACAGCCTCATCACACACCTTGGCATGCTGAATCGTCCGCACATGTGCCCCTACCCGGTGCCTGTGCGCCCTGACGAGGGAGCAGGCCACCGCCTGCGACCCACCCCAGAGAATCCAGGAGGAGGGACCCGTGATCGAACTGCGCGGTCTGCGGAAGGTGTTCGGCCACACCGTCGCGCTCGAAGAGATCGACCTGAGCGTGCCCGCGGGAGAGATCCACGGCATCGTCGGTCGCTCCGGCGCCGGCAAGTCGACGCTCATCCGCTGTCTCACCGGCCTCGAACGTCCGACCTCGGGCACGGTGTCGATCGACGGCACGGATCTCACCGAGCAGACGGGTGCCGGTCTGCGCCAGGCAAGGCGCAACATCGGCATGGTGTTCCAGCACGTCAACCTCCTCGATTCGCGCACCGCGCTCGACAATGTCGCCCACCCGCTGCAGATCGCCGGTGTCGGCAAGGCCGAACGTCAGGCGAAAGCCCGGGAGCTCCTCGAGTTCGTCGGCCTCGGCGACCGCCTCGACAACCATCCCGCGCAGCTCTCCGGCGGTCAGCGGCAGCGCGTCGGCATCGCCCGTGCTCTCGCCGCCGAACCGAAGGTCCTCCTCTGCGACGAGCCGACCTCGGCCCTCGATGCCTCGACGACCGAACAGATCCTCGGCCTCATCCGCTCCCTGCGCGACCGTCTGGGCATCACCGTCCTCATCATCACCCACGAGATGTCCGTCGTCCGCGAGATCTGCGACTCCGTGACCCTGCTCGCCGATGGTCGGGTCGCGAAGACCGGGAAGCTCGCCGAGGTGATCGCCGAACCGGGTTCGTCCCTGGCCAAGGACCTCGTCCCCCTCCCTCCCGTCAGCCTCGGCGACGGTGAGTCCGGGATCGTCGAGGTCGCTCTGGCGGGCACGACGCTGCCGCGGGTGCTCACGTGCGCCGGCAGCGTCGACATCGGTGCCGATGCGATCCTCGCCGGTGCCGTCGAGACCGTCGAGGACCGTCAGGTCGGTCGCATCCGCTTCTCCGTCTCCGGTCCCGTCCAGGCGGGGGAGCTCATCGCCGCCTTCGACTCTGAGGGCATCCACGCCGAGGAGGTGGCAGCGAAGTGAACGATCCCATGTGGTTCGACAACCCCGCGATCACCGACCAGATGTGGCCGGCGACGATCGAGACCCTGCTCATGACCCTGTGGTCGACGGGACTCGCCGTCCTCCTCGGGCTGCCCCTGGGGATCTGGCTGTTCACGACGTCGAAGGGCGGGCTCAACTCGCACCCCGTGCTCTACCGGGTGCTCTCCCTCATCGTCGACATCACCCGCTCGATTCCCTTCATCATCCTCATCATCGCCCTCATCCCGTTCACCCGGTTCATGGTCGGCACGGCGCTGGGGTGGCAGGCCACCGTCGTCGCGCTCACGGTCGGGGCGATCCCCTTCTACGCCCGCCTCGTCGAGAACGCCCTGCGCGAAGTCTCCGAGGGCAAGGTCGAAGCGGCGCTGATGATGGGGGCCTCGAACGGCCAGGTGATCCGGCAGGTCTACGTCCCCGAAGCCCTGCCCGGACTCATCGGAGCGGCTACAGTCACCGCGGTCACCCTCGTGTCGTACACGGCGATGGCCGGAGCGGTCGGCGGCGGCGGGCTGGGAGCGCTCGCGATCTCCTACGGCTACCAGCGCTACCAGTCGGACACGATGCTCGCCTGCGTCATCGTCCTCGTCCTCATCGTCGCCCTCATCCAGTTCACCGGCGATCGGATCTCCCGCCTCGTCGACCACCGCTGAGGCGGCCCGATCCACACCCTCCCGTGGTCACACCGCGGACCCGACAGACCTTCACCGACGATCGACACAATCGAAACGACACAATCAAGGAGAGTCATGAAGACCACGCTCATCGCAGTCGCCGCGGCAGCGACCCTGGCCCTGACCGGCTGCGGCCTCGTCGGCGGCGGCACCGACACCGTCGGGCAGAAGGACGGCGACGTCACCAAGCTCACAGTCGGCGCCACCCCGGTGCCGCAGGGCGACATCCTCCGCTTCGTCGACGAGAACCTCGCCGCCGATGCCGGACTCGACATCGACGTCAAGGAGTACACGGACTACACCCTGCCGAACAAGGCGCTCTCCGACGGCGACATCGACGCGAACTACTTCCAGCACAAGCCGTACCTCGACTCCGAGATCGACGGCCAGGGCTACGAGATCACCGGCTTCGAACCGATCAACCTCGAGCCCTTCGCTCTGTTCTCGAACAAGGTCAAGGACGTCAAGGACCTGCCCGAGGGCGCGAAGATCGGCATCAACAACGATCCCGCCAACCAGGGTCGAGCGCTGAAGATGCTCGAAGAGGCCGATCTCATCACCCTGAACGACGGCGTCGACGCGGTGAGCGCGAAGCTCTCCGACGTGCGTGACAACCCGAAGAACATCGAGTTCGTCGAGGCCGACGCCGCCCAGCTCGCGCGCACCCTGCAGGACGTCGACGCCTCGGTGATCAACGGCAACAATGCGCTCGAGGCCGGCCTCAGCCCCGCCAAGGACGGCATCCTCATCGAATCGGCCGAGAACAACCCGTACGGCAACTTCCTCGCCGTGCGTACGGAGAACAAGGACGATGAGAACATCAAGAAACTCAACGACCTGCTCCACACCCCCGAGGTGAAGAAGTTCATCGAGGAGAAGTGGTCCGACGGTTCGGTGCTCCCGAGCTTCTGATCGGCTGAGCAACGCAGTCTCGCTGAGATCACAGAGAGCGCCCGTCCGAGGGTGGATCCCGCATGGATTCCGCCGTCAGGCCGGGCGCTCTCGCACGTACGGTCTCGAGCCCTCAGTGCCGTCTTGCCCAATGGGGGCTGCGCATGAGCCCGAGGACGTTGCCGAAGGGGTCGACCACCGAAGCGGTGACGAACTCCTCCCCGCGCGGGGTCACCGGTGAGTGCACCGAGGCACCCCGTGAGACGAGGTCGCCGAGCGTCGCATCGACGTCGTCGACGTGCCAGTACGTCACCGAGCTGCTGCCCGGTGCCGTGCCCTCCGGCGCGAAGGCCCGGCTCATGATGCCGAGTTCGTCCTCGTCGGGTCCGATGCGGAACTCGATGTAGGCCGGTTCGCCCTCGGGCGGCTGCCGGAAGTACGGGGATATCCCGAGGACATCGGAGTACCAGTCGGCCGCCGCGGCGACGTCGTCGGCGGTGAGGACCATCGTCGTCAGACCAGTCAGAGTGCTCATGTCGTTCTCCTTGATCGGCGTCGTGTCGACGCGGGTGTGGGGGTCATCGTCGACGATTCCACGCAAAGTGCTCATCTTCTGACTACTTTTCCTGGAATACTCGGACCATGCGCGCGGACAGACTTCTCGCTCTCCTCCTCTTCCTGCAGAGCCGGGAACAGGTCACCGCCGCCGAGGTGGCCGCCGAACTCGAGGTCTCCCTCGCCACCGCCCGACGCGACCTCGAAGCGCTGTCGGCTGCCGGAGTGCCGGTCCACGTCTGGCCCGGGCGCGGAGGGGGTTGGGGGCTGCTCGGGGGTGCGCGCACGAACCTCACCGGGCTCGGCGGGCCTGAAGCGCGGTCGCTCTTCTGGATGCTGGGCACCGCCGGGCTCTCCGACCCGGACACGCGTCTCGCGACGCGCAAGCTCATCCGCGCGCTTCCCGAGAGCCTGCGCTCCGAGGCGGAGGTCCTCGCCACGACCATCCACTACGACCACACCCCGTGGAGTCGGACGCCGATGAGCGACGACGCCGTCCGGGACAGACTCGAGGCGCTGCGCGCCGCTCTCATCGGCGACCGCCTCATCGAGGCCGAGTACACCTCACGCGACGGCACCCGCCGCCGTATCGCCCTGCGGCCGTTCGGGCTCGTCGCGAAGGCCGGCGTCTGGTACCTCGTCGCCGACCCTGTGGACACCGCGGACACCGGTGACGGAGCTCGGACGTACAGGGTCGACCGCCTCGGCGAGGTCGTCGTCGAACCCCCGCGTCCCGACGGTTACGGGGCCGCGCCGAGGTCCGGCCGCCCGCGCGATTTCGATCTCGCCGGATTCTGGGCCCGCCACGTCGCCGAGGTCGAATCCCTGCGCTCATCGGTCACGGCACGGATCCGCTGTCCGGCCTGGACGCTGCCGATCCTGGAGGCCCAGTTCGGCCGGTACCTCACGGTCGTCACGGAGGAGGACGACATCGTCATCGTGACGGTGGGCGCCCACCTCGTCGTCGCCCTCGCCGAGCAGCTCGCCGGCTGGGGACGGACCATCGAGGTCCTCGACCCGCCGGAGGTCCGCACCGAACTCGCCCGCATCGGCGCCGAACTCACAGACGCCTATTCCCATTCCCCCACCGATGACACAATGCGAAGACACCCGCATCCGACTCGACGAACCCGGGAGTCATCATGACCACGACGATCGGCATCATCGGCGTCGGAGAGATCGCCTCGGCGATCGTCGACGGACTGTGCGCCGACGACGCACCGACTGCGCGGGGCACCGAGGCGACCGCGCCCGACATCGTCCTTTCCCCACGCAGCCGCGAGCGCGCCGCCGACCTCGCCGAACGTCATCCGGGCGTCGAGGTCGCCGCCGACAACCAGGACGTCGTTGACCGCAGCGACCTCATCATCGTCTCCGTCCTTCCCGACCAGGTCGACGACGTCCTCACCGCCCTCGAGATCCCCGGCGACCGCATCGTCGTCAGTGCGGTGGCGGGAGTGACCTCGGACCGGCTCCACGCGCTCCTGCCGCACGATCCCCGCATCGTCCGCGTCATCCCGCTGCCGGCCGTGCGCGAACGCCGCGGGGTCACCGCCGTCTTCCCCGCCGAGGCGGCGACCGTCGAACTCTTCGACAGCCTCGGCGGCACCGTGGTCGCCGAGACCGAGGCGATGTTCAGCACACTGTCGGCGACGACGGCGACGATGTCCGCGCACTTCGCCTTTCTCGAGGTCATCACCGACTGGCTCATCGACCAGGGTTGGGCGCGCACCGATGCTGAGACCATCGTCCGCGGTCAGTTCGTCGGTCTTGGGACGACACTGGCAGAGACCGATACGCCGATCTCCGAGCTCGTCGCCGCCCACGAGACTCCCGGCGGACTCAACGCCCAGCTGCGGGCCGCGTGGATGGACGAGGCCACACGGGCACGGCTCGCGGGGGCGCTGACGGCGGTGCTCGAGCGGGTGAGAGGCTGACCGACCCCGACGCAGGTCACATGTGGCCGGTCCCTATAATCGCAATCATGCCTCAGCCGTCTCCGATCACCGTCTCGATCACCCGCACCGTCCTGCCCGGACAGCACCGCCGCTTCAACGCGTGGGTCCAGGCAGGGCAGGAACTCGTCCGCGAACGCACCGGCTACCTCGGGTCCGGGTGGGTGCGGACCTCTCCGGACTCCGATGAATGGCACGTGCTCTACCGCTTCGCCGACGCGAAGTCGCTCAAGGCCTGGGACGAATCCGACGACCGGCAGTGGTGGATCGACAGCGCCGCCGAACTCGTCGAGACGACCAAGGTCGAGCACCGCACGGGAATCGAGGGCTGGTTCGAACCGCAGGGGGAGAACGCGGTGACGATCCCGGAGACCGTCGTCCCGCCGAGGTGGAAGCAGGCCGTGAGCATCTTCCTCCCCTTCTTCCCCCTCAGCCTGCTCTCGACGTTCCTCCTCATGCCGCACCTCGAGAGTTGGCCGCCGGTGCTCGCGGTCCTCCTCAACATCTGCATCCTCACCCCGCTGATGACCTACATCTTCCTTCCCGTGAGCACCCGGCTGCTGCGCCCGTGGCTGCAGAAGCCCCGGAACTGAGCTGCGGGCCGGTACCCATCCCCAGCCGATCCTCCAGGCGCCTGGGCTAATGTGTGCTCATGATCTTCATCGAGACCGAACCGCTCGCTCCTGCCAGCCGCTTCGCCGAGTGGATTCCCGACGCCACGATCCTCCGGCCCTTCGCCGGTGATCCGCTCCCCGACCGGATCGAGGAACCCCTCATCGTCTTCGGCTGCGCGCTCGAACGCGGAGGCGATGAGACCATGCCGTGGCTGCCGCAGGTACGGGATCTCCTCGTCCAGGCGGTTGAGGATTCCATTCTCACGCTGGCCATCGGACTCGGTGCTCAGCAGCTCGCACTGGCCACCGGCGGCAAGGTGACGACGCCGAAGAAGACTCTTGAGACGTTCGGTTGGCGCGCCGATATCGGCCATATCTCCTTGGAGCGGACGCCTGTCGGTGAGACCGATCCCCTGGTGGCCGCGCTCGGCGTGGACTTGCACTCGATCGGCGCCGGGTGGCACGACCGCAGGGTCCGTCCGAAGGACGGAGTGAAGGTCTTCACGCACAGTCCGGTCAACCCATCCACCCACGCGCAGGTCTTCCGGGTCGGCAGCGCCGCGTGGGGTGTGACCTTCCACCCGGAGGCGACCGTGGACGACGTCGCCCGATGGTTGAGGATCTTCGCCCCCGACACCTCGGACGATGGAATCGCACTGCGGGTGGACAACGTCAGGATGTTCCTGCCGAGGATCACCGAGAGCAGCCGACAGCTCGCGGAGAGCTTCGCCGCCCTGGCCGCTCGAGGACCACGTCTGGACGGCACCGAGATCATCTCCCAGGACGAAGCCGACAGCGCCGCCGAGGCGAAGGTCGCATCCGCCCTCGACACTCTCGCCGGTGAACTCCTCGCCCCAACTGCGGCGACCGAACGGATGCGGGCGCTGGCCGTCCTCGATGCCATCTGCACAACCACACGACCCCGGTTCACCGGCACCAGTTCAGGTGGGGCGACTATTGCGCGCCTCGATGAGGGCGGCGGCGATCGGTTCGGCATCGCCCGGACCGATGATGGAGTTCTGCTGTGGGCCTTCGACCACGAATCACCGATGAACATCGCCGAGACGGGCGAGGTGTGGCCGGGCCTCCTCGAGGGACTGCCCGAGCCGCTCGTCCCCCTCTGTGAGAGTAAAAAGCTCAACGGCGAGCCCGGCACGCCGTCCATCACCCTGGCCCTGTGGAGCACCGGAGAGACGTGGCAGCACGGTGCGCCCAAGGTCCGCGAGGGAATCCGGCCCGAAGTGACCGATTGGATGCTCGGATCGGTGAAGGCGGCGAGGACCGGTGCCGACATCGCCGAGGACTTCGGCCACTGCTGCGATCTCGATCTCACGCCACGCGACGTCGACCCCCTGCTCGCCGGCACACCGCTGACGCCGGCGATGGCAGCGCAGATCCGGGCCGAGGCCGACTGGGACTACGTTCGCACGGTCGCCGAGGCAGCCGGCTATCCCGTCGCCTGAGCCGGGCGCCCCGCAGGACCGCCGGCCGGGTGAGGCCGAGACCGAGATCGCTCAGAACAGGCCGGTGATGTCACCGTCCTCGGTGACGTCGATCTTCAGCGCCGAAGGCTCCTTCGGCAGGCCCGGCATCGTCATGATGTCACCGGCGATGACGACGACGAACCCGGCGCCCGCCGACAGTCGCACATCGCGCACTGCGATGATATGACCGGTCGGCGCCCCGCGCAGGGTGGGGTCCGTGCTCAGCGAGTACTGGGTCTTGGCCACGCAGATCGGCAGGTCCCCGTAGCCTTCGTCGGCGAACTGCTTCAGCTTGCGCCTGACCTTCGCGGGGATGTCGACATCGGCGGCACCGTAGATGCGCTGCGCGATCGTGCGGATCTTGTCTTCGAGCGGCGCGTCGAGCTCGTAGCTGTAGCGGGCCCGCTGCGCGGCATCACCGTCCCCGGCATTCTCGGCGGCCTCGACGACCGCCTCGGCGAGGGGGATCGCACCGGTGCCGCCGTCGGCCCAATGCGTGGATTCGACGGCGGCGATGCCGAGCCCGTGGAGGTGGTCGAGCGCCGCCGCCATCTCCTCGTCGGTGTCGCTCGGGAACCGGTTGACGCACACGACCGGGGTGAGCCCGAAGATGTCGCGGAGGTTCGTGCAGTGGTGGACGAGGTTGCTCATGCCCTCGAGCACCGCCTCGGTGTTCGGGGTCTGTACGTCGGCCACCTCGACGCCCCCGTGGTACTTCAGCGCCCGCAGGGTGGCGACGACGACCACGGCCGAGGGCCAGATGCCTGCGGCCCGGCATTTGATGTCGAGGAACTTCTCCGCCCCGAGATCAGCGCCGAAGCCCGCCTCCGTGACCACCCAGTCCCCGAGGGTGAGTGCCGCCTTCGTCGCGAGCAGGCTGTTGCAGCCGTGGGCGATGTTCGCGAACGGTCCCCCGTGGATGAACGCCGGGGTGTGTTCGAGGGTCTGGACGAGGTTGGGGGCGAGCGCATCGCGCAGGAGCGCGGTGAGCGCTCCTGCCGCACCGATGTCGGAGACGGTGATGGGCTTGCGGTCACGGCTGTGGGCGACCACGATGCGTCCCAGCCGCTCCTTGAGGTCCGCCACCGAGGTGGCCAGGCAGAACACCGCCATGACCTCGCTGGCGACGACGATGTCGAAGTGGTCCTCCCGGGGCACTCCCCCGTTGAGCCCGCCGAGCCCGATCGTGACGTTGCGCAGGGCCCGATCGTTGAGGTCGACGACGCGGCGGATGTGGATGCGGCGGGGGTCGACGTCGAGTTCGTTGCCGTGGTGGATGTGGTTGTCGAGCATCGTCGCGGCGAGGTTGTTGGCCGCGGCGATCGCCGCGAAGTCACCGGTGAAGTGGAGGTTGATGTCCTCCATCGGAACGACCTGCGCGTACCCGCCGCCGGCCGCTCCCCCCTTCATGCCGAAGACCGGTCCCATGCTCGGCTCGCGCAGCGCGAGCACGGCCCGTCCGATCTCGGGGTTCGTCTTCGCCAGTTCGTTGAGCCCGTCGGTGAGTCCGATGCTCGTCGTCGTCTTGCCTTCGCCGGCCGGGGTCGGGCTCATCGCGGTGACGAGGATGAGCTTGCCGGGCGTCGCGTTCTGCGCGGCGGCGTCGAGGACGTCGATGGGGACCTTCGCCTTGGTCCAGCCGAAGGGGATGATGTTCTCGGGGTTGAGGTCGAGGGAGGCGGCGACGTCGACGATGGGATCGAGCTCAGCCGCGAGGGCGATGTCAAGGTCAATGCTCATAGTGCCCATCATGCCTGCCATAGGTCGATTTGTGACCGCAGACACCCGATGAATCTGCTGGGTGCGCTGCGGCGGGTTCGGCGCATTCCTCACGCTGCCGCAGCGCCGGGAATCGCCATCGCCTCAGCGCTGCCTCTTGACGTGGACTCGACCTGTGGGCCTACCGTCGGTGCATGGGCATCGACATCTCCCGCACGACCGTCACCCTCGACATCGGGACCGATGAGTCTCCCGCCGAGGTGGTGACCTGGAGTCTCGGTCCCCGCACCGAGTCCGGCCTCGGCGATGTCGTCATCTGCCACGGCACGCCGTGGTCGTCGCGGATGTGGCTTCCGCTGGCGAAAAGGCTCGCGCGGGGCCACCGTGTCCTGCTGTGGGACATGCCCGGCTACGGGGACTCGATCACGCCTGCTGAGGCGGCCCCACCGGTCGACCTCGTCGCCCAACGGCGCCGGCTGGCCGCCCTCATCGACGATCGCGGCCTTGAGCGCCCGCACGTCATCGCCCACGACATCGGTGGGGCGGTCGCCCTCGGCGCCCACCTGCTCGAGGGCGTCGACTTCGCCTCGCTCCACCTCAGCGACATCGTCACCCTGACACCGTGGGGGTCGCCGTTCTTCCGTCTCGTCGCCGAGAACGAGGACGTCTTCGCAGCCCTCCCGCTCGCCCTCCATCGGGCGCTCGTGCACGCGTACATCGCCGGGGCGGCCGGCCCGCATCTGCCGGTCGGCTGGGTGGACGAGCTTGCCCGACCGTGGTCGACGCCGCACGGTCAGGCGGCGTTCTACCGCCAGATCGCAGCACTCTCACCGGCACACACCGCACCGATCGCGGCCGACCTCGGCGCTGTGCGCGCCCCGGTGCGCATCAGCTGGGGTGAGGCTGATCCGTGGATCCCGGTCGAGCAGGCGGACCGGCTGGCTGCGGCGCTGCCGGGAGATGTCGGCCTCGCCCGCTTCCCCGAGGTCGGGCACCTGGCGGTGCTCGAAGCGCCCGCCGCGTTCGCCGCCGAGGTGGAGGCGTGGCTCAGCTCAGCTGGAGATCCGTGATGCAGGTGGCCCCATCGGGCTGGGTCGAGAACGTCGCGCTTCCGCTCCGGTCGCCGGCGCTGATCGTCACCGTGCCGTCGACATCCCGGGGCAGCCAGAAGCCGACGAACCCGTTGTCGAACGTCCGCGTCGACTCTTTGACCAGGGTCTTCCCCGTCGCGTCGTCGACGATCGTCACCTCGACCGGGGTGTTCGCCATCTCCCCCTGGCACGTCGTGAGGCTGTGGTAGAAGCAGTCGTGGGTCTGCGAGACGTAGGGGGCGATCGCGACGTAGCTCTTGTCCTGCGGCAGCGGCAGCGCGACCTTCCCGGCGGCGTCGGCGAGGACGAGCCGGTCCGGTTCGATCGAGGCCGTGAACGCGGTCGGCCGCTGCTCCTCGGTGAGCCGGTCGAGGGTGTCGATGATGCCGACGGCATCCTGACCGGCCATGCCGTAGGCGGAGAGGAAGCCCGCCGCGGCACTCGCAGAGGCCGAGGCCTCGGCCTTCGGGTCGTCCGCCCCGGTCGATGCGCACCCGCTCAGTGCCAATGTCAGGGCCACTCCGGCGATCGCCAGTCTCTTCACGTCAGTCCCGCTTCCGCATCTCGCTGCTGGGTCGTGCACCGGCCGCAGCCGCACACTCGACCATCGTACCCAGCGGGGGTATCCGCTCACAAAGCGCGCGACTGAACGCCTGTCAGCCGCGGTGGTGGGCGACCCGGAACTCCTCAGGCACCGAACCGTCGCCGACGGCCAGTCCGGCGGCGAGTTCGCCGAGCAGCGGGGCGAACTTCGCCCCATGGCCCGAACACGCCGAGACCACGACGACGCCGCCGGCCTCGTCGATGACGAAGTCCTCGGTCGGCGTGTTCGTGAACAGGCACGTCGTCTCCGCATACGGTTCGGGCACGAGCCCGGGCAGGTACCGCTGCGCGTAGTCGATCATCCGTGCCCGCATCGCCGCGGTGATCCGGCCATCGGCATCGAGCGCCGAGGCGATGACCCGACCGCCGTTGAACTGGGCGAGCTTCTGTCCCGCGAAACCGGCGTCGCGGCCTCCGGGCAGACCGTAGGTGACGATCTCGCCGGTCCTGTGGATGAACGTCGGCCACGGATCGTCGCGGCGCCCCGACCTCTCAGCGTCCCGGTACGGCAGGTGGAAAGCCTGCTCCTCACGCACCTCGAAGGCGGGCAGTGACTCGAGGAACGCTTGCGGCAGTCCGAGGTGGCCGAGCAGGGACGGCAGCCAGGCGCCGGCTGTGACGATGACCCTGTCGCCGTCGACGGCTCCCCCGTTCGCCGAGGTGACGCGGAACCCGCCGCCGGCGCGTCGTCCCACCTCGGCGACGGTCCAGTCCTCGAGCACCCGGGCCCGACCGCTTGCGACCGCGAGACGCAGCATCGCGCTCACCGCGGTCTCCGCGTCGATCACCCCGGCGGCCGG
Organism: Brevibacterium sp. LS14; assembly: GCF_012027885.1. Classification (NCBI taxonomy): domain Bacteria; kingdom Bacillati; phylum Actinomycetota; class Actinomycetes; order Micrococcales; family Brevibacteriaceae; genus Brevibacterium; species Brevibacterium sp. LS14. The sequence continues at coordinate 176,752 of NZ_SJXG01000049.1, forward strand.
GTGCCAGAGGACTGCGGTGTCGAAGGCGAACTGCGGCCAGCGGGCGCCTGCCTGTGCAGGGCTGAGGAGCTCGTGGTCGATGCCGGCGTCGGCGAAGAGGGCGGCGAGCTCAGCGGTGTGCCGGGCCTCTCCGTGGTCGAGGGCCCCGGTCGTGGTGATGAGCTCGGTGCCAGCGGCGCGTTCGACATCGTCCCACATGGCGCGCGCAGCGACGACGAGGTCGAGGTAGAGGCGCTGCGGGTAGGCGAAGCGGAGGATGCGGGCCGAACCGTGCGAACTGCCGTGGGCGTTCGCGGGAGTGTGCTGTTCGAGCACCGTGACGTCCGCGCCGCGCATGGTCAGCGCATAGGCGGTCGCGGCACCGGCGAGACCGGCGCCGATGACGATGTGCTCGGTCATGGCGAACCCTCCGGACGAGTGGGACGAGCCTCGTCGTTCAGACTAGTCCGGTTGCCCGAATGCGGCGAGTCCGGCTCAGGCGGCGGGCACGAGCTCCCGGCGGTTGGCGGCCATGATGAACAGGGCCACGGCGAGGGCGGCGACGGCGATCGCACCCCAGATGCCGACGACGGCCCACGCGGCGCCGCCGAGGACGAGCAGCGGCGCGAAGGTCACGGCGGCGACCTCGACGGGGATGACCGGGAGGTAGGCCAGGGAGAAGTCCTCGAGGGTGCGCGAGTTGAGCTTGGGGTCGACGATGCGCAGCAGGGCGATGCCCGTGGCCACGGCGCCGGTCGCCCAGCCCCACGTGAAGAGCTGGCGTTCGAACCAGCCCTCGTTCATCACCCGGGGAGCGACGAAGAGGCCGAGGAAGAGGCAGAGGGCGAGGCCGACGATGAAGAGGATGAGCAGCGAGAGCCACTGGTCGGCGACGAAGCTGGGAACGACGGAGGCGATGCCGCAGACGATGAGGACATCCGTGGCGGTGCCGGAGATCGAGTTCTGCGTCTCCTTGTCGATGAATTTCGTCGTCTTCGTCGCCGAGAGCAGGCCGCGCAGGACGAGGCCGACGATGAAGGCGATCGAGAAGAGCGGGAACGTCACCGAGGGCATGACCTCGCCGAGGATGAGGTTGACGCCGAAGGCCCCCGCGGCGACCGTGGCGACGATGCCGGCCTGGAAGGTCAGGGATTCGATCGCGCTGCCGGAGAACATGTGGGTGCCGATGCGCGGCTTGTCCTCGGCGTGGTCGAGCACGCCGGTGCGCAGTTCCGCGGGCACTTCGCTCAGGCCGACGAACTCACGGGCGTAGCCCTTCTTGGCTCCGAACTTCGCCTGGATGATGCCGCCGACGATGCCGGTGAGCATGCCCACGGTCGCGGCGGTGAATGCCAGCGACTGCACGGCGGGGTCCCCGGCCTCGGTGAAGACCGTGCCGATGGCCGCGGCCGAACCGAACCCGCCGGCCCAGCCGGCGAAGAGGAGGAGGCCCACGGAGTCGGGGGCGCCGAGGAGGGGGCCCAGCAGCAGGAGCACGAGCCCCATGCCCAGCGCCGTCTGCGTCGCGTAGATGAGCACGCCGTAGCTGGCGAACCCGGCCACGGAGCGGCCGATCTTGAAGATGTTGAAGTCACTCGTCAGCGACAGGCACGCGAAGACGACGACGATGAGCAGCGAGGAGTACGTGCCGAGCTGATCGGAGAACGGCAGCCAGCCCAGACCGTTGGGTCCCATCGCAAGTCCGAGGAATCCGGCGATGACGCCGGCGGGGACCATCATCGTCTGGAGGACCCTGATCCGGGCGCGCAGGATGGTGCCGATGACGAGGAGTCCGCCGAAGAGGCCGGAGTCGACGAGCAGGGCTTAGGGGCTGAACTGTGTGGGATCCACGGCGGGTGTCTCCTTGGTCAGGGCAGAGCAGGGTCAGGGCAGGGTCATGGGGGCACTGGGACGTGCCGGGTTGTGCTCGCAGCGGGACACCGACGCGTGCGAGGCACAGTCGTGTCAGCCGGCAGGCGGCAGCGGTCCGGGCGCGGGCCCGGGGCGGATCACTGCTGTTCGGGCAGCATTCCCGCGGCGGCGACGGCGCTTGCGACGATCTCGTTCAGGCCGTACTCGGCCTTCCAGCTCAGCTGCGCGCCGATCCGGGTGACATCGGCGACGAGGGCGGGAGGATCCCCCGCCCGACGCTGCCCCATCTCGGGGACGATGTCACGGCCGGTCACCTCGGCGATCGTGTCGATGACCTCCTTGACGGAGGCTCCGGTGCCGGTGCCGACATTGAACACGGTCTCGGTCGCGACCCCGGACTTCATGTAGTCGAGGGCGGCGATGTGGGCTTCGGCGAGGTCCTTGACGTGGACGTAGTCGCGGATGCACGTGCCGTCGGGGGTGTCGTAGTCATCGCCGAAGACGATCGGGGCCCTGCCGGCGGCGACCCGGCCGAGGACGATCGGGATGAGGTTCATCACCGCGGTGTCGGCGAGGTCGGGCCAGCCGGCGCCGGCGACGTTGAAGTAGCGCAGCTTGACGGCGTTGAGCGTCTGTCCGCTCATCGTCGCGGCGGTCATCGCATTGTCGATCATCCATTCGCCGATGAGCTTGGTCTCGCCGTAGGGGTTGATCGGGCGGCAGTCGAGGTCCTCGGGCACGAGGTCGACGTCGGGCATGCCGTAGGTCGCCGCGGAGGAGGAGAAGACGAGCGAGGAGACACCGGTGCGGTCGACGGCGGCGAGGATGTTCGCCAGGCCGCCGATGTTCTGCCGGTAGTAGTGGACGGGCTGCTCGACGGATTCGCCGACCTGCTTCTTCGCGGCGAAGTGGATGATCGAGTCGACGCCGTGCTCCTCGATGGCCGCGACGAGGCGGTCTTCGGCGTCGGGGGCGGCGAGGTCGAGGTCGAGGACGGGCAGTCCTGCCACACGGTCGGCGATCCCGGTGGAGAAGTCGTCGACGATGAGGACGTCGTCTCCGCGTTCGGTGAGCAGCCGTACGACGTGCGAGCCGATGTAGCCTGCGCCTCCGGTGACCAGAACAGCCATGTGTCTCCTTCATCCGTCTTCCGCCGCGATGCCGCGGCGATGCCGGAACAAGCTTAGTTCAGGGGTGGCCTCCGACACGAAGTGCGCCGCTGACCAGGACCGATGCGGGTCGGCCCGGCGTCCCACGGCGCCGGTTCACAGGCCCGACGGTCAGGCGGCTGCGGATTGCGCGGTGTCGACGAGGTGTTCGGCGATGGCCAGCGCCGAGGTGGCTCCCGGGGAGGGGGCGTTGCGGACGAACATCGCAGGCCCTGCCCGGTCGATGACGAAGTCGTCGACGAGCGAGCCGTCCCGGTTCAACGCCTGGGCGCGGATTCCGCGGGTCGCCCGCCGGCCGCGAGCGCCGGCGAGGCTCGGGACGTAGCGGGCCGCCTCGGCGACGAAGCGATCGGTCGAGAGCACTCCCCCGATCTCCCGCACCGCCATGGGCAGGTTCCCGGCGGCGAACCGCCAGAACCCGGGATCGGCGGCGACGGCGAGGGAGTCGCGGACGTTGAGGCCGAGACCCGAGTAGCCCTCGCGGGAGAAGGAGAGGAAGGCGTTGGGTCCGATCATCAGTCCGCCGTCGATGCGGCGGGTGACGTGGACGCCGAGGAAGGGGTACTTCGGGTCCGGCACAGGGTAGACGAGTCCGTGCACGGCGTCGTTGTGCTCGTCATCGAGGATGAAGTACTGGCCGAAGAACGGGACGATGGAGGGCTGCCTGCTCTCCCCGGACCTGGCGGCGAGGCGATCGGATTGGAGACCGGCGCAGACGATGACCTGATCGAATTCGTGGGCGTCGTGGGCAGTGCGGACGATCGCCCGCTCCCCGGCAGGTCCGCGGCGGGCTTCGATGCGGGAGACCGGGGTGGAGAAGCGGACCCGGCCGCCGCCTCGGCGGACCTCGGCGACGAGGGCCTCGGTGAGTCCGCGGTAGTCGATGATCGCCGTGTGCGGCGAGTGCAGTGCCGTCAGGCCGGTGACTCCCGGTTCCACGGCGGCCAGGCCGTCCGCGTCGAGCATCGCGACGTCGGGGACGCCGTTGGCGCGGGCACGGGCGGCAATCGCCTCGAGGCGCTGCGCTTCGGTCTCGGTCGTTGCGACGACGACCTTGCCGCATTCGTCGACGGCGACGTCGTGGGCGGCGGCGAACTCGCGCAGCAGCGCCACTCCGCGACGGCACAGGGTCGCCTTGAGGCTGCCCGGTTCGTAGTAGAGACCGGCGTGGACGACCCCGGAGTTGTGGCCGGTCTGATGGGCGGCCGGCCCGTCCTCCTTCTCAAACAGGGTGACCTCGGCACGATCATCGCGGCGTAGGATCTCACGCGCGACGGCGGCGCCGATGATGCCGGCGCCGATGACGGCAAAGCGCTTCCTCGCACTCATGGCCGCTCCTCCCCTCGTAGTAGCGTCGCGGATCCCCGCCTGGCGACCAAGGGACCCGATGGCCTCCGAGCGTAGCGACCTGATCGGCGACACCACCTCGGCGAACGAAGCTTGAGACTCACGTCACACTCAAGTACGGTCAGAGGACACTACAGGAGGTGGTTCCGATGAGCGGAGTCAATGAGGATTTCTACCAGCCGTCGACCCACCCGGGCGACATCATCGAGGTGCTCGACGAAGAGACCGGCGAGATGGTCAAACGGAGGATCATCCTCGACGAGTTCGGCAACGGCACGAAGACGCGGCCGCTCGAAGAGGGCGAAGACGACGAGCTGCCCGAGAGCAGCTGAACCCCTCACCACCAGGCGCGCACGGTCTCGGTCGGTCCGTCCACTTCGGTGAAGCCGGCGTCGATGACGCTGACCGGGCGGTTGTTCTCCGCCCAGGTCTCCTCCGTCGGGGTGACCACGCGCAGGGCGAATCCGCCGGCCCGCCAGGCATCGCGCACCTCGGCGGGCATCTGCTCGAAGGCGAGCTGCGCACCGTGGGCGACCTGGGCTGCGGCCTTGCCCGTCGTCAGCGTGACCAGGGGTGAGAGTTCGATCGTCACGACCGCCTCGGCGGCGGGCACCGAGGTCTCTCCTTCATCGGGGAATTCGGTGCCTCCGACCTGCAGCTTCGACAGCTGCGGGGGCAGCGGGGAGACGGGGCCGGGAGGGAAGACCGAGGCCTCGGCCGGGGCGAAGTCCGCGGTGCCGCCGAAGGACACGGTCACGCTGCCGAGGGCACGCGCATCGTCGAGCTTCTTCCCGTCGCCGCGTCGGACCACCTTGCGGATCGCCCCGTCACGCCAGTATTCGACGGCTTCGGACCATTCGCCTCCCGGCTGGGTCCGCGGGTCGTCGAGGAACGTCACGACCGCTCGCGCAGTGGATTCGAGGACGTCGATGTGACGAGCCGGGGCCGACTTGGACTTGCGGACGACGATGGGCAGCGACCACGGCACCTCGTGGTCGGTCTCGTGTCGGCGCATCTGCTCGATCCGCGTCTGCTCGCTCACCTGGTTCCTCCGTCTCTCGGCCGCTGACCCTGTTGCGCTTGCGTCGCGGGGTACTGCGGCACGTCCCGCGCGTCCAGTGATGACAACGCCGGGAGCCTGCGCTTATTCCCGAACCGCAACCAATTCGTGTCCTCCCGGTCGCCGCGGCGAACCCGGTGCCAGGTGCCGAACCATTGCGACTCGCATCGCAGCGCGCGGATACGCTGAAGCGGAGCGCAGCCCGTGGCCGTGCAGGAAAGGACGCGATGACAGACGAGACCCCGCACTCGAGAAGCGATGAGGCAGACGTCCTCGCTGCGGTTCCCGCAGACATCCGCAGCGCCCTGACGGTGCAGATGATCGACGTGCTCGCGGTCCAAGCCGCGCGCGCAGCCGAATGCCGGGACGCCGCCGCCCGCGCGGTCGCCGACCAGGCACAGGCGAATCCGGCTTCGCGTGACGACTCTCCCACTCCGCCGGAGTTCGTCGCCGCACGCGCCGAGTACCGGGCCGAACGCGCCCACTGGAACGAGGGTGGGCCGACGATGGCGCAGACCCTTGACGGGCGCATCGAGGTCGGGAACGTCGCCGTGCCCGTGCGCATCCACCGGCCCACCGCCGAGGCTGTCCTGCCCGGCATCGTCTTCCTCCACGGCGGCGGCTTCTCCCTCGGCGACCTCGACACGCACGAGCGGATCGCCCGGGTGATCGCCGCAGGCTCCGGCGCAGCGGTCGTCGCCGTCGACTACTCCCTCTCCCCCGAGGCCGTCTTCCCGCAGGCCCTCCTCGAATGCGCGAGCGTCATCGACCACCTCGCCCGCCACGGCGAGGCGTGGGGAATCGATCCGACCCGCCTGGCCGTGGCCGGGGATTCCGCCGGGGCCATGCTCGCCCTCGGTGCCGCGCTGCTCCTGAGAGACGAGCCGGAACGGATCTTCCGTGACGAACCCGAACGCGTCCGGGCCGACCCGGGCTTCTCCTCGATCACTTCTCTGCTGCTCTTCTACGGCGCTCACGGTCTCACCGACTCGACGAGCCGGAGGCTCTTCGGCGGAGAGTGGGACGGGATGGGCCCCGATGCCCTCGCCTCGATCGCCGCCTTCCACTACGCGACACCCGCCGATGCCACGAGCCCCTACGTCGACCACCTCGGCGCCGATCTGGGCGGACTGCCTCCGACGTTCGTCGCAGCGGCCGGGCTCGATCCGCTCCGCGATGACTCTCGGGCCCTCGCGGCACTCCTGCACAGGGCGGGCACCGAGGTCGAGTACGTCGAGTACCCGCACGTCCTCCACTCGTTCCTCCACTTCGGTCGGATGCTCGATGAGGCGAACGCCGCCCTCGCATCGGCTGCGGCCTTCGCCTCCTCGCACTTCGATCGCCGGCGCTGAAGTCCTGCCTCCGGGGGCGCCGAGGTCGATCGTCGCCGGAGCCGAATCGTTGCCTGAGAACGCCGGTCGGCCGCGGGGTGTATCCTGGGAGGCCTTGTGATCCCCGTGCGGGGATCCCTGCGTCGTCAGGACACTCTCACTCTGTGCTCGCGAGCATCGACTCACGGCTCATGATCCTCTCCTCTCGGCGAACCAGAACGCGGACCCGCGTTCGGACACCCTGCCGGGATGTGCAGCCTCCTCCGCCCCAGTGCGGAACCGGAGTGCGCGCCGGCGCGTCGAAAGGCCACCCCATCACCGCACCCACCACCGCCTCCGCCCTGTCCTTCGCCGACCTCGGCGTTCCTGCGACCCTCGTCGACGAGCTCGCGAAGGACGGCAAGACCGAGGCCTTCCCCATCCAGGCCGACACCCTCGCCGACACCCTCGCCGGCCGCGACGTGCTCGGCCGCGGCAAGACCGGCTCGGGCAAAACGCTCGCCTTCTCCATCCCGATGGTCGCGAGGCTCTCCGAAGACCAGCCCGACCGTCCGGCCCGCGGTCGTGCGCCGCGCGGACTCGTCCTCGCCCCCACCCGGGAGCTCGCCACACAGATCAGCGCCGTGCTCGAACCTCTCGCGAAGGCGAGCCGGCTGACGACCACGACGATCTTCGGCGGGGTCAAGCAGAAACGGCAGGAGACCGCACTCGCCGCCGGCGTCGACATCGTCGTCGCCTGCCCCGGACGCCTCGAGGACCTGCTCCAGCAGGGTCTCGTCTCCCTCGACGACATCGAGGTCACCGTCCTCGACGAAGCCGACCACATGGCCGACATGGGCTTCCTGCCCGGTGTCACCCGCATCCTCGCGAAGACCCCGGAGCGGGGTCAGCGGATGTTCTTCTCCGCCACCCTCGACAACGACGTGGACAAACTGGTCCGCCGATTCCTCCACGACCAGGTGCTCCACTCCGTCGACGACCCGAGTTCGCACGTCGATGCCATGACGCACCACCTCTTCGAAGTCACCCCCGAGGACAAGAACGACCTCGTCCACCGACTGGCCTCCGGGTCCGGGCGCCGGATCCTCTTCACGCGCACGAAGCATCGGGCGAAGCGGCTCGCGCGGCTGCTGACGAAGCAGGGCATCCCCGCCGTCGACATGCACGGCAATCTCTCCCAGTCCGCCCGTGAACGCCACCTCTCAGCCTTCGCCGACGGCGGGGTCAAGGTGCTCGTCGCGACCGATGTGGCCGCGCGCGGAGTCCACGTCGACGCCGTCGAACTCGTCGTCCACGTCGACCCGCCCACCGAGCACAAGGCGTACCTGCACCGTTCGGGTCGCACCGCACGTGCCGGCAGCACCGGGGACGTCGTCACGATCATGACGCCCGAGGAGCGCAAGGACACACTCGCCCTGCTGCGCAAGGCGAAGATCTCCGTGAAGCCGCAGAAGGTCACCGCCGACTCCGCGCTGGTCACCCCGCTCGTCGGCGAGGTGGCCGAGTTCGTCGAGCCGCAGGCGGGCAATCCGGAGCGTGTTCCCGGCACCGAAGCGGTCCCACCCGTGCAGTCTCCGTCGCAGAAGCGCTCCTCGCGTCGCCGCCGCGGACGGCGCGGGGCCGGCTCCCAGTCGGGCAGCGGTCAGGCGGGCAGTGGCCAGGCGACCGGCTCGAGGGATGCGGCCGGTTCCCGCGAGACGACAGGTTCCCGAGGCAGTGGTGCGAAGGCGAACAACCCGCGCTCCGGTGGCGAGCGCTCCGGCGCTGCCCAGTCCGGAGGCGGACGCACAGGCAGCGCACGCTCGGGCGGCGCGAAGCGCCGTACGAACCGTTCGTCCGACGGCAGCCGGTCCCGCGGTGAGGCGTCGCGACGCAGCCAGTCGGCCACGAGCACTCCGCGCCAGGGAGGTGCCCGCCGGAGCTCGGAGGCGCGTGGCACGACGGCGGAGACCCGGCAGCGCAACCGCTCGCGTACCGGAGGCTCCCAGCAGGTCTACTCGACGAGCAGCTGAGCTCCCGGCGACATCGACAGCCACTGCAGGCATCTCCCATGCCGGGCAACCGTCCGGCACGGGAGATGCAGCTGCTCAGAAGGTCGGCACGTCGTCGATGAGGGACCGCGTGTAGGCGTGCTGCGGGTTCTCGAGTACAGAGTCCGCTGACCCGTAGTCGACGATCTTGCCCCTGTTGAGCACCGCGAGATTGTCGGCGATATGGCGTGAGAGCGCGATGTTGTGGGTGACGAAGAGCATGGCGAGCTGACGTTCGGCCCGCAGGGTGCGCAGCAGTCCGATGATCGAGGCCTGCACGCTGACGTCGAGCGCCGAGGTGATCTCGTCGCAGACGAGGACATCGGGGGCGTTGACGAGCGCACGGGCGATCGCCGCCCTCTGACGCTCACCGCCGGAGAGGTCTCCCGGGCGCCGGTGGTAGAAGCTGCGGCCCAGCCGCACCGCGTCGAGCGCCTCCTCGACGGTCGCCTTCCGACTCGCCGCGGTCCCCTCTCCGCTCATCTCGAGCGGCACCGTCAGCGACTGTCCGATCGAGCGGCGCGGATTGAGGGACGAGAACGGTGACTGGAAGACGTACTGGATGCCGATGCGCTGATCGTTCGTGCGTTTGCGCGTCGACCGGGCGAGTTCGACCCCGCGCAGCCGCACCGCTCCTGTGTAGTCGTCGTTGAGGCCGGCCACACAGCGCGACAGCGTCGTCTTGCCCGACCCGGATTCGCCGAGGAGCATCGTGCACTCCCCCGGTTCGAGCCGCAGGTTGATGCCGTCGAGGATCTGCGCCTTCCCGTAGGAGAGCGCGACGTCGGCGACCTCGAGGAGGACGGGCCCCGCACCGGAATCCTCGGCTGGTTCCGGGACCGCCGCGGTGCTCGCCGAGGCGGGGGGCGCCTCGGCGCCGTCGGCGGAGTGACCGAGGTAGACGTCGGTCGCGGCACTCGATTCGTCGCCGATCCTCTTGTCCCCGGCGAGGTCGGGCACCGCGGCGAGGAGCATCTTCGTGTAGTCGTGCTGCGGGTTCGTCAACACCTCGCCGACGGGCCCCTCTTCGACGAGGTCGCCGCGCAGCATGACCGCCACCCGGTCGGAGATGTCCTTGATCACCGCGAGGTCGTGGGTGATGTAGAGGCCGGCGACGTCGTTGGCCACGGTCATCTGCCGGATGGTGTCGAGGACGACGGCCTGCGTGGAGACGTCGAGACCGGTCGTCGGCTCGTCGAGGATGAGGACGTCGGGGTACATCGCGAAGGCCATGGCGATGCCGATGCGCTGCTGCTGGCCGCCCGAGAGCTGATGCGGCCACCGGTTCTGGTAGGCCTTGTCGCCCGGCAGTCCGACATCGGCGAGCACTTGAGTGATCCGCGCCTCCCGTTCGGCGGAGGAGGTGCCGAAGCAGTGGATGTCGAGGACTTCGCGGATCTGCTCCCCCACCCGCATCGCGGGGTTGAGGGAGAGCGCCGGATCCTGGGGGATGTAGGCGATGCGGGACCCGCGCAGGGAGCGCACGGCCACCTCGTCGAGGTCGAGGACCTCCACCGCGGTGTCCTCACCGCGCGGCCACAGGCTCACCGACCCCGAGGCGTACTTGAGTCCGGAGCGGAAGTGGCCCATGCAGGCCAGGCCCGCGGTCGTCTTGCCGGATCCGGACTCGCCGACGAGGCCGAGGATCTCTCCGCGGGCGAGCGCGAAGCTGACCCCGTGGAGGATCTCGTCGCCGGCGTACGTGTCGATGCGCAGGTCCGAGACGCGCAGGACGATGCTCTCGTTGGGGGCGCGGTCGTCGATGGCAACCGTGTCGTTGGTCGTCGTCATCATTCCTCCACAGTGGTCGAAGCGGTGGCCCGGGCGAAGGAGTCCGCGAGCAGGTTGGTGCCGATCGTGAGCAGGGCGATCGCGATGACCGGCAGCAGCACGCCCCAGGGCTGGATGCTCAGGGCGATGCGGTTCTCGTTGATCATCAGGCCCCAGTCGGCGGCCGGCGGCTGCAGGCCGAGTCCGAGGAACGACAGCGAGGCGATCGCGCCGATCGAGTAGGTCAGGCGCAGGCCCGCCTCGACGCTCAGCGGCCCGGTGATGTTGGGCAGCAGTTCGCGGACGAGGACCTTCGTGCGCGGCATCGCGTACATCTCCGCGGCGAGGATGTAGTCCTCGTTGATGACATTGAGTGTCGCCGACCGCGCGACCCGCGCGATGCGGGGGGCGTGGGTGATGCCGATGACGGTGATGAGCACCCAGCCCTGCGGGCCGAGGACCGTGATCGCCAGGAGGGCGAAGACGAGCTGCGGGATCGCGAGCAGGACGTCGTTGAGGCGCATGATGATCGCATCGAAGCGACCGCCGACGTAGGCGGCGAGCATGCCGACGGCGGCGCCGAGGACCATGCCCAGGGCGGTGGCGAGGACCGAGTAGATGATGAGGGTGAACCCGCCGGCGAGGAACCGGGAGAGCACGCTGCGGCCGAGGTTGTCGGTGCCGAAGATCCCGTAGGCGGAGAACGGCTTGCCGACGAACTCCGTCGCGGTCGATCCCGTCGCCCACGGCAGCAGGAGCGGTCCGCAGAAGGCGAAGAGGACGACGATCGCCGTGAGCGTCAGCCCGATCCGCCCCTGCTTCTGGGCGATCACGCGCCGGAGGAACGGCACGTAGGTCGTCTGGGATTCCTTGGGGATCTCCGCGGCTTCGATCGCGGAGGACTTCATGTCGTCGAGGCTGCTGCTCATGCTGCGCTCCTCAGTTTCGGGTTGGTGAGGATGCCGACGATGTCGGCAGCCAGGTTGACCACGACGTAGACGGCGGCGACGAGCATCGAGATCGCCTGGACGACCTGGACGTCGCGGTAGGTGACGGCGTCGATGAGGGCTTGGCCGATGCCGGGGTAGCGGAAGAGGAACTCGACGACGACCACGCCGCCGGCGAGCCAGGCGAGCTGGATGGCGATGACCTGGGCGACGGGACCGAGGGCGTGGGGCACGGCGTGGCGGAGGATCACGCGCCGCTCCGGGACTCCTTTGAGGCGGGCCATCTCGACGAACCCGGAGTCGAGGACTTCGATCATCGTCGCCCGCATCATCCTCACGATGTAGGGGGTGACGACGAGGACGAGGGTCGCGGTCGGCAGGACGAGCTGGGCGGGGATCATCCACACCGGCTGGCCCGGTGGGGCGAGGGTGACGGCGGGCAGGATCTGGAAGACCGAGGTCGCGAAGATCGCGATGAGGCCGATGCCGATGACGAACTCGGGCATCGCGGCGAGCACGAGGCTGATGCCGGTCAGCGCCTGGTCCCGGCGGGTGCCGCGGTGCAGGGCGGAGTAGACGCCGAGGCCGATGCCCAGGGGCACCGAGATGATCGCGGCCAGGGCCATGAGGATGAAGGAGTTGCCGATGCGTTCGCCGAGGAGGTCGGAGACCGGGCCGCCGGTGGCGGTCGAGGTGCCGAAGTCGCCGACGAAGAGGCCGCCGAGCCATTCGAGGTAGCGCTGCCAGGCCGGCAGGTTGAGGCCGAGCTGTTCGTTGAGGGCGGCGATGCGCTCCGGGGTGGCCTGCTGGCCGAGGATCGCGCGAGCCGCGTCGCCGGGCAGCAGCAGGGTGGCGCCGAAGACGAGGAGGGAGACGGCGAGGAGGATGAAGGCGGAGAAGATCAGCCTGCGGATGATGACTTGGGCGAACATGTCACACCTTTCCGATCCAGAGACGGTCGAAGCGCCACCCGCCCAGAGGTCGGCCGGTGGCGTTGGGACGCAGACCGCCGACGTACTTCTGGTAGGCGTCGACCTGGTTGGCGAAGCCCCAGATGATGTAGCCGCCGTTGTCGTAGAGGATCTTCTGGGCTTCGTGTTCGAGATCCCGCCGTGACTTCGGATCGGGCAGGGCACGGGCTTCCTGGACGATCGAGGTGAAGTTCGGGTCGTTCCAGTTCGTCTCGTTGAACGGCGACTCCGGCATCACGCAGGACACGCACTGCGGCAGGAAGTCGCGGGTGTACCAGAAGTCCTGGGCGAAGTCCCATTTGAGGTAGTTCTCCCCGAAGAACGTCGTCGCGTCGACGCGGCGGATCTTCACTCGGATGCCGGCGTCGGCGGCCTGCTGGGCGAAGACCTGAGCGGCCTCGACGACTCCCGACTGGATGGGGGCGGTGACGAGTTCGACGTCGAGGCCCCCCTCGTGGCCCGCCTCGGCGAGGAGCTTCTTCGCCTGCTCGATGTCCCGGGTGCGCTGCGGGAAGTCGGGGTAGTTCTCACTCAGCGGCCCGAACATGTCGTTGCCGATCGTGCCGAAGCCGGAGAGCACCTGCTCGATCATCTGCTCACGGTCGACGACGAGCCGGAACGCCTGCCTGACCTTGACGTTGTCGAACGGAGGCCGGTCGACGCGCATCGTGAACGGCAGCCACATGCCGGTCTCGGAGTTGAGGATCGCCATCCGCTCGTCGGCGCCGATGACCTCGACGAGGGCGAGCGGGATCTGCCCGATCGCGTCGACCTGGCTGGAGAGGAGGGCGTTGATGAGGGCGTCCGAGTCGTTGAAGTTGAGGAGGTTGACGGCGTCGAGCCAGTTGCCGTCCTTGCGCCAGTAGTACTCATTGCGCTCGAGCACGGTGGACACCGCCGGGGTGTGCGAGCCGAGCTTGTACGGTCCCGAGGACACGGGCTTCGCAGGGTCGTAGTCGCGGGGGACGATGCCGGTCGTGTACTCGGAGACGGAGTCGTTGAGGAGGCCGTTGGGTGAGCTGAGCCGGAACTCGACGGTGCGGTCGCCGGTGGCGACGACCTCGTCGAGCATCGTGAAGCTCGCCGCCGCGGTCTTCGGGTCGTTGGGGTCGTTGATCCGCTCGAACGAGAAGACGACGTCGTCGGGGGTGATGTCGCGCCCGTCGGAGAACTTGATGCCCGGTCGCAGCGTCGCCGTCCACACCGTGGCGTCGGAGTTGGGTTCGAACTTCTCGGCGAGCTCGGTCTGGATCTTGTAGTCGTCGGTGCGTGAGAGCAGGCAGTTGTAGAGGTTGACGGTGCGGGCGATGTCGCCGGAGTTGACGGGGATGTGGGCGTCGACGGTGTCGGCGGAGTTGCCGCCGGTCACACCCACGCGCAGGGTGCCCCCGCGCACGGGGTCACCGGCGCTGATCGCGCCGACGGCTCCCCCGCCGCACGCACTCAGGCCGGCGAGCGCCGTCAGCGACAGGCCGGCTCCGAGTGCTTGTCTTCGGTTCGGTGTGCTCATGTGCCTTCTTCCTGGGACGCTTCGTCCTGGGGCGGACGACTGGACGACTGAGGCGCGGGCGCCTCGGGGGATTCGGACGCTTCGGGGGCGAGGATATGAGCGTAGAGGAACTCTTCGATGAGGTGGAGGGCATCATCGTCACTGATCGTCATCTGGCGAGCGCTGCGGGCGATGCCGAGGCCGTCGATGAACGTGCTCAGGCTCTTGACCATGAGGTCCGTGTTCCCCGCGCGGATCTGGCCCGAGCGCTGACCGGCGACGACGACGCCGGTGATGAGTTCGAGCCATTCGCCGTAGACGGCGGTGAGGTTGAGGCGGGAGCGCTCGTCGACGACGGCACGGGCCCAGCTCTGGATCCAGATCGACCAGACACGGCGGACCGTGGGATCGACGCCGGCGTGGACGCGGGCGAATCGCCGCAGGACCTCGACGGGATCATCGGGTTCGAGGAGGTCGCGGGCAGTGGCGATGATCTCGAGCGAGTACCGCAGCGCCTCTTCGAGCAGCTGGGTCTTCGTGCGGAAGTGGTAGTTGATCGCAGAGACCGAGAGGCCGCTCGCCGCGGCGATGTCGTGGACCCGCACGGAGTCGATGCCGCGGTCGGCGTAGAGCTCCCACGCGGCCTCGACGATGCGCCGCCGATTGCGGGTGCCCTTCGACATCCAGGTCTCGTCGGCGTCGTCGCCGACCGCTGCGGCCTCCGCGGCGGTGACCGTCTGCGTCACCTGATCGCGTGCACCGGTCGGCGCAGTGCTCTTCGATGATGCCTCGGCCGCATCGACCATGTGATCGGCGGAGACGGAGGTGATCGACCGCCGAGGCGGCCCCTCCCCCTGTCCGCGGGTGAGCCAGTCGGTCGTGACGTCGGTGAGTTCGGCGATGCGGGTGATCTCCTCGACGCGGAACTTCCGCGTGCCGGCAAGAGACTTCGAGAGCTTGCTCGGTTCGAGTCCGATGCTCCGGGCGACCTCGCTGTGGTTGATCCCCGCCCGGCGGATCGCAGCGCGCACACGTGTGCCGAGTCCGGCCTGATCGCCGTTCGCTGCCTCTTTGCCGCCGAGCATTCCCCCAGTCTGCACAAGAGTTGCGATTTTGGCAAGAGTTACTAGGACACAATACAGTTTCGGCCGGTCTCGATCGGGTCACCGTAGTCGGCACCCTCGACGTGCGCCGTTCAGCGCGACCGACGACACACTGGTTTTGACTGGGCGTGATTCGGTGACACGATTTAGACCAGCAGTTCCGAAAACCGATCTTGTCGCTGAAGGTGGATTCCTACCGTGTTCAACCCCCTCCGTACCGCAGCGCTGGCCACAATTCGATCGACCGCCTGGAAGAAGACCAGCCAGTGGATCCGTGGAACCGAACGCTGGGTGCGGCTCGAGGACGAATACAACGGCGACTACGTCAACGCTGAGGTCGTCGTCTACTTCGGCGACGCGAAGTCGAAGTTCTATCAGCTCAGTCAGTGGATCCCCGTGCTCGAAGAGCTCAATCGGACTCACAGAGTCGTCATCGTGCTCAGGCGCCCGTCGACACTTCTGGAGGCTCGAGAGATGACGAGACTTCCGCTCGTGCTCAAGCGCCGCTTCGACCCGCTGCACACCTTCTATCACGCCAACAGCTTCAAGCTCGCCCTCTACGTGAACAACGGGATGACGAACTTCCAGTCCCTTGGGTTCGCACCCATGGTCCATGTCCATGTCAACCACGGTGAGTCGGACAAGCTGAGCATGGTGTCGAACCAGGCGAAGTCCTACGACCGAGTATTCGTCGCCGGAGACGCGGCCATCGAGCGGCACCGCAAGGCGCTTCTGGACTTCGACGAGGACGCGCTGGTCAAGGTGGGACGACCTCAGCTCGACATCGTTCGCGAAGCGGAACTCGAGCGATCGTCGGCACGCACGATCATGTACGCCCCGACATGGGAAGGTGAGAACGACTCGAACAACTACACGTCGGTGGATCTCTACGGCCCCTCCATCGTCGAAGCCGCCTTGGCCCTTCCGGGCACACGCGTCATCTACAAGCCGCACCCGCGTGTCGAGACATCGAAGGACCCGAACATGCAGGCGGCAGACGCACGCATCAGAGAGCTGCTGGACTCCGCCAACGAGTCGGTCCACGACCACTCTCTCCAACACCAGATCCTCATGCAGGGGGACATCCTCGGGATGTTCGACGCGGTCGATCTGCTGGTCACGGACATCTCCAGCGTCGGCCTCGACTTCCTCTACATGCACCCCGAGAAGCCTCTGGTGCTCACCGACCGGCGCGACGATTCGGAGCAGCTGCACGACGACGCCCCGATCAGCCGAGCGACACCGATCATCGATGGCAACTCCGTAAGGGATGCCCAGCGCATCTTCGAACAGGCGATGAGCCAGGACACGACGGCCGATGCCCGGAAGGAGCTTCGCACCTTCTACTTCGGCGAGGGCGAAAGAGGCACGTCGACCAAGCTATTCACCGCGGCCGTGTCCGACCTCATCGCGCAGCGGTCGGCAGACCTTGCGGGATTCAGAGACTCCGGCTCGAACGCCGAATCCAGCGAGTGAGAAGAGGCCGCTGCCGTCACTCACGTCGCCGCTCTTCGGAGAGCGGATCAGACGACCGGGGGGCGGCCGTGCCGAGCCATCCTCAGCACTCCGCGACCGGACAGCTTCTTGTGCCGTTCGTTCTCGCTCCACGGGTCGAGCTTCCAGCCGTCGCGCCATCCCTCGAACCACGGTTGGAGCTGGTCGGGCTTGTTCGCCCACTTCAAGCACTGCATGAGGGTCCATGAGCCGACATACATCCAATTGAACGGCCACGGCAGGTTCCGCCTGGCCAGCCAGACCCGGTTGCGGGCATTCATGTAGAAGTACTCGTCGTGCCGGCTCGGGTCCATCACCGGGTGAGCGACAGCGAGGTCGCCCATGTACCACACCGAGTACCCGGCGTCCCAGACGCGCCACGCAAGCTCGATGCCCTCGTGGGCGTACCAGAACGTCGACGGCCAGCCCCCGCACTCGTCGAATGCCTTGCGCTGCATGCACACGGCGCCTTCCCACACGGAGAAGACGTTCGAAGAGTGATCAGCTTCGCCCTTCTTCAGGCGGGGAATCCACCGCTTGGGCGAGGCCGGTCCGCCCGGCTCCTCGACCCGAGGCTGGACGAGGCCGATCTTCGGTTTCGTGCGCATGAGCTGTGCCATGCGCATAAGGGTGGTGTCGTCGGGCAGCCACGCATCGTCATCGAGGAAGAAGAGGAACTCCCCCTTGACGTGGGGGACTCCGGCGTTGCGACCGGCGGGAATGCCGAGGTTCTCCGGCAGTCCCAAGCGCTTGACGGCAGGAGGGATGCCTTCGGGATCCCACCCGTTGCCCACACAGACGATGTCGAGTTCGACGCCCTTCTGGGCGAGGAGCGAGTCGAAGCCGCGGTTGAGCTCCTCGAGCCGTTTGCCCTGAGTGAGCACGACGACCCCGAAGGTGTACTTCCGGTTCGCTTCGAACCGCTGCGCGAGGATCCGATTGGACTCCGTCATGACAGCCTCCTCGATGCCATGATCGACATGAAGTGGCCGATCACCGAGAGCAGGCACAGCGGCACGAGGGCAACGACGAGCCAGCGTTCGCCACTCAGCGGTGCCGCACCGAGCGGGACGATGATCGCGGTGACGATACTCGAGACCAAAGCGAGGAGCGAGAGCTCGACGGAATGGTAGATGCGGTGGAACGGGACGAACCGCGCCGCACGCTTGAGCTTGGCGGTGAAGCCGGGGTTGAGGGCGGTCGCCGCCTGCGAATCGGCGAGCTTGTCCAAGCCATTGAATGCGCGGGAGACGTGGACCATGTCGTTGAGCGCCTTGTTGAGCAGGACCAGCGAGGCGAGCATCGATCCCGCCAGCAGGTACGGGTAGGTTCCGCCGGGATCGGCCTGCAGATTCGACCATTCGCCGACGGCCCGCGCACCGAGGGCGAACGCGACGAGGCCCTCCGTCGTGTAATGGCCGACCTTGTCGAGGAATACGCCCTTGGCGCCGCTCGTTCCCCGCCACCTCGCGACTTCGCCGTCGCAGCAGTCGATGTACATCTGCACCTGGGAGAAGAAGACCGCCAGCACCGCACCCCAGATCCCGGGGATGAGAAGGGAGGCGGCGATGCACCACCCGGCGATGATCATCATCCCGGTGACGCCGTTGGCGCTGATCCGGGTTCTCACCAGGAGCATCGTGAAGTAGATGGAGAAATGGCGAAGGTAGAGCTGAGCGGTCCAATGCTCGGCGTTCTTCCGCGTCCGCACCTCGACGGGTTGGGCCTTCGCCCGCAATTCGGACAGCGTCGGGTACCGAGTCTGCTTCTCCGCGCTCACGCCCGACCTACCTTTTGACTGCATCTGTCCACGACAATTCACGTCAAGTTTACCGACAGTCCAACCGACTTGCTACTTCACCAGCGCCCGCTACGCTGCTGCGCGCCACGGCAGATCTTCGGACCGACGACGGATCAACCGGCCTTGAGGCTGAGGTTGCCCTTCACCGTGCGATAAGCCGTCAGTCTCCCGATCGCGACCTCGTCCTCGTCGTCAGCCCATGCGATGCGGTGACGTTCGATCCCCCGCCGTCCGGCAGTCTGCAACCACACATCGAGGATGGCTTCAGACGGCAGAACGTCGAGTTCGTCGCCGGTGAAGGTCCCGGAGCCAGCCTCGTCGAGCACCGCGGCGAACGCGTAGTATCCGTCTCGAGTGCGCATCGCGATCACGTCGTCGCTGTTCGCGCCGTCTGTGCGCGCGGACACGGTGATGGCGACTCCACCGTCCGGCAGCGGGCGCGCGGTTCCGCGTTCCGGACTCACCTTGCGGGGAGGACCGACCTTCGCAGCGGTCCTGATCGACCTGAAGAGCTGCGCCCAGCGCTCAGTGACAATTTCGTCGCTGAAGGTGCGGGCCTTCTCGACGGCCGCAGCTCGCAGGTGCCTCACTGCCTCGGTGTCCCGATCGATGAGGTCGGTGATCGCCGTCGTCATCTGCTCAGCGTCGCGGACGAGGAAGCCGTTCTCGCCCGAATCGATGATGTCGGATGGACCGTATCTGATGTCGTAGGCGATGGGGACGCACCCGCGAGCCATGGCTTCGATGAGCACGACCCCCATGCCCTCGAAGGAACTGGTGAGAAGGATGAACGAATAGTCGTCCAGTTGGTCGGCGGCGCCGTCGACGTGGCCTCGGAACACTGCTCGACGTTCGAGGGTCTCGTCCGCCTCGACCAGTCGTTCGAGTTCGGTCCGTTTGTCGCCGTCGCCGAAGATGTCGAGGGTGATCTCGGGACCGACTGCGCTCACCGCGCTGAGGGCATGATCGACCCGCTTCTGACCGGTGAGGCGGGCAACGACGGCTCCCCGGGTCTGTGTCCGGTCGTCGTGGGCGCTCAGACGCGCAGTGCCGACCGCCGTCGAGTTCGGGATGACGACGAGCGTCGGCGAATCACCGAACGCACGGACGAAGTCAGCCTTCTGCTTCTCCGTGAGGAAGATGATGAAGTCGTAATCGAACCAGTGGTTGAGTATCCCGAGGCGGGATTTGGTGAACGGACCGTTCGGTGAACTCGACCGCGGGTTGAGGTGTGAGTTGTGGAGCACCTGGCCGATGCGGATGTGATCGCGTCGATAGTGGTAGAGGAATGTCGCGATGTATTTCGATTCGTTGATGAGCACGGCGTCGTCGGAGCCGATCGCCGCGTCGAGCCATGCGAAGTAGAAGTCCCGGGCTCGGGAGAACTCGGACACGTAGCGGCCGGCGGGGTCGACGAGCACCAGACGACGCTTCTCACCTGTGCGGTCGTCGACGACGCACACGGATCCGTCGGCGCGGAGGTGATCGACGCGGACGACCTGTCCGTCCGCGTCGAGGTACTCGACATACTGCGGGCAGGAGCGCGTCTCCAGGGAGACCGGTGCGGTGGGGATGCCTGCCCCGGTGGCGGTGCCTCCGAAGGACTGCAGCTGTCGACGATCGAAGGAGGCCACTTCCGCCCAGGCGTTGCGCAGTTCCATGCCGTCGATGAGCTCACCGGACGCGCGCAGGCGCGCACGGGCCTCGCTGACGTCGAGTCGGTAGTCGAGGGTGAGAACGTCGACGCCCAGTCCCAATCGGGTGACGAAGTTCCTCGAGCGGCGCAGCATGACCTTCGTCAGCCCACCGAAATCCTCAGGAATCGACCAGGTGAGGTCGAACACGCGGTCGGCGTTCGCACGACCCGGGGTCGCGGAGGGGCGGATTCGCCTGAGCAGTCGGTTGAAGATCATAGATGGAGTTCCTTGCGTGGTGGTGTCGGGATTCGGTTCGAACGGCTGTGAGGCAAGCGCGTTCGGTTCAACTCATCGCCTGCGGCCGAGGATACGCCAGACCAGTGCTTTCGCTCCCGTGCTCACGTGGAGGTTCATCCCGCCGTGCTTCGTCGGTGACGACTCCGTCGAGACGCCCCAACGCCTTTGCCGGACATGGGCGGAATCGGCGAGTCCGACGCGGATGAACCCCGTTGCCTTTCCCCCGCTGTCTGTCGCTCGGGCGTAGAGCTTCACGGTCCCCTGCGAGAGAAGCGCCTTGATCGGGATGTCCACTGTGAATCGGGCGACGCCGTTGCTCGCTTCGTCGGCGACCTCGTCGGCAGCCGGCTCACCGATGATCTCTGCGTCGAAGAGGGCGAGTTTGTCGCCGCCCTTGCGGAGCTGAACAGCGAGGTCGGTGATGTCGCCTGTTGCCAGGACTGCTGCTGCCGTGCCCTCGATCACGACCGAGAAACCACTGATGCGCACGCGGTCGACGACGGTGAGCGCCGCACGTGATCGGTTGCCTCTGCGGCTGACTGCTGCGACGAGCGCGGGGATGCCTGTGGCCAAGCTCCACACGCGCGCGCGATTGAGAGGGCTGTAGAACTCGAAGAGCCTGTCAGGCAGGCAGAATTCCCTCACCAGGCGAGTCGACTCGACGATCCACGCGAGGCGAACGTCGACGCGTCGTGTATGGAAGGTGTCGTTGAATCGGTTGAGGGTCACTCTGCGGAAGAAGTCCGCAATCGCCTCCCGGCGCAGTTCATCGTCCCACGGACCCGATGTCAGGGGTCTGAGGCTTTCGCGGATGCCTTCCGCGTGCAGTCTGGGTTCAGTTCCCGACTGGCTGATGTGGCCGCCGCCGTGGTCGCAGACGTAGTAATACGTCCGGTCGGAGAGGATGGAGACTTTGTCCGCCAGTGCGTAGGCACGGAAGCAGAACTGTGCGTCCTCGAGCCTGATCTTGTGCGCAGGGAACGTCAGGTTGTGCGCGTGTAGGAACGAGCGGCGGAAGAGTTTGAAGCAGAAGTTCGAACGGACCAGTCGGCGGATGTCGCCGACCTCCTGCGTGTCGGTGAAGACATCGGCATGGGTGTGTCGTCCGCCTCGCCCTTCGAGCTTGACGAGGACGACGTCGCTGAGCTTCTCATCGGCGTAGGCCACGGCGTGTCCCAGGCAGTCGCCGTTGAGCTGGTCGTCGACGTCGTGGAAGAACACGTAGTCGCCGCGTGCCGCGGACAGGCCGGTATTGCGGGGCGCACCGGCCCAGCCGGAGTTCTCCTGGCGGATGACGCGGAGGTTGCTGTGCACTGCCGCAAGCTCATCCAGCACCGCTGGAGTCTCATCGGTCGACCCGTCGTCGACGACGATGACCTCCACGGCTCCGTCATCACACGTCTGCGCGGCAGCGGAAGCGACAGCCGTACGAACATGCTGCGGACTGTTGAAGACTGGGATGACGATGGATAGACGCACCGGGCTCGTGTCTGTCGTCTTCTGGCTCACTCAGCCGTTCCTCTTCTCCACGGGGATCAGCCCCTGCGGGTTGTCGTGGGAGTTCAGCCGGGGGGCGGCTTCTCGAAAGGGGTTGCGGCGATCTTGCGGTCGTGCCGCTCGGAACGTCAGGATTTGCCGAGTTCCGACTTGATCCGCGTGGTGGAGATCTCTGGGGTGCGCGGAAGATAGACGACGTCGACCTTGTCCTTGAGGAAGTCGAACTCCCCTTCCCAGTCATCGCCCATGACGAAGGTGTCGATGTGGTACTTCTCGACATCGGTGACCTTCTGCTCCCAGTTGTCCTCGGGGATGACGAGGTCGACGTATCGGATGGCCTCGAGCATGCGCTTGCGCTCTTCGAACGAGAAGTAGGACTTCTTTCCCTTGCTTTCGTTGAACTCGTCGCTCGAGAGCGCGACGACGAGGTAGTCGCCCTGCTCTTTGCACCGCTGCAGCAGCCGGATGTGACCATAATGGAGCAGGTCGAACGTGCCATAGGTGATGACTCGGCGCATACGGAGACGGTCCCAACTGATCGATGAGGGCTCGAATCGACAGTCGGGCCCTGGAAGCTGCAAGAGTTCACCCACACTTTACCAGCCGGCCATCCAGCCATCGGAATCGGCGGGCGAGGCGCCGCCCGGGCCTGCTAAGGTGCGGCAGCGAACACGGCCGCCTCGAACTCGCCGATCACCTCCGCGTTGTACGCGTCGGGGTCGAATGCGATAGGCGTGATCTCACCCGCCAGGAACGCTCTCATCCCGGCTGCGAGCGATGCCTCGTCGCGGTCCACGATGAGACCTCCACTGCCTTCCATCGCACTTGTTGCGGATCCGAACCGCGTGGTGACGATGGGCAGCCCAAGCACTCGGGCCTCGAGGATGACGATCGGCTGACCTTCGTAGTCGCTCGAGAGGACGAAGCAGTCGCAACCGGACATCACGGCGTACGGGTTCTGAAGTCGGCCGGTGAACTCAACGGATCCGGCGACGCCGAGCGAGACGGCGAGCTCTTTGAGTTCGCCGCTCAGCGGCCCGTCACCGATGATGACGAGGCGCGCGTCCGGCTCTTCAGCGCTGACTTCAGCGAATGCTCGGAGCAGCCGAGCCTGGTTCTTCTCCGGCGACAGGCGTCCGACGGTGACGAAGGTCTTGCCCTTCTGCTCTCCGAGGAGGCCGCCGACGAGTGCCTGTCGCGAGGCCTCAGAGATGAGCTCGTCGAACGAGTAGTGCCTGCCGATCTCGGCGACGGCGTCGGCCAGTGTGCGCGCATCGATCGACACCGTGTGCGGGCGGGTCTCCGTCGAGCGTCCTGCGCCGTTGCGGACCCGTTCGACATCGATGACATTGCGGGCGCTGATGAACCGCTCGGGTTCGGCGTACCTGCTGAGACTCTCCGCATTGATCTCGCGCAGGTCGGGCGATACAGAGACGAGCGCGTCATAGTCGTGGTAGAGCTTGAAGACACCGGTGAGGTTGTTGAAGTGGGGCCTGGCGCCATCGACCTCGCGCATTGCGTCGGCTTCGAGGTCGTTGTGCAGCCAGACGGCTTTGCGGTCGGCTTCGGCGTGCGCCATGATCCTCGCCCAGTATGACGAGTATCCACTGAAGTCGACGGCCGCGTCGAACCTCGCGTGGCCGAACAGGCGTCGCCATTCCCAGCTCCACAGCGCGGTGTCGCGGTCAGCGGCGGCGAGGTCTCCGACGGGCGAGGCATCGAACTCCTGCATGCTGCCCAGCAGGGGAAGCTGCAGGCTTCCCTGCTCGCGGATGACCTGGCGGACGTGGGACGGAATCAGGGCCGCGTTGTCGAGCCGATCCCGCTGGCCGGACCGGTAGAAGAGTGCCGTGACATCGACTTCCTCGGGATCGATCCGATTGAGCAGGTTGAGCACGGATGAGGTGATTCCGTTGGTGATCAGCCCACCGAGGTAGAGCACGAGGGTGCGTCGCCCGTCCTCGAATCCGCGGATCACTCGGCCCTCGGATTCTCTGCCCCTGAACACGACGTCGAGGACGCGTGCGCTCGCGCCGCCGTCATCGCGTGGGGTCAGCTGCGCTGCGAGCTCGGAGAAGCGCGCGGCCTCCTCGGAGAATGCGCTCGACAGGTCCATCTCGTCCTCGGCGAGACGGGTCGCCTGCTCGAGGAGTTCGTCGATGCTCTCGGAGACCGGTCCCGGAAGCTCGTCGGGTCGCAGGTAGGTGCCGCGTTCGGCAGCGTACTTCCCCGCGTCGGGGAGGTGGAAGAGGACCGGGCGCCCGGTGCCGAGGAAGTCGATGAAGATGCTCGAGTAGTCCGAGACGAGGATGTCGGTGATCGCGAGGACGTCGTTGGCGGGAACATCGTTGGGGACGAGGAAGTCTGCGAGCTCCGGATCGTCGACGAGCTGATCGACGATCACCTGGTGGGCTTTGAGCAGAACGATCCATCCTTCGTCCTCGAGTGCGCTGCGCGGGGCCATGACCGTGGCTTTGAGGCGTCCCGCATCGGACTGCGGATTGTAGAAGGAGCCGCCTCGCCATGTCGGCGCATAGCAGATCACCTTCTTGCCATGGGTGGAGATTCCGCGGTCGCGCAGCACTGCCCTGGCTCGATCGCCAGCGCCCGGGCCGATCATCTTGTCGGTGCGCGGATAGCCTTCCTCGATGATCGCCCCGCGGAACACGTTGTTGAGCTTGTATGCGCCGAGGTACATCGTCTCGGTCATGAAGGAATTCTGCGACAGGAGATAGTCGGCGGACATGAAGTTGCGCAGGACGTTGCGGGCCCCGTCGGCACCGTTCTCGATGTCGTAGCCCATCTTCTTCAGCGGGGTTCCGTGCCACGCGTTGAGATACGTCTGTTCGGGGCGCTTGATGAACTCAGGAGGGAACGTCGCATTGTTGACGAGGTACTGGCTCGTCTCGAGTGCGGTGAAGTAGTCCCGGGATCGGTGTCGGACGAATGACACCCGCGGATGGGTGGAGAACTCCGAGCGGAAGGGCGATTCCCACGCGGCGTCATTGAGGACCCAGATATGGCGGTAGTCCGAGTAGTCGGCCGCTGCGATCATCGTGCGGAAGAGCGCTTCGGGATTGCAGAGTGCGCCGTTGCCGGAGAACGACTCCCAGACCACGGTGTTCTCTTCCACTTTGCTCGTCAGGGCCTTGGTGAACGACCGAGAGCTGATGGCCGCCGCGAGCGATTGTCTGTTGCGCCTGTACTGCTTCGACCATGACACTCGTTCTTTGCGCAGGTAGGCTGCCATCGCCGGTGGCAGTGCATCGAGCAGGAGTCGTTTGCCGGTCGAACGGACATTCACTCGTAGGGACCCTCTTCGCTTTCGGCGTGCCGCCGGTCCTTCGGCGCAACACAGCGCTCGGTCGAGAACCGAGCGCGCATCTGACTTTCCTGAAGATCCTATCCGAAATGCGCTCATCGGCGCACAGAAGTGCTCACCTCTGCTCATGCTCAGCCGTCGCCGAGCACACCCCGCCGAGCCGCCACCACGTGCCGTGCGGCGGTGATGAACCGCTCGATCTGCGATCCCGGGCTCGTATCGCCGAGGTAGTGCGCGCTCAACGAGCCTGAATCACGGTCGGCGGCGTCGGCGAGCCGGTCGACCAGGGAGACCCCACTCGCGGACTCCCAGTTCACTGCCCGATCGATGAGTCCGTTGCGCAGCACCTCGGCTCGCGAGTCGGTCGGAGCGATCATCACCAGCGGTTTCTCGGTTGCGAGCCAGTCGAACGCCACAGACGACATCTCGGCGACGGCGACGTCGGCGGCGTCGAGCTGCCACGAGACGTCGGAACTCGTATCGACGAATCCACGGGGGTGGGCATCGACCTGCTCGCGCACTGACTCCAGCGCACGTGCGAAATCACTGCGCAGAAGACCGGTGCGCGGATGTGTCCGAAGGATCACCCGGTAGCCCGCGTCGAGGAGCTCGGCGACCGCCGGGGCCCCGGTCGTCGCCATCGTTCCGTAGCTCATGCTCGGCGAATCACCCTCCCACGTCGGGGCGTAGAAGACCGTCGGTCCGGCAGGCGCCTCGGCGGCGAACCTCTGCCACGCCTCCGGGACGCTGAACGCACGGTCGAGCTGGGGGCGACCGACATCGATGAGAACCTCGGAGTCGATCCCGTGCAGGGTCGAAGTGATGCGATCGCGGGCTGCCTGACCTGCGGTGAAGACGTAGTCGTAGGCTTTGAGCTGGTTGGAGATCATCGAGATCTTCTCGCTCTCGCCATGGCTGAGATGCACGTGGGCAGGCGCCGGGAACCGCAGTGCCTGAAAGTTCGCCGTGGCCTGGTTGACGTAGAACACCGCGCTCAGGTCCGGAGTCGAGAAGAACGCCTCGAGGCCCGCGGTGAGGCGGGAGAAGCGCACGGGCAGGTCGGTGAGCGAGGCGATGTGCCGAGCGACGCGGGCGTCCCGGGTGAGGATCCCGAAAGGGGCATCGCCGGCTCCCTCACCGATGAGAGCATCGCGCAGCTGCTCGAAGGGCCACAGCCACTGTTCGAGCTGGTACATCGAATGGACATCCGACGAGAAGTAGGCGGCTGCGACGAAGGCGTCGTCGGCGTTCGGCCGGAACCCGCCGGGAAGGCGGGACTCCTCGTACCGACTGCTGATGAGATCGCGTCCGATCCGTGCAGTTCTGGAGACGACCTGCCACTTGCGCCGCATCGAGGCTGTGGAGAGCGAAGGCATGGAGACCATTGTGCCTGGACAATCCGAGAACGGTGGTCAGACAGTTCGGAGACGACGCGGCGCGGGGCTTGCCGCCGGTATAGTTGTCCATCGGCTCATCGCCACCAGAACCGCGAACCCAGAACCCGGAGTGATTGCCCATGGCGTTCTTCTCACGCACTCCCGACGTCACGATCGGCATCCCCGCTTACAACGCGGAGCAATATCTCCCGACGTGCCTGCAGAGCATCGCGGACCAAACTGCCGACCTCAGGCGCATCGAGACCATCGTCGTCGACGACGGATCCACCGACGGCACCGCTGAGCTCGCCGACCGTCTCCTCAAGGACCTTCGCCTCCGCGGCAGCGTGGTGAGGAGGCCCAATTCGGGCACCCCCGCCGAACCCCGCAATGCGGTCCTCGATCAGGCCAAGGGGAAGTGGACGTACTTCGTCGACGTCGACGACTTCCTCGGCCCGGAGGCGATCGAGTCGATGACCGGGCTCGGCAGGGAGGGGCGAGCCGACGTCGTCGTCGGCAAGTACGTCGGTGTCAACCGCGGGGTGCCCAAGGTGATGTTCCGCGAGACGCTCAGTCAGACGGACGCGCGCAGAACGCCCCTCATCGACTCGCTCAACGTCCTCAAGATGTATCGCACCGAATTCGCCCGCACCATCGGCTACCGGTTCAATCCTCGACTGCGCATGGCCGAGGACCATCCGTTCGCCCTGGCCGCCTATGCGCGCACCGACCGGGTCGCGGTGCAGGCCGACGTCGACTGCTATCACTGGGTCCGGCACAAGACGGAGGCCGGCTCTCAGGCGCACCTGACAGGTCATGTGCTCCCCGTCGACGAGTTCTATGCCTACATGTTCGAGTCCTTCGACGTGCTGGCGCGCGCCGTCGACGAGGGCCTGCCCCTCGCGGACTATCTTCGCGATCGGTACTGGCACCGGCTGCTCTCGTTCGACCTCCCCACGGAGATGCGACGGCACCGGGAACCCGAGGACCGGGATCGGTCGATCGCGGCTGCTCGTCGCCTCATGGTCGCCGAACGGGCGCGGGACTCATCGGCCGAATTCAACCTCAAATCGAGGACTATGCTCAGGGCGCTGGAACTCGACGACCGTGAGATGGCGGAGAACGTCGGCCAGCTCCTCAGGTGACGGGCACCGCACCTCGTCGAGTAGTTTGGGGTGTGAGCTAAAGCAAGGAGATCCCGATGGCACCCACACGCCGACTTCCCACTCCCCCGATTGGCCGTCTGCCGCGCCCGGCCGCAAAGCCGCGAACCACGCAGGAGTCCTCGGCGCCGGTGCTGCTCAGTCGTCAGATCGTCGACAGCGAGCCGCAGAAGGTGTCGGTGTCCACGAGCTTCGCCGAGGCGCTCGCGAGCTGCGCGTCCGACGGTCCCTCTCAGCCCGGAACGATCACGCAGGTCATCGTCCCGCATTCGACTCCTGAGCTGCTGGCGGAGATCGCGACCACGTGGGACCTCCACCCGCTCCTCGTCGAGGACCTCTTCCACGCCGATCAGCGCCCGAAGGTCGACCGATACGGTGATGTGCTCTTCGTCGTCCTCAAGTCCGCGCTCTACCTCGACGCCGAGGAGGAAGTCGACTTCAACGAGTTCCACCTCCTCATGAAGGGCAACGACCTCGTCATCATCTGCCAGGACGGGCGCTTCATCGACGGCCAACCCATCCCCTCGGACACGAGCGAGCTCGTCGCGCACTTCTCCGAGGTCGACTTCATCGGGAAGTCCGATCGCAAGCTGCTCTCACTCGGCCCTGAGGCTCTGGTCTACCGGCTCCTCGACGGTGTCGTCGACGGGTACTTCCCCGTCATCGACGGGCTCCAGAACGACAAGGACGGCATCGAGCGCCAGGTCTTCAGCGGCGACCCGGCTGCCGCCGAGCGCATCTACCGACTGAGCGAAGAGGTCATAGACGTCCTCCACGCGACGACACACCTCAACAGGCTCACCCAGGCTCTGGGCAACGGCGCCGCGAAGTATGCGATCCCCGAGGCCCTGCGGGCCTACCTCGACGATGTCGTCGACCACCTCACCCGTGTCCTCGCCGAGGCCGGCGAACTGCGCGAATCCCTGTCCCAGATCCTCAACGTCAACGCGACGCTGGTCGCGCAGAGGCAGAACGAGGACATGAAGAAGATCTCCGGGTGGGCGGCGATCCTCTTCGCCCCCTCACTCATCGGTGCGGTCTACGGGATGAACTTCGACAACATGCCCGAACTCCATTGGGCCTTCGGCTACCCGATGGCGATCCTCCTCATGATCGGCCTCAGCGTCACGCTCTACACGGTGTTCCGCAAGAAGAAGTGGATGTGAGACGGCCGCAGCGACCTCGGCGCCTTCGGCAGTTCTCCGCGCTGTGACCTGCCCTTTCCGCTGAAAGTTCCGTCCTTCCCGTTGGCAGTCAGTGGTCAGTGTTCCTTGCAAAGGGAGCCTGCAGGGATGACAATGGTCTCACCTCAGCACTTCCCCGAACCCTAGGAGCCGTGATGACCACCTCCCCGAACAGCCCCGAATCCTCCGATCTCCCCGGCGCGAACCCGACACCGGGATCCGAACCCGCCGCAGGCAGACCCGACCCATTGGATTCCACCCGTTCGCTCCTAACCGACCTCGGTCGCGGAGTGTTCTGGGTCGTGCTCCTGCGCGGCATCCTCGCCGTCCTCTTCGGACTGCTCATTTTCGCCGCCCCCGAGGCGGTGGCCATCGTCGTCGGGATCTGGATCGGCGCGTGGCTCGTCGTCGACGGCATCCTCACGATCGTCAACGCGAACACGGCGCGGAAGCAGGGCCTGTCGTGGGGTTGGGAGCTGACCGCCGGCATCGTCTACATCGTCGCCGGCATCGCGATCTTCATCGCCCCGCTCGCCTTCGCCCTCGCCTCCGGGATCGTCATCCTCTGGCTCATGGCCTTCGGCATGCTCGTCCGCGGCATCTTCACACTCGCGTCCAAGGCGTTCCGGGGATGGTCGAAGCTCCTCGGCGTCCTCGACATCATCTTCGCGATCATCGTCATGATCGTCGTCTTCACCTCACCCGCTGCGGCGGTCACCGCTCTGCTGTGGATCGTCGGCGTCTACGTCATCGTCTTCGGCATCTTCCTCATCGTCATGGCGTTCACGGCCCGTTCGCAGGCCAAGCGCGCGATGAACGGCTGAGGCGCACCATCGCATGACAGGAATCATGAGTCCGAAGGTCCTCCGTCGCAGGCAGAGAACCTTCGCCGCAGCAGCCGTCTGCCTGATCGGGGCCATCGCCACCGGATGCACCCCCTCACCGGCATCGTCATCCGACTCGTCTCCGACGGGTGAATTCGCGGCGCCATCGAGTGTCACGTCTCTGTCCTATCCGGTGACGATCTCTCACCGAGGCGGGGCGCTCGTCTATCCGGAAGAATCCATGGAAGGGTTCACCGCCTCGGCGAGGGATGGCTACCTTCCCGAGATGGACATCCAGTTCCTTCGCGACGGCACCCCCGTCCTCATCCACGACGACACCGCCGACCGCACATTGGACGGTGCGACCGGAGACATCCGCGACCTCTCCCGAAAGGAGTGGGATTCCGCAACGATCACCAGTCCGACCGGTGGACCTCCAGCGCAGACCGTGACGCTCGAGGAGCTTCTCGACGAGCTCGGAGGAGATGTCGTCCTCGTACCCGAGATCAAACCGGGAGCAACCTCGGCGGAGGTCGACGATGTCCTCGACGAGTTCGACGACCGCGGGCTTCAGGACTCGCTCATCGTCCAATCCTTCGACTTCGAAGCGGCTGCGACGGTGGCCGAGCGCGGCTACACCTCGCTCTTCCTCTTCGGCGGCGAGCTGCCTGAGGAGTCTCCTTCGCAGATCGTCGAGGCCGGCATCGACTGGGTCGGGCCCAACCGCGATCTGCCTGCCGGCGACGTCACCGCCCTGACACGAGCGGGACTCAAAGTGGCGCCGTACGGATTGAAGACCGCCGAGGATGTCGCGGTGCTGCCCGACGGAGTCTCGGGCTGGTTCACCGACGACCCTTGGGACGGCTGAGCGCTGAGCCCATCCGACGCCGCGGGATCCTGACGCGAACAGCCGCGTCGCCCGCGAGTACAGTGAGGACTCGTGAGCGACGCCGACGCCCCGTTGACCCCGACCCGCCCGCCGGTGGCGGTCTCCCTCGCCGCGTTCGTCAGCAGCTTCGATCGGTTCGCGGTCAGCCCGCTGCTCGTGCTCGTGGCCGCCGATCTCGGCGTCTCCCTCTCCCAGGCCCTGGTCATCGCGAGTGCCTACTTCCTCGCCTACGGCGTCAGCCAGCCTGTCTGGGGCATACTCTCCGACCGGGTGGGCCGGATCCGACTCATGCGACTGGCCCTCGTCGCCGCCGCGGTCGTCGGCGTCGTCGCGGCCCTCGCCCCGACCCTGACGGTCCTCATCATCGCCCGCACGCTCGGCGGTGCGTTCTACGGCGCCATCGTCCCGACCTCGCTCACCTACGTCGGCGACACCGTCGACGAGGACCACCGACAGTCGGCGCTGGCCGACCTCATGGCCGCCATCGCCCTCGGCACGGCCCTCGCCACGGCGCTGGCGGGCATCCTCGCCGACGTCGTCGACTGGCGCGTCGCCTTCGCAGTCCCCGCAGCACTCGCCGTGCTCTCCGTCATCGGGCTCTCCCGCGTGCCCGAATCCCACCGCGAGAGCCGAACCGGGATCCTCCAGACCCTCCGCACCGCTCTCGGCGATCGCTGGGTGCGCGTCGTCATCGTGCTCGTGTTCGTCGAGGGGGCGGCCGTCCTCGGCGTCCTCACCCTGCTCGCACCGGCCCTGCAGTCCCTCGGCGTCGGCGCCGCCGTCGCCGGTCTCGCCACCGCCGCCTACGGCGTCGGCGTCATCGTCACCACGCGCATGGTCCGGCCCCTGTCCCGGCGCCTGCCCATGCCCGGGCTAATGGTGATCGGCGGGTCCGCGACCGTCCTCGCCTTCGTCCTGCTCACCCTCCGCCTCTCGATCGCCACGGTCATCATCGCCGCCTTCCTTCTCGGCGCGACCTGGTCGTTCCTCCACTCCTCGCTCCAGACCTGGTCGACCTCGGTGCTCCCGCAGGTGCGCGGCACGGTCGTCTCGCTCTTCGCCGGCTTCCTCTTCGCCGGCAGCGCCTTCGGCGCCTGGGCCGGAGGACTCCTCGGCGAGCACGGCGAATGGCGCCCGCTCTTCGCCGTCACCGCGACCGTCGGCCTCGCCCTCACCGTCGCCGTCGTCCTCAGCCGTCGTGCCTACGAAGGGCACAGGCGGGCGTGAGGGTCCTCGGTCACCACGGGTTGGCCTGCTGCCACTGCCGTCGCCAGTAGCCATCACCGGCGTAGTGCGACTTGTTCGGCCGACAGCCGCGGAGGCTGGCGTTGGCCGCCAGCCACGCCCGCACGGTCGCTGACACCTCGCCCATCCGCCCGATCCAGTCGTTGAGCTCGAGGAGCAGAGTCGCACCGTCCTCGGCAGTGAGCAGGCACGAATAGCGGGGCAGACCGCGCGTGTTCTGCGAATGCGTGTACGTCACTGCATCGCACCCGGTCGTGAGGTAGAAGCGGATGTACTCCCCCGACACCGCCGAGCACAGGGTCTTGAAGTCCTGATACGTCGTCAGCCACTTCGGCGCCCGATATTCGTTCATACGTTCTATTATGCGCCGAGGTGGCCGGAAGTCCCAGCGCCGGATCAGCCGTCGAGTGCCCCAGGATCCCCAAGGAGGGGGTACTCCCCGCTCTTCGCCGCCTCGACGAGGAGTCCGTGGTCCGCGGTGACCACCTCGGCGTACTTCTCCGCCCACACAGCCACGGCGGTCGCGAAGGTGTCCGACGTCCCGAGATACTCGGCGATGAGCCGAGCTCCCGGTGACTGCGAATGCGCCCGGGCAAGGACCTCGCCGCACAGTCGGGAGTATGCCTCGAGCTGCGGGGCAGTGAGCGCGGCCAGATCGTAGCTGCCCTTCATATCGCGGAACTGGCGCCAGTAGTAGCCGCTGCCCCGGAATGTCGTCCACCCGAGGAACGGGTCGGAGACCGACTGGAGGACGAGCTGGGCTCGGACGACCCGTTCGCCCTCCGAGGTGATCCTCTGCCCCTCGGGGTGATCGGAGAACTTCGGCTGACCGCCGAACGCCGAGACGACCGACTCCTGCGCCTCCTTGACCTGGAGCAGCAGCGGTTCACCGTCGGGCCCGGTGACGAGGACGAGGAAGCAGCGCGTGCCGACGCTGCCGACCCCGACGACGCGCAGCACCGAATCCGCCACCTCGAACTGCTCGAGGAGCACCGCGACGTCGGTGCGCGCGGTCCTCCGATACTCGGCGAAGAGCTTCTCGACATCGATCGACGGGTCATCGAGATGACGGGTCAGCGGCGGCTGGTCGACGATGCGCAGCCCCGAATCCGAGGACTCCGTGGCGAATTTCTTCAGCGCCTTCTCACCCGTGCGGCTGCGCGCCTTCTTCATCGCCTTCTTCGTCGCTGTGTGGTGATGCTCGCCGCTGATCGCCGCCAGCAGCGTGTCCGAGTCGACGATCGAATAGAAGCGATCGAGCGCAGTCACGGCCATCTGGGCACCCATTCGATACTGGTAGCCCTTGACCGCGGCGAATGCCGCCCTGCGCCCTGCCTCCTCACCGAGGCCGTGGACCTGCGCACTGAGGAACGCCGAGGCGGCCAGTCGCTTGACATCCCATTCGAACGGCGCGAACTCGGCTTCGTCGAAGTCGTTGAGGTCGAAGATGAGGGAGCGCTCCTTCGAGGCGAAGAAGCCGAAGTTGCCCACGTGCGCGTCCCCGCTGGAGAGGACGACGGGGCCGGTCGTCACCCCGGCGGCGAGGTCGACGGCCATCTGCGCGGCCGCACCTCGGAAGTAGCTGAACGGCGATTCGGCGAGCCGCTGGGTTCTGATGCCGAGCAGGTCAGGCAGCCGCGACTCGTTCTGCCGGCAGATCACCCCGACCGGATCACGATCGGGCGGCAGATCGACCTCGGCATGCCGTGAGCGCGGAGTCGACTTCCGCAGGGCCCGACCGTTCGACGCGTCCA
The DNA here is from genome assembly GCF_012027885.1 of Brevibacterium sp. LS14. NCBI lineage: Bacteria > Bacillati > Actinomycetota > Actinomycetes > Micrococcales > Brevibacteriaceae > Brevibacterium > Brevibacterium sp. LS14. The sequence goes on from NZ_SJXG01000049.1 coordinate 210,303, forward strand.
TCTCATCCACCTCGTTCGCTCAGTGCGGAACCTGTCGCCTCATCGTAATGCGACCAAGCCGCGCGCGGGTCGTCCCCAAGCGCTCTTCCTTCGCCGAGGCGGTCGGACCTGACAGCGCCGCCGCCGTGCCGCCCGCGCATTCGGCGGAAGGCGGGAGGGGATTCCGCCGCATTCGGCGGTTGTCGCAGCATGCCTCCGACCAGGATCGTTGAAGACAGCACACCCCTGGACTCCGCACCATTCCGGAGAGTCTCCCCACGACACCAGCGAACGACCCCAGAGAACAAGGAGCACCCATGAAGGCAGTCCGCCTCCACGGCAAAGAGGACCTGCGCATCGACGACGTCGCCGAGCCGACGGTCGGTCCCGGCCAGATCAAGCTGAAGAACGCCTATGTCGGCATCTGCGGCAGCGACGTCCACATGTACTTCGCCCCCGAAGCCCTTCCCATCGACGTCTTCAGCCCGCATCCCGTCACCGGTGCGCACCTGCCCCAGACCCTCGGCCACGAGTTCTCCGGGACGGTCGTCGAGGTCGGAGAGGGCGTCACCGGCATCGAGGTCGGCGACCGCGGGGCGGTCTTCCCCATCGCCTACAGCTGCGGTGAGTGCGTCGCCTGCCGCAAGGGCCGTCCGACGAGCTGCCGTCTCATGGCGTCGACCGGCGCGAACGCCGACGGCGGCGGGATGTCGGAGTTCGTGACGGTGGACGCCTCCCAGTTCCACCGGGTGCCCGAGACCGTCGACCTGAGGACCGCCTCCCTCGTCGAACCGATGACGGTCGCCTGGCACGGCGTGGACCGCAGCCGCGCCCAGGCCGGCGAGACCGCGCTCATCGCCGGCGCGGGGCCGATCGGCATCGGCGCCTGGTACGCCTTCCGCGCCCACGGCGTCACCGACATCCTCGTGTCCGAGCCGAGTGCGGACCGCAGGGCGAAGATCGCAGCGCTCGGGGCCGAGGTCATCGACCCGACGACAGAGGACCTCAGTGCCGCGATCTCGGAGCGCACCGACGGCGACGGCGTCGACATCGTCTATGACGCGGCCGGCGTGCCGGCGGCCCTGTCCTCGGGCCTGGACAACCTTGCGCCCGGCGGTCGCGTGATCCTCCAGTCCCCGCACGAGCAGGGATTTGAGATCCAGCCTTCGGCGATGATGATGGGCGAGTTCGAGCTCATCGGCTCGGTCGGCTACACGCCTGAGGACTTCGACGGGGTCATCAATCGGATGGCGGCCGGTGAGTACGACACGACGGGGTGGACCGAGGAGATGGACCTCGATGACGCCGTCGAGGCGATCCACCGCCTCCATGCGGGCAGCGGAACGAAGATCGCCCTCCGCGTGAGCTGAGCCCGCCGCGTGAGCTGAGCTCTCTGCGTCTGCTGGTCCCTCAGCGTCGGCTGGTCCGCCCACTCAGTGCGAGCCGCCTCCTCGCCTCACCCGTGCCCGGCCCTCACTCGCGCAGGCCCTCATCCATTCACGGCCCTCATCCGCGCATGGCCCTCACCCCCTCACGGCCTCCAGCGCCGTCGCGACGTCGGCGTCGGTGGTGTAGAGGTGGAAGGCGAAGCGCGCCCGTCCGGCCATGACGGAGAACCGGACGCCCGCGGCCCGCAGGCGCGAGAGCGCCCCCTCCGGCAGATCGACGGAGACGATCGCCGAATCCGACTCCTCCAACCCGATCCCCGTGCGGAAGGCGTTCGCGAGCCCCACATCGTGGTCATGGATGGTCTCGACCCCGACCGCGAGAAGCGTTTCGAGAGCGGGAGCCGTCCCCACCCAGCTGTGCCAGGCCGGGGAGATGTCGAAGGCGCGGGCATCCTCGGCCAGACGCAGCGGCATCCCGTACACCGCGTCGCCCTCACCGGCGAACCAGCCGGCGGCGAGCGGCTTGAGCCGGACCGCATACTCCTCGTGCCTGGCCTGCAGCTCGGGGTGGATGGCGAGGAACGCCGTCCCCCGCGGTGCGCACAGCCACTTGTAGGCCGCGGCGACGAGGAAGTCGGCCTCGGAGGCGTCGAGCGGAAGCCAGCCGGCGGCCTGCGTCGCATCGACGACGACGATCGCCCCGACCTCCCGGGCCCGACGCGTGATCGCGGCGAGGTCGGCGACCTCCCCCGTCGAGGACTGGGCAGCGGAGACGCTGATGAGATCCGTGTCCGCGGTGACCGCCTCGGCGAGGTCGGACACGGGAGCCGTGCGCACCTCGACCCCGCGGTCGGCGTGGACTGCGAAGGGGAAGATCCCCGAGGTGAACTCGACGTCGGGGACGAGGACCCGCGCCCCGTCGGGAAGCGTCTGAGCCACCGGGACGAGGAGCTGGGAGACGGCGGCACCGGTCGCGACGTCCGCGGGGCGGGCGTGGACGAGCGCGGCGAAGAGCTCCCTCGACCGCTCGACCGATGCGACCCAGGTCCGCCACGGCGTCGTCCCCCGCCGCCACGCGTCGAGGGAGACCTGCAGGTCGTCCCACGCCCGCCGAGGCGGGGGTCCGTAGGAGGTCGTGTCGAGGTATCCGGGCTCGACGTCCCACTGCCGCTGCGCCTCGGTGAGGGTCAGCGGTCCCACCTCGGTGACGTCGTCGTCGTTGCCCATGTCTGCGAACCTAGCACCCGGCACGGACGCCGGACCAGGCCCGCAGGTGTCGTCCCTGCTCAGGCGATGCGCTCGGGGTGGGAGTAGACATTGAAGCGGCCGCCCCGGTTGAAGCCGATGACGGTGACTCCGCTCGTGCGCCCGTAGTCGAAGGCGAGCGCGGAGGGGGCGCTGACGGCCGACATCATCGGGATGCCCGCCATCGCCGACTTCTGGACGAGTTCAAACGACGCTCGGGCCGAGACCTGGAGGACGGTGCGAGACAGCGGCAGCCCGCGCTCGGCCATCGCCCAGCCGATGACCTTGTCGACGGCGTTGTGGCGTCCGACGTCCTCACGGGTGACGAGCAGTTCGGGTTCGGCGTCGGGATCGTCGCCGACGGCGAAGAGGGCGGCGGCGTGGACTCCCCCGGTCTTCTCGAACACGGCCTGCCCCTCGCGGAGGCGGTCGGGCAGTTCGCCCACGCGCGCCGGGGAGAGCAGCGGTGGGAAGACGATGTCACCGTCCTCGTCGAGGTGCGGGGCATCGCTCGGGACCGCAATGCCGCCACCACGTGCCTCCGGTTCCGCGTCGGGGCCACCGCCTTCCGCAGGGGCCGTGCCGGTGCCGGCTGCCTGGTCTCCCCCGACGCCGAGGAGCGGGATGAGCGGGTAGGCCGAGGGCTTCGTCACCGCGTCGATGGCCGCGGTTCCGCAGATCCCGCACGACGAGGACGTGTAGACGGACCGGGCGGGCGCGGCGGCCGCGTTCCACACACCGGGTCGCAGTCGCACGCCGGCGACGTTGTAGTTCCGCGAACCGTCGGGGGCGAGCCCGGTCGAGAAGTCGATCTCCGCGATGTCGGCCATTGAGGTGATCACTCCCTCGGACAGGAGGTATCCGGAGACGAGTTCGACGTCGTTGCCGGGGGTGCGCATCGTCACGGAGAACTGCTCGCCGTCGAGGTTGACCTCGAGCGGCTCCTCTCCCGCGAGCGAATCGGGACCGACCTTGATCTCACCGGTGGCATCGAAGCGGTGGACGCGGGCCCGGACGGCCTTGCGCTGCTGCATCTCAGACCCTCGGACCGTGATCGGTCGTGTCCTCGACCGAGGTCTGGATGTGCTCGAGGAGGTCGTCGATGACGGTGATCCCGTCGCGGACCCCGCCCTTCGAGCCGGGGAAGTTGATGACGAAGGTGCGTCCCCGCACACCGGCGACGCCCCTGCTCATCACCGCAGACGACGTCGATTCGAGCCCTTTGCGCCACATCGCATAGATGAGCCCCGGCGACTGCCGCTCGAGGAGTTCGGCGGTGAACTCCGGGGTGCGGTCGTCGGGGGCCAGCCCCGTGCCTCCGGAGGTGACGACGATGCGGGGGCGGGCCGCCTCGGCGGGGGTGAGGAGAAGCTCCCGCAGAGCCTCACCGACGGGTTCACCGTCACGGACGACGATCGGGTCGGGGCAGTCGTACCCGCGCCCCCGCAGCCAGTCGACGAGGATCGGTCCCGTCGTGTCCGCCGCCTCACCCCGTGCCGCCGAGGTGGAGGCGATGACGACGGCGGCCGATCGGCCCTCGCCGAGGCGGTCGACGGTCGGCTCTGTGGTGGTCATCCTCGAACTCCCTGCTCACGACACTCATGGACTCCGCGCCCATTGTCCCATGTCGGGCGGACATCGAAGGGGGTGGTCAGAGACGGCGCCCTCCGCGCACGGTCGCGCCGGTCAACATCATCTGGCCGATGAGCACCGTCGGGCTGATGAGTGCGGTCGGGCTGATGAGCACAGTGGCGCATCAGTACAGTGGCTGATCAGTACAGTGAGAGGCAGCGCCGCGGCAGGAGGGCCCGGCGCGGAGACCGGGAGGGACGATGGACGACCTGACGCTTAGCACACTCACCTGGCTGCGCATGGTGAGATTCGTCCAGAACAGCAACCAGATCTCGAACGACCACCTCCGCCGCTTCGACCTCACGATCGGCCAGTTCGAGGCCCTGGCGAACATCCGCGCCTACCAGCCGATCACCCAGTCCGACCTCGCCGAGCGGCTCACGGTCAGCGGCGGCGGGATCTCACGGATGCTCTCCCGGCTCGAACGCGACGGGCTGATCTCACGCCGACAGGACTGGAAGACGAAGTACATCTCGCTCACCGACAAGGGCCGCGCCGTCCTCGAAGAGGCGTTCCCGAGCCAGCTCGCCCTCCAGTCGTCGATGTTCGACGAGGCCCTGAGCGAGGACGAGCGGATCGAACTCCACGCGCTGATGAAGAAGCTCTACGAACGCAGCGTCGAGCGCCGCGGTGCCGCCGCCGAGGACCGGTGACCGCACTGTCGCCGCCGCCGAGGAGCGCTGACCTCCGCCGGGAATAATCCTCCGCGATTATCAGTTGCCATGACAAACGATAATGTCATCGGCACTCAAGGAGGCACCGTGCCCGAGTCCAGGAACCTCATGAACGAGCTGAACTTCGACCCCAGCCAGGGCCTGCAGTTCGGCATGTACACCCTCGGCGACCATCTGCCGAACCCCGCCGACGGCTCTCGCGTCAGCGCCGGCGAGCGCATCCGCGAATTCGTCGCTTACGCCCAGGCCGCAGAGGAGGCGGGCTTCGACTTCTTCAGCGTCGGCGAGAGCCATCAGCAGTACTTCGCCTCCCAGGCCCACGCCGTCATCCTCGGCGCGATCGCCCAGGCGACGTCGACCATCCGCATCGGCAGCACCTCGACGATCCTCAGCACCTCGGACCCCGTGCGCGTGTTCGAGAACTTCGCCACCCTCGACCACCTCTCCGAGGGCCGCGCCGAACTCGTCGCCGGCCGGGCCTCGCGGGTGGGCCTCTTCGACCTGCTCGGCTACGATCTGCGCGACTACGAGGAGCTCTTCGAGGAGAAGTTCGACCTGCTCAACACGATCAACCGTGAGGAATCGGTGACGTGGTCCGGGCAGTTCCGCGCCCCGCTCAACAACGCCGAGGTCCTCCCCCGCCCCGAGCAGAACCCGCTGCCGATCTGGCGTGCGGTCGGCGGTGCGCCGGCGAGCGCGGTCAAGGCGGGACTGGCGGGTGTACCCATGGTGATGGCCCACCTCGGCGGGACCACCTCGTCGTTCAAACCCACCGTCGATGCCTACCGGCAGGCGGCACGTCACGCCGGCTTCGATCCTGCCGGTCTGCCGATCGCCACGGCCGGTTTCCTCTACACGGCGCCGACCTCGCAGGAGGCGCTGCAGGGGCTCTACCCGCACATCAACGAGGGGATGAAGCGCACGAACGGGCAAGGCATGCCCAAGCAGCTCTTCGCCCAGAGCGTCGACCCGGCGAGCATCGTCAACATCGGCAGCCCGCAGCAGGTCGTCGAGAAGATCCTCCATCAGCACGAGGTCTTCGGACATCAGCGCTACCTCGGCCAGATCGACTTCGGCGGGATGCCGTATGAACGGGTGATGAAGCAGATCGAGACCATCGGCTCGGAGATCATTCCGGCCGTGAAGAAGTACACCGCGACTAAGGAGGCTGCCTGATGAAGGTCGTCGTCCTCTCCGGCTCGAATGTCGGAACGAAGACGCGCACGGTGATGGACTACGTCGCGCAGGCGGTTATGGCGCAGGATCCCGATATCGAGGTCACGCTCATCGACCTCGCCGAGGCGGACATGGTCTTCTCCGACGGCCGGAACTTCACCGAATACTCCGGTGACACCGGGCGGGTGACCGCGGCGCTCATGGACGCCGATGCGATCGTCATCGGCACGCCGATCTTCCAGGCCTCGATCCCAGCGAGCCTGAAGAACGTCTTCGACCTGCTGCCCGTCAACGCCTTCCGCGACAAGGTCGTGGCCGCGATCGCCACGGCGGGTTCGGCGAAGCACTACCTGATCCCGCAGCAGCACCTCCTGCCGATCCTCACCTACATGAAGGCGCAGGTCGTCTCCCCGTACGTATTCGTCGAGGAGCGCGATCTGCACCGCGGTCAGATCGTCAGCGAGGATGTCATCGCCCGCCTCGACCGCCTCGTCGAGGACACGATCGTGCTGACGAAGACCTACGCGGCAATCCGTGAGGAGAAGGAAGCCGCCTACGGGTTCTGAACGGCCAGTCCCAGGATTGTCGCAGGCGACCGAATGGTCGGTTCTCAGTACGTTGTCATGTTCACCCAATAACGTGTGGTTGCACTTTCAACCAACCTTGGAGTTCAGCATGTACGCAACGACCGGATTTCCGACCATCGCCCGCGACATCATCACCGCCATCGCCCGAATCACCCTCGGCGCCATCTTCATCGCCCACGGCTGGCAGAAGTTCAACGAGTGGACCATCGCCGGAACAACGGACTCGTTCTCGCAGATGGGAGTGCCACTCCCGGACATCGCCGCACCTTTCGCGACCTTCGTCGAACTCATCGGCGGCGCGCTGCTCATCCTCGGTGCGCTGACCCCCATCGTCGGCATCCTCCTGGCCGCAAACGTCATCGGGGCTCTGGTGATCGTCCACCTCACGCCGACCCCGTTCGTCGATCAGGGCGGCTGGGAACTCGTCGCAGCCCTGGCCGCAGGCACACTGCTCATCGCCGCCGCGGGACCGGGCCGGTTCAGCATCGATTGCTTCCTCTTCGCTGGGAAGAAGGGCAAGGGTCGTAAGCGGGCTGCGGGAGCACGGTCGGTCGCGGTTGACGCCTGAGACACAACCACCTCGGCGGGTGACTGTCTCCCGCCTCAGCAGGTCGCACTTCTGCGAACCCACCGACTCGCAGGACTCATTCCGGGTCCGCTCCGTGATGGATGATTCCATAACGGAGCGGACCCGGACGTCAATCACGGCCACCAAGCATCCACGCCGCCCCGGCAGTTAAAAATCCACCGAAAATTGTGGTTACATTTCTGGAATCAATGACCTATTGTGTAACTGAAATTACATTCGCCTGGAAGAACGGACGAACCGTGGAAGACACGAAGCCCGGCAAAGAAGCCGGCACATCACTGAAGAGGCCCCTGCACACCTGGGAAGTCACCGCCATCTCGATCGGGTTCATGGGCCCGGTCATGGCGATGGCGCTGAACGGCATCGGGGTCGCCGGCCTCGTCGGCAAGGCCGTCCCGTTCACCTTCCTCGTCTCCTTCATCGGCACCCTGTTCGTCGCCTACGGCTTCATCAGGCTGCTGCGCAAGATCACTCACGCAGGCTCCGTCTATGCCCTGGCCGGAATCACCCTGGGACCGCGCGCCGGATTCTTCGGCGGCTTCGCCCTCCTGGGCACCTACATCTTCTTCGCCGCCTGCATCCTCGGTGCCTGCGCCGTCTTCTTCGAGGCGATGCTCTCGGAGATCGGCATCACGATGGCTCCCGGGATGTGGATGATCGTTGCCCTCGTTGTCGGGGTGATCGCCTTGGCACTCAACCTCCGCGAATCCGCGACGGTGGCCCGAACGCTGCTGGGCATCGGCTTCGTCGGCATCGCCGCCATGATCATCCTCTCGATCGTCATCATCGCCCGCGTCGGCACCGGCCACGCCCCGGTCAGCACCGGCATCGACCTCAGCGTGCTCACTCCCGGCGACAATGCGCTGTCGGGAATCATGACCGCCTCGGTGTTCGGCTTCCTCTCCTGGGCAGGATTCGAATCGGGATCGTCCATGAGCGAAGAGACCGCCGAACCCAAGCGCATCATCCCGCGCTCGCTGCTCATGGCCGTCATCATCGGCGGCATCGTCTACGTCTTCGTCATGTTCGCCCAGACCATCGGGTTCGGCACGGACGCGGCCGGCGTCGAAGCCTTCGCCACCGCCGCATCCACCCTGACCAGCCTGTCGGCGACCTACATCGGCACCTGGTTCGCCGTGCTCATCTCCGTCGTCGCTTTCTTCGTCGCCTTCGGCGCCTTCCTCAGCTCCTCGGCCGCCGCCTCCCGGCTCCTCTTCGCCCTCGCCCGCGACGGATTCGGACCCTCCGCACTGGCCCGCCAGCACCCCGTGAGCAAGGTCCCGACCACCTCGGTGACCACCGTCATCGTCCTCACCACCCTGATGACGCTCGGACTCGGGGTCTTCGGCGCCACCAGCGTCGACGCCTACTACTGGTACGCGACGCTGGGCACCCTGTGCATGGTCGTCGCCTACGGCATGACCTCCGTCGGCGTCATCCGGCACACCTTCCGAGCGAACTCGGGGATCCCGAAATGGGAGATCATCATCCCCGCCCTCGGCCTCGTCTACCTCGTGTTCGTCTACGTCATCCAGGTCACCGGCCAGGAAGCCCCGTACACGTACTTCCCCTGGGCCGTCGGCCTCTGGTGCCTCATCGGTCTGATCATCGTCATCAGCCGCCCGGCCCTCGCACAGCGCATCGGCTCCCGCCTCACCGCGGAGGACATCGACTGATGGACATCGCCGAACTCACCCCCGAACAGCGCGCCACCGAGGAAGCCGCCTACGCCCGCGACCAGTCCGCGCTGGCCCATATCCAGAATCTGCGCTTCTTCCCTCTGGTCGTCTCCGGAGGATCCGGTGCGAGGCTGCGCACCGCCTCGGGCCGGGAGCTCATCGACCTCTCGGCCAGTTGGACCGCTTCGGCCTTCGGGCATGGAAACCCCACCATCGCCGAGGCGGTCCACCGTGCCGCTCTCACCGGCGCGGGCTCCTCCGCGCTGTCCGCCGCGGTCACCGGCACCACCGAGCTGGCCGAACGGCTGGTGAACACGGTGCCGGTGAAGCACCCCGAACGGGCTTACCTCGGACTGAGCGGCAGCGACGCGAACACGGCCGCCGTCGAGGCTGCCCGTCGCGCCACTGGGCGACCCACCATCGTCTCCTTCTCCGGCAGCTACCACGGCGGCTTCGGCACCTCCCGCGACGTCTCCGGCATCACCGAGTCCCCCGGTCCCGGGTCACTCGTCTTCGACTACCCCCTCACCGAGGCGGCGCTGAGTGAGCTGCGCCCGCAGCTGACCGAGGCGCTGGAATCATGCACGGTCGCCGCGGTCATCACCGAAGCCATCCAGTGCGACGGCGGAGTCCGGGTGCCCGACGCCGGCTTCCTTCCGATGCTGCGCGAACTCTGCGACGCCACGGACACGCTGCTCATCCTCGACGAGGTCAAGGCGGGACTGAGCAGAACCGGATCGCTCTTCGCCTTCGAGACCTCGGACATCCGGCCCGACATCGTCACCCTGGGCAAGTCCCTGGGCGGCGGTCTGCCGATCTCGGCGGCCGTCGGCCCCGAAGCCGTCCTCGACGTCGCCCCCGCCTCGGCGCTGCTGACCAATGCCGGTGCCCCGATCTGTGCGGCGGCCGCCGAGGCTGTCCTCGGTCTTGCCACCGATCCGGCCCTCGCCGAGGCGGTCGACTCACTCGGATCCCGTGCCCGTGAGCGCATCGCCGACTACCGCGGCACCGACCGTGCGGGGGCCGAGTCCATCGTCGAGGTCCGCGGGCGTGGGCTCCTCCTCGGCGTCGAGCTCCGTGCCCCGGAAGGGTCACCACTTGATGATGGGCAGCTGGCCGCGCTGACGATCTACCGGGCCTGGGAACTCGGTGCCGTCGTCTACGTTGTGCGAGACAATGTTCTTGAGATCAGCCCACCGCTGCCGATCACCCCGGACGACCTCGACCGCGGCATCGAGATCATCCTGGGCGCCCTCGACGATGCCGTGTCCGGGCGAGTGCCCGCCGAGGTGCTCGACCGGTTCGCCGGCTGGTGACGAAGCCCGCCTGCCACACCCCGATCGACGTACCCCTTGCACCCGCAGAGCACCGACCTCCAGTGATTTCCGACCCACAGCGAAGGAACCCCATGAGCCAGAATGATTTCACGCTCGCCGTCGTCTCCGACCACAGCGCTGCCGACACCGACCATGCCGATCCTCTGGAGGCGGTCAAGCGGGCACTGACCGCCTTGGGCACCGCCGTCACCGAGATCACGCCGTTCCAATCGGCCCGGCTCCTCAATGACAAGTCGGGCCTGCTCATCGTTGTCGACCGGATCACCGGCCACGCCGCGACGGGCGCGGAGAATTCGTCGGATGCACTGCGCGAACTGCTCGGGCAGATCCGCTCCCAGAGCGCCGATGTCCCGGTGTTCCTCTACGGAGAGAGCCTCACGGCACGCAGCCTTCCAACGGAGGTCCTCGCCGAGATCGAAGGCGTCATCAACGCCTATGAGGACACCCCCGAGTTCGTCGCGAAGGTCATTCACCGGGAGGCCACCCGCTATGTCGAACGCCTGGCACCGCCCTTCTTCAAGGCCCTGATGGACTACTCGAACGACGGCGCCTACTCCTGGCACTGCCCCGGGCATTCGGGAGGCACCGCATTCCTCAAGTCACCGGCTGGTACGGTCTTCCACCAGTTCTTCGGTGAGAACATGCTCCGCTCGGACGTGTGCAACGCTGTCGAAGAGCTCGGCCAGCTCCTCGACCACACGGGCCCCGTGGCGGAGTCCGAGGCCAGGGCCGCCGAGACCTTCGGCGCCGACCACCTGTTCTTCGTCACCAACGGCACCTCCACCTCGAACAAGGTGGTCTGGAACTCTGCCGTGAGCGCCGGCGATGTCGTTCTCGTCGACCGCAACTGCCACAAGTCGATCCTCCACGCGATCATCCTCACCGGAGCGATTCCGATCTACCTCTGGCCGACCCGGAACCGTGCGGGGATCATCGGCCCGATCCCCCGCAGCGAGTTCTCCCCCGAGTCCATCGCGGAGAAGATCCGGTCCCACCCTGCCATCACCGATAAGAGCGTGACCCCGCGCATCCTCACCCTGACCCAGAGCACCTATGACGGGGTCGTCTACAACGCCGAGGAGATCAAGTCGACCCTCGACGGATACGTCGACGTCCTCCACTTCGACGAGGCCTGGCTCCCGCATGCCCGGTTCCACGAGCTCTACCGGGGCATGCACGGCGTCGATGAGCGGACCGCGAAGACGCAGAAGTCGCTGGTCTACGCCACGCAGTCGACGCACAAACTCCTAGCCGGTCTCTCGCAGGCCTCACAGATCCTCGTCCAGAACTCCGAAGAGACCGAGCTCGACCGCGACATCTTCAACGAGGCCTACCTCATGCACACGTCGACGAGTCCGCAGTACTCGATCATCGCCAGCTGCGATGTGTCCGCGGAGATGATGCGCGGGCCCGGCGGGCATGCTCTCGTCGAAGAGACCATCACCGAGGCGATGGAGTTCCGTCGGGCCATCATCCGCATCGGTGATGAGCGTGCCGACTCGGACTGGTGGTTCGGTGTCTGGGGACCGGACACTCCTCCGCGAGAGGGACTGGCGGAACGCGCCGAATGGCAGCTGAGTGCCTCCGACAACTGGCACGGGTTCGGCGAGATCGGCGAGGACTTCGCCATGCTCGACCCGATCAAGGTCACCCTGACGACTCCGGGGTTGAGCATCGACGGCGAATTCGGCGACTTCGGCATCCCCGGCCTGGTGCTCTCGAAGTACCTCGCCGAACACGGTGTCGTCGTCGAGAAGACCGGCCTCTACTCACTCTTCATCCTCTTCACGATCGGAGTCACGAAGGGACGGTGGAACACGCTCATCGCCGAACTCCACCGATTCAAGAGTGCCGTCGACAGCAACGTCCGCATCGACGAGATCATGCCGGAGTTCGTCGCGGAGTCACCGCAGTATGCGGGCTTGGGATTGAAGGATCTCTGCCAGCGGCTCCACGAGCTCTATCGCGAACACGACTTCGCGAACCTCACCACGGACATCTACCTCGAGGAGCCTGCGGTCGCTCTCCTGCCGACCGACGCCTGGGCGGCGATGACCAGCGGGAAGATCGAGCATGTGGGGATCTCGCAGCTCGAGGGACGCATCTCCGCGGTCCTGCTCACGCCCTACCCGCCCGGAATCCCGCTGCTCGTGCCCGGGGAACGAGTGAGCCCGAAGATCGTCGAGTATCTCAAGGCGGAGGCCGAGCTGGCTCGCCGCTACCCCGGCTTCAACGGCATCACCCATGGGCTGACGGCCGCGTCCGGCGGCGAGAACACGGTGGCCTGCGTCATCGAGGAGGGCTGAGGCCAACGGCAGTCTGACCGGTGGCGGTTTTACGTGGACCAACGGCCGCCGCGCGAGGACCGCTGCCGGTCACATTCGTGCCGGGATGGCGCTCACGCGTGGTTGGCTGTGCCTCCGAGCCGGAGCCGCAGCGGGTCGAGTCGTCCCAGACGGTCGACCCCTGCCTGACCGAGTTCGACCACGACGAGTTCGCTCACCGCTTCGACGAGTGCCAGCATCGGCACCATCGTGTCCGAGGGACCCGCTGCGCGGACGTCGGCGGTGAGCACGTGGTCGGCCAAGGCGGCAGCGGGAGACATCCAGGGGTCGGTGAACACGATCGTCGTCAGGCCGAGCTCTTTGGCTGTGCGCACGACGTCCGTGACTCCGGGTTCGTAGCGTCTGACATCGAAGGCGACGACGATATCCCCTCGCTTGAGGTCGAGGAGCTGCCCGGCTGCGACGAGAGGATTCGCCGCCAGCCGCATCGTGCCCGGCCTTGCCGGGGCCAGCTGGGCATGGAAGATGTCCGCGATGAACCCCGAGTACGTTGCCCCGAGGAAGACCACCGACCTCTTCGTCTGCGCGAGCAGTCTGACGGTACTGTCGAGGTCGTCCCCGATCACCGAGTCGAAGGTCTGGTCGATCCCCGCATGGTAGGCGGATCGTGCGGCGTCGAACTGCGGCTCCTGACCGCGCGGGCGCGTCTCGGCTTGCGAGAGGTTCGACTCCTCACGCACGCGGATCTCCTGTCGCAGCCTCTCTTGGAACTCCCGGTAGCCGTTGAATCCCAGCGTCCGGGCGAAGCGGACGACGGATGGGGCGCTGACTCCCGCGGAGTCGGCGAGGCTCGAGATCGGTTCAAGTCCGGAGAACGGATAGGACGCGAGGATCGCACGGGCGATCTTCTTCTCTGCCGGGGTGAAGGTCGACATGGCGGCGCGCAGGCCCACCGCCAGGCTCGGCCCGTCCTCGCCTCGCGAACCCTGTACGTCCGGCTCGTCCTCGGCGGTCGCGTCCTTGCGTGTCATCTCATCGCCTCTCTGTCTCTCCCCCGACTGTACTGTGTTCGCACGCGGTCACGAGGCGGGAGAAGGACTTTCTGAAATTTTAATTACAGATATTGACCATATCGCCTAATTTGATATTCTTCATTACATAACTGGGATCGCCTCAGACCGTCCTGCGATTCCAGCCCGCCAGCCACGAGCGAACACCGACGTTCGGACAAGGAGTCACACCGTGAGCACTGAACCCACTTCCGCCGACCTGGACTGCCATGAGTGGCTGCACGAGAGCGTGCGGCCCGGTCCCGGCGAACTCGTCTTCCTCGCCACATCCGACCTCTCCGCACACACCCGAGGCCGTGCGGTTCGCGCAGAATCGCTGAAGACCTCGACGTCGGTGGGATGGGTTCCGGCCAACCTCGGCATCGGCCCCAGTGGTCACATCACCGACGATATCCCCTTCGACTCCTCCGGCGACCTTCGCCTGCTTCCCGACTTCGACTCCGCCGTGCGGACGACCCTCATTCCCGGCCAGCCTCCGCTGACCATCGTGTTCTCCGATCAGGTCAACACCGACGGCACGCCCTGGCACGGGGATGCTCGGTCGTTCCTCCGCCAGGCGATCGCAGAGCTGTCGGAGGAGTTCGGCATCCAGGTCAACGCCGCCTTCGAGCACGAGTTCACCGATCTGGGCAACACTGCTCCGACTCAGCCGTTCTCCCTGCAGGCCCACCGCGCCCTCGAACCGATCGGTTCGGAATCGATGGCCGCTCTGGCCGAGATGGGTGCCCAGCCGGAGAACTGGCTGCCCGAATACGCTCCCAACCAGTTCGAGCTCACCGTCTCCCCGGCCCCGGCACTCACCGCGGCCGACCGTGCCGTGCTCGTCCGCGATACCGTCGCCGCGGTCTTCGCCGGCCACGACAGGGAAGTCACCTTCACCCCGGTCCCGATCGCCGGCGACGGAGGCTCGGGAGTGCACGTCCATTTCGGCCTCAACGACCTCGACGGCGAGACTCTGGTCTTCGACGCCGACCGTCCCGGGCGGATCTCGGTCAAGGCCGCGAAGTTCGCCGCCGGAATCGTCAAGTACGCCCCGTCGCTGACCGCGATCTTCGCGCCTCTCGTCGTGTCCTACCAGCGGCTGCGCCCACACAACTGGTCGACGGCCGCGTCGTTCCTCGGCCTGCAGAATCGTGAGGCGCTGCTGCGGATCGTGCCCACGAACGAGATCGGCGGAGCAGACCCTCGCCCGCAGCTGCATTTCGAGTTCCGCGGCGGCGACATCGGAGCCAACCCGTACCTTCTGCTGGGCATCCTGCTCAAGGCCGGCATGGAGGGACTGCGGCAGGATCTCGAACCCGCCGAGGTGGTCGTCGGTGACCCCGATGCCGCCGTCAGCGCCGAGGGTCAGCTTCCGACGTCCCTCCGCGAGGCCATCGACCGCCTCGAGTCCGATGATGTGGTCCGTGAGTGGTTCCATCCCGAGCTGCTGGCGACCTACCTGGCCGTCAAGCGTGCGGAGATCGCCGAGTTCGGCGACCTCGAACCCTCACAGCAGTGCGCCGCCTACCGGAAGTTCTACTGAGGACGCCGGCGTGCACTTCGACTGGATGAACGAGCTGGAACTCGTCGACCACCACTGCCACGGCGTGCTCGAACACGACCTCGACCGTGGGGCATTCGAAGACCTCATCACCGAGTCCGACCGTCCGAGCCCTTCAGGCACGACGTTCTTCGACACCCAACTCGGCTTCATGATCCGACGGTACTGTGCCCCGCTCTTGGGACTTCCGGCCTTCGCCGCTCCCGAGGATTACATCGCAGAGAGGACCCGCCTCGGCGCGGTCGAGGTCAACACACGGCTGCTAACCGGGCATGGCTACGGCACCCTCCTCATCGAGACCGGACACCGTGGGGACGAGATCCTCGGTCCCCGTCAGATGGGGGTGCGTGCCGGCACTCAGGTCGCCGAGGTGGTCCGTCTCGAACGCATCGCCGAGGAGCTGGTGGAATCGGGGGTCTCCCCCACCGACTTCCGGTCCGTCTTCACCGACGAGCTCGATGCGCGTCTGCGCACCGCGGTCGGCGTGAAGTCGATCGCCGCCTACCGCATCGGCCTCGACTTCGATCCCGAGCGGCCAACTGCCGAAGAGGTCGACGCAGCGGTCAATGAGTGGATGACAGCGAGCACCGACGGCCCAGCCCGCCTCAAGGACGCGACGATCATCCGTCACCTCATCTGGGAGGCCGTCGACCGAAAGGTGCCGATCCAGTTCCACATCGGCTACGGCGATCCCGATGTCGATCTGCACCGCTGCAATCCACTCCTGCTCACCGAGTTCCTGCGGCTCAGCCGCGGTTCGGGGGCGAGCGTCATGCTGCTCCACTGCTATCCGTATCACCGTGAGGCCGGCTATTTGGCGCACTGCTTCGAGCATGTCTATGCCGATGTCGGTCTGGCCATCAACTACACCGGCGCGCAGGCCGCTCAGGTGATCGCCGAATCGCTTGAGCTCACCCCTTTCCACAAGGCGCTGTTCTCTTCCGACGCGTGGGGAGCCGCCGAGCTCTACAGTCTCGGGTCGATCCTCTTCAGGGACGGACTCGACTCGGTCCTCAACGACTGGGCGACCAGGCATGGCTGGCCGGAGGATGAGCTTCGCCGCATCGCCGGAATGATCGCAGCAGGCAATGCACGTCGGGTCTACGGCCTGACAACGAACGAAGCAGGGCAAGACTGGTGAGTATGGATATCAGGCAGGAGCAGTTCTCGACCGAACGGTCCGCGGAGATCGGCGCCGCATGGCTGGCTGCGGTCGAAGCTGACCTCGACCATGCACTGGATCTTCGCCGTCGCATCCACTCCTCCCCCAACCTCGGTGGTCAGGAACAAGCGACAGCCGAGGTCATCGAGGCCGAGCTCTCCCCGTTCATGTCCCTGGACACGATCGCGGGAACCGGTCGCATCGGACGCATCGGGCCTGCGGATGGTCCTGCTGTGGGGATTCGTGCCGAGCTCGACGCTCTGCCGGGTGAGGAAGCGACCGGAGCAGACTTCGCCTCGACGAACGGAGCGATGCACGCATGCGGGCATGACGTGCACATGGCCGCGCTCGTCGCTGTCATTCGGGCGATCCCCGAGCTCGGTGAACGCACCGGCCAGGCGCTGCCGACCGCCCTGGCGGCGGTCTTCCAACCTCGTGAGGAGTCCTATCCCTCCGGTGCTCTCGACATCGTTTCGGAAAAAGGGCTCGAAAAAGCCTCGATCGCGAGAATGATCGGCGTCCACAACCACCCAGGTGTGCCCTTGGGGCAAGTGGCGATCGGTGAGGGTTATATCAACGCAGCGGCGGACGAGGTCCACATCACCGTGCACGGCCGAGGCGGTCACGGAGCCTATCCGCACAACGCCTCTGACCCGGTGGCGGCGGTCGCAAACGTCGCCCTGTCGCTGCCAGAGATCGTCCGCAGGACTATCGGGCCGATGTCGGCGGCAGTGGTCAGTGTCGGGACGATGAGTGTCGGGGATGGTGCGGGAAACGTGTTGCCCCGCCACGGAAGTATCCGCGCCACTGTGAGGACCACCTCGGCGCAGGAACGCAAGGACATTCAGGCGGCGATCGGGACCATGGCCAGGCGGATCGCGCAGGCCTACGGTCTTGAGGCCGATGTGGCGATCATCGACGGGGAACCGGTGCTCATCAACGACTCCGACCTGGCACGACGTTTCGCAACGCAGGCGCAGGGCCTCGGTGCGTCCGTGGCATCACCGATGCGGTCGCTGGGTGCCGATGATTTTTCTTTCTTCTCAGAGGCCGTCCCCTCGGCCATGAGCTTCGTCGGCACCGGTCAGCCGCAAGCCTCACTCCACAACGCGGGATATCTGCCACCTGAGCGGTCGGTGCTCGACGTGGCGCGGGCGATGATCGCCGGCTATCTGGCCGGGGCCGAATCGATCCTCGGTTCGGGATCCGAGTAGGGGCAGGTATGGGCTCTCTCGCTCGATGCCTCGGCGAATGAGACCCAGTCGGCAACACGGCCTCCTGCGCGGGTCCGCAGGATGGTGGATAATTGCATCATGGTGCGGACCCGGATCTCGCTCACGTCAACCGAGCGACAACTCCTCGATGCTGAGGCCGAGCGAACTGGACGCTCGATCTCCGCGCTAGTCCGGGACGCTGTCACCCAGGTCTACGGGTGCAAATCTGACGCGCATACCGATCTGAACGCAATCAAAACCGCGTTCGGTTCGTGGGCCGAGCAGGCCGAAGATGGAAAGACCTACGTAGACCAATTTCGTTTCGGCTCACGCCTAGAGCATTCGGCTCTTTGATAATGGTGAACGAGGAACGCACGACCCCGGTCAATCGCTACGACTCCACCGTCGCCTGGCGCGAGGTCGACGAATACTTCATCTCGCACCTCACCCCGGAAGACGATGCCCTCGTCGCCGCTCGTGAGTCTGGAGCGGACACGACGATGCCCAATGCCGAGGTGGCAGCCAACCAAGGTGCGCTCCTCGGCCTCATCGCCCAGATCGCGGGCGCGAAGCGGATCCTTGAGTTCGGCACTCTCGCCGGGTACTCGACGATCTGGTTCGCCCGTGCCGTCGGCGACGACGGTCACGTTGTCACCTTCGAACTCGAACCCGACAACGCCGAGGTGGCGCGCGCGAACCTCGACCGCGCAGGGGTGGGCGACCGGGTCGAGATCCACGTCGGGCCCGCCGCAGAATCCGCCCGAACCCTCATCGACAGCGGCACCAGCACTGGCACCGAGCCGTTCGATCTCGTGTTCATCGATGCGGACAAGCCGAACAATCCGAGGTACCTCGAGGCGGCACTCGCACTCACCGAACCCGGTGCGGTCATCATCATCGACAACGTCGTGCGCAACGGCGCGGTCACCGATGAGAACCCGGACGATCCGCGCGTCACCGGAGTGCAGACGGTGACGCGAATGATTGCTGAGAACCCGAATCTCGACGCCACCGCATTGCAGACTGTCGGCGTCAAGGGCTGGGACGGCCTCATCATCGCCCGTCGACGGTAGTCCCGGTTCGCCAACCACCGGTGAACCGACCTCCGGTTGGACCACCTCGGCGGGATTGAGTAACCTGAAAACACAGTGACGAACGGGACGACCCGTTCGCTTCCCACCGCGATGAGGACGGCCTCAGAGAACTGGAACAGACCGTCATGACCGCCGCACTGCGCAGCATCATCACCCCTACCGCGATCATCAGGCTCGCCCTCGGCTGGGGCACCTACCTCGCACTCCTCTTCGCAGGTCACCTCCTCGAACCGCCGGCGCCGGCGCCCCTGCTCATCACCGCGCTCATCGTCATCGTCGCGGTCATCCTCATCTGTGCGTTCGGAGTCGTGCACGAGGCCGAGCACCTGGCCGGCCGCCTCGGCGATCCTTATGGGTCTCTGGTGCTGACGATCTCCATCTGCCTCATCGAGGTCATCCTCATCGCCGCGGTCCTGCTGGGTCCCGGAGATCATGCGACGATCGCGCGCGATTCGGTGATGGCGGTGTCGATGATCATCCTCGGCGCCGTCGTCGGGCTCTGCCTCCTCATCGGCGGCCTGCGCCACGGGGACCTCGCGCACAACCGGACGGGCACCTCGACCTACCTCGGACTCATCGTCGTCCTCTCCGCGCTCGCGTTCGCGCTGCCGGCGGTCATCGGGATCAACGGCAGCTACCTGCCGTGGCAGGGGATCCCGATCATCGTCCTCACTCTCGGCCTCTACGCGTTCTTCCTCACCCGGCAGATGGGGGCGCAGGCCGATGACTTCCGTGAGGTCGATCCCCGCCTCGCCGAGGCGGCCCCCGGTCCGCGCGGACCGTCCGCCGACGGCGCCGCCCCGTCCAGGGTCGCCACCGCCCCGTCCACCGACGCCGAGGCGGTGCGCCCGGGCATCGTCGCAACCCTGTCGACTCACCGGGTCGAGATCCTCACCCGTCTCGGCCTCCTCGTCGTCACCGTGCTGCCCATCGTCCTCCTCTCCCATGACATGGCGGTCCTCCTCGATGACGGGCTCGGCCGCCTCGGCGCCCCGGTCGCGCTCTCGGGCATCGTCATCGCGATGATCGTCTTCCTCCCCGAGACGATCACCGCGATCCGCGCCGCCTGGCAGGGCGAGGTCCAGCGGGTGAGCAACCTCTGCCACGGGGCGCTCGTCTCCACGGTGGGGCTGACGATCCCCGTCGTCCTCGTCATCGGGATGCTCACCGGACAGCAGATCGTCCTCGCCGAGATTCCGACCAACCTTCTGCTCCTGTCCGTCGTCATCGTGCTCTCGGTGACGACGTTCGCCGCGAAGAGGGTCACCGCCGTCCACGGGGCAGCCCTCCTCGTCGTCTTCGCCGTCTACGGGCTCACCGTGTTCGCATAGACGAGGCTCACCTGGGCGAGGTCCGCGTCGACGGGGTTCGCGCCGACGACGTCCGTCTCGTCGCGGCTGTCCACTCGTGTCAGGAGCCGAACCGGTCCGCGCGTGTCAGGGGTTCGTGGCATGGTGGAAGAACACCGGCCGCGGTGAGAGGAGGTCGACGGTGCGCCACGATGCCGAACGGGAGCGCACCCATGCGCTGCTCGACTCCGTTCCCGTGCCCGGGCACTGGGATGAGGTGCTCGCCGACCTGCGCGCCTCTCCCCTGTCGTCCCTGTCGGCTGCCGACATTCTCGCCGAGGCGACCGGCCTCCTCATCGTCGCCCCCACGGCCGAGGTGGTCGAGGCCTGCTTCGGTGAAGTCCTCACGGCTCTCGAGGAGTCCGGAGTCGGCCCCGTCAGCGGTGACAAACCTGGCGATGCTGCCGCCGAACCGTTGGGCTTCACCCGCGTCGTCACTCCTGACTCGCTCGTCCCGGCAGACGTCCCCGCGGGGACGTGGGTCCTCCTCCCGCACCGGCGCGACGGATGGGAGGAACTCGAGACCGCCTCGGCGAAGGTGCACCGTGCCCTGGTCAGGGAGAACACCGGCCGCGACCGGGAGGCGACGATCACCGTGATCGAGTACGGGGTCAACCTGTGGCTGTGGGCGGAGCCGCCCTCGACCGGCGGCGACCCGGTCTGCCACGCCGGCGAACTCATCAGCTGGGAGAGCGCGTGGGCGCTCGACGACAACCATACCGAGCAAAGAGAGGTCGAGTCGGACGACTACGGCGACACCGGTACGCCGATCGTGAGCGATGCTCCGAATAAGCCATCTACCACAGCGAGGCCGCCGATCTTCTTCGGACTGCCGCCTATACTCCACCGTCGCCGCAACGGTGGCGCCTAAGCGACCACTGCGACTGCATCGATCTCGATCCGCTTCTCACCTCGGAACCGCGCCACCTCGACCGTCGTGCGTGGAGGAAGGGCGACCGCTCCGAAATAGTCGCAGTAAGCAGAGTTGTAATCGTCGAACTCGCCGAGATCGGCAAGAAAGACCGTCAACTTGACTATGTGCCGCAAGGAAGACTGTGCTGCGACCAGCGCTCGTTCGAGATTGGCAAGTGCCGCAGTCACCTGATCGTGCATCGACTCGGGGGTGGTGTCATAGCGTCGAAGCAACACTCCCGGTCGGCGGGGGTCTGATCGGTGGAGTGTGCAGATGGCGCGGGTGGGGTTGTCGTTCAGCGACAGGTCGGAGATCTCGGCGGCCTCGAAAGCGGGCTGGTCGGTGCGGAGGATCGCCCGTCACCTGGGGCGTTGCCCGTCGGTGATCTCGCGGGAGCTTCACCGGAACTCGACGAAGACCCGCGGCTACCAGGCCGTGACCGCAGACGTCAGAGCGCAGCGTCGGCGAGCTCGCCCGCAGCAGCGGAAGGTCGCGGGGGATCCGGTGCTGCAGGCGAGGGTGGACGCCGACCTGGCCGCGTCCTGGACGCCGAACGAGATAGCGGGCCGGTTGCGTCTGGAGGCGACAGACCCGACCGTTGAACGCATGGCGAACTCTCCTGACGCACGCGGCCGAACCGTCTCCGGTGAGGCTATCTACCAGTACATCTACGCAATCCCGAAGGGTGAGCTCGCCCGCAAGGGCATCTTCCTGCAGTCCAAGCGGACCAAGCGCCGACCACGTACGACCGGGCGGACGCGCGGTGGCCCAATCGTAGGTATGGTCCCGATCGCGGAGCGAGGTGAGGACGCCGCCCAGCGTCGGGTGCCGGGGCACTGGGAGGGTGACCTGATCATCGGGAAGAACGGCACCTCGTGCGCGGCGACGCTGGTGGAGCGGATGAGCGGGTTCACCGGGCTGCTGGCCCTGCCCTCGAAACACGCCGAGCCAACCGCTGACGCGGTCATCGAGTTTTTCAACGACCTGCCCGAGATGATGAAGGCATCGTTGGCGTGGGACCAGGGCAGCGAGATGGCCCAGCACGCGAAGGTCTCCCTGGCCACGGCGATGCCGGTCTACTTCGCCGATCCCCACTCGCCCTGGCAGAGGCCCAGCAACGAGAACACGAACCGGCTCTACCGGGAGTATCTGCCCAAGGGCACGGTGATCCCCGATCACCAGCCCTACCTCACCACCATCGCCGAGGAGATCAACAATCGACCCCGCCGCCGACTGGGCTATCTCACGCCCACCGAGGCATTCGCTCGACTGCTCGCCGGCGAGCCCCATGTTGCTTCGACGCCTTGACATCGCC
>NZ_SJXG01000050.1:0-35835 GCF_012027885.1 Brevibacterium sp. LS14
GGCGTCACACGCGCCACGGCGACAAGTACGTGACCGTGATCATCGACCTCACCCCGGCCCGGAACAAGTCCGGGCCCGCGCGGCTGCTGGACATGGTCGCGGGCCGGTCGAAGGCCGTGTTCAAGCAGTGGCTGGCCGATCGTCCTCGGGCGTGGCGGGACGGGGTGGAGGTCGTCGCGATGGACGGGTTCACCGGGTTCAAGACCGCTGCCGCCGAAGAGCTACCCACCGCAGTACCGGTCATGGATCCGTTCCACGTCATCCGTCTGGCAGGTGAGGGACTGGACCGGTGCCGGCAGCGCGTCCAGCAGCACACCCTCGGGCACCGGGGCCGGGCCGGGGACCCGCTCTACCGGGCGCGGCGGACCCTGCAGACCGGCGCGGACCTGCTCACCGACACCCAGCGCGCCCGGCTGGACACGGTATTCGCGGCAGACGAGCACGTCCAGGTCGAAGCGACCTGGGGCATCTACCAGCGGATGGTCGCCGCCTACCGCGAGCCCAACAAGACCACGGGCAAGCAGAGGATGCGAGCGGTCATCGAGTCGGTCGCCAGCGGCGTCCCAGACGCGCTGGTCGAGATCCGCACACTCGGCCGGACGCTGAAGCAGCGCGCCGCAGACGTGCTCGCCTTCTTCGACCGGCCCGGGACCTCGAACGGGCCGACAGAGGCCATCAACGGCCGACTCGAACACCTCCGCGGCTCCGCCCTCGGCTTCCGCAACCTCACCCACTACATCGCCCGATCTCTACTCGAGGCCGGCGGATTCAGACCCCGACTACACCCTCAACTGCGATGAGCCAGTTTTCCATCCTCGATCTGTGTTCGAACGCGTCCAAGATAGGCGGCGGGCACACTGTCTTTGATTCCAATGTTGATCGGCGTCTCGGTCAATGCGAAGTTCGCGATCTGGTTGTACTGCGTACGGTCCGTAACGCCAGACTTCATCAGGTAGTTCTTCGGAACGAGATGGTGAATGTCCCCGGACTCCTCCATCATCTGCCCCACGGTGATGTGCTTCGACAGGAACCCCTTAGCCTGTTTGTGCACCTGCGCGGCGAGGAAGACCGAGAAATACGGACTCCTTATGCTCGTAGTGTTCATACTGGACGGGAGTTCGATCTCCCAGAAGCCGTCGGTGAGCTGTCCGCGCTCGATCTGATCGAGATAGTTGGCGACGCCCAGTTCGCCGATTCGACGCATGTCGACCTCGAATTGCGTCTCGAAAGATCCTGACGCGCGCCCTGTCAACATTGACATGACAAACCATCGACGAACCACGCTCTTGATCTCACCGTCTGTCATCTGCTTCTCGGCGCGCAACCGGATGAACAGCGCATACGCGAAGTTGAGCGCGTTCTTAGAGGTGATCATCTTCGCCTGAGTGAAACCTGCCGATTTTACGGTGAGGACAAACTGCTGGAAATTGTACTGATTGACGATCTCCAGCAGAGCGTTTTCCAAAGTCTCGAATGACTGCACGGCGAGCTCTTCGCTGAAGGACCGAGTTTCGAAATCCCGGCCGGACAGCAGACTGACGAGCGAAGCCATCCTTCCTCTGCCGAAGCCTCGCAAACCGGCGATTCGAATGACGTCCGTGTACTCAGGGGGTGGTGTCATTCCTCAGCCAAGCGATTCGTTCCATCAATCCGGAATCAGCGAACGCTTTGTCATTCGCCGAAATGTCATCGTACGCCTGCGGGTGACGCGCCATATGGCAGAAATAGTCGATGAGCTTGCGGAGGTTCGAGCCGTACATTCCGTGGCTTGAGATCTTGCTCATCGCGAAATCGGCACTGGAAAGGGTAACGCCTTTCGAGTTGATGCGTATGAAAATCTCGGTGACCGTGTTGATGTCGAGATCGTCAGCGAGTGTGATGATGCCGACCTGAGCATTCTGAATTCCAGCAAGCCGCTCAAAAGCGTCCTCGACTGCGTTGGCATCTGCCTCCGGGTTGGCTTCGAGATACGAACTGATCGACCGGAATGTCGATCGGCTGTTCATAAACTCGGAGATATCCGATATCCAGGCTGGGTCACGGTCAAGGAACGGAGTCAGTGTCTCAAACTTCTCCTCTTGCGGATTGAAGGCGATCTGTATCCGCTTCTTGGCGTAGTTTTTGTCGACGACCTCGGCACCGACCAGAGCAGCAGTCATAGCAGTGATTCGCTGTTGACCGTCGATGAGGATCTGCTTGAAGCCGGAAGTGGAACCGTCTTTGAGCCCGACGTCCTGACTCTGCCACGTGATGAGGTAACCGACAGGATAGCCCTTGTACAGGGAATCGAGAAGATCGCGCACCTTCGTCGAAGACCAGACGAACGGCCGTTGCATCTCGGGGATCGCGATCTGGCCACTGCGGACCCACGAGAGCAATGTCTGGACCTGGTCCTGCCTCACTGAATACTTGGACACCTCAGACTCCTTGCAATTGCACTCAACGTCCTGTTCAGAACCTCAATGTACACTCAGATCGACTCGTCGACTGGCCAACGCGATAGACAAGTTCGCAGTCATTCTGAACGGATTGATGGGCCAGCCGCGAGGCGGCGAACGCACGTGAAATCAGGACCCTTCGCGACTACGTATCGAATCCCATCCACATCGGCAGGCGAAGGCAGCGAGACATGCGCCGAACCCCATAACTGCGAAATGGCCCAAGAGTTCTCGTCTGCCCTCCATGCACCTCAAAGATTGTGCAATTTTCTACTCGCTGAACGGGCAATGAGAACACCGGTTCAGGTCCATCTGTCTGCGAGATGCAACACCAGGGGCAGGGAGGTTGACCCATGGCGAACTGGATCGTCGGACTTCGCCATCGTCCGCACACAACGGAGGCGGCGTCCCAGAAACACCAGCCCTCCGAGGTCGACTGGAGCATGGCTTCGATCGCCCGCTCGGCCACGGGGCTGGCCTCAGACCCGCAGATTGCCACGAGTCTCCATCGCCGCTTCGAGGTCCCGCTCGACGCCATCAATGGTGATCGGCCCCTCAGACACCAAACGGTCGCGCGCAGACATCCGATCACTCGTCACTGCAGTCACTGCCCACTCCCCTGCTCATTGGCCGCAACCACACCATCCTCACCCTTGACCACTTAAACATCCTATGTTTAAACTCGGGTTGATGAGCGTGACCGAGTATCTGGACGATCGCCCCGTTCAGACATCCGATCACAACACCGCAGTTGTGTGAAAGGACGCAATGTCTACCATCTCCTCGATCGACGTCGTCGACCTCCGATTCCCCACTTCGGCGAGCCTCGACGGCTCCGATGCGATGAATCCGGACCCCGACTACTCCGCGGCCTACCTCATCGTCTCCACCGACTCAGCCGACGGCCATGAGGGACACGGGTTCGTCTTCACGATCGGGCGCGGCAACGACATCGAGACCGAAGCCGTGCGCGTCATCGCCGAGACCCTCATCGGACGCGAGGTCGAACCGATCCTCGAGGACATGGGCGGCTTCTGGCGCGAACTCGTCCACGACTCGCAGCTGCGCTGGCTCGGACCTGAGAAGGGCGTGAGCCATATGGCCATCGGCGCCGTCGTCAACGCCCTCTGGGACCTCAAGGCGAAGCGGGCGGGCCTGCCGCTGTGGGAGCTGCTCGCCGCCATGAGCCCGGCAGAGATCCTCGACCTCATCGACTTCCGCTACCTCTCGGACTTCATGACCAGGGACGACGCGCTCGCGATCCTCGAACGCGCAGAACCCGGTCGGGCCGAGCGGATCGCCGAGCTCCGCGAGACCGGATACATGGCGTACACGACGACACCCGGGTGGCTCGGCTACTCCGACGAGAAGCTCGCGCGGCTGTGCCGGGAGGCCATCGCTGAGGGCTTCGACCAGATCAAGCTCAAGGTCGGAGCCAACCGGGACGACGACATCCGCCGCCTCGGCATCGCCCGGGAGATCTGCGGGCCTGACTTCCCCATCGCCGTCGATGCCAACCAGCACTGGGACGCCGCCGAGGCGGTCGACTGGATCGACGACCTCGCTCCTTTCGGTCTCCGCTGGGTCGAGGAGCCGACCTCGCCGGACGACATCCTCGCCCATGCCCACATCCAGAAGCACATCGCCCCGACCCCCGTCGCCACGGGTGAGCACTGCCAGAACCGGATCGTCTTCAAGCAGATGCTCCAGGCCGACGCACTGCGGGTCATGCAGATCGACGCCACCCGGGTCGCCGGGGTGAACGAGAACATCACCAACCTCCTCCTCGCCGCTCACGCCGAGGTCCCCGTCTGCCCGCACGCCGGGGGCGTGGGGCTGTGCGAACTCGTCCAGCACCTCTCGATGTTCGACTTCGTCGCCGTCTCCGCGACCATGGACGACCGCTGCATCGAGTTCGTCGACCACCTCCACGAGCACTTCCTCACCCCCGTCGACGTCCACGACGGGCGCTACTGGCCGCCCACGGCACCCGGCGCCGGTGCCGAGATCCACCGGCGGACGCTCTCCGACTACGCGTTCCCCGGCGGTCCTGTGTGGCACGCACGCGAGATCGCCTGAGCGCAGCCCGCGTCCCGGCGCACAGACTCCGAGCACCGAAACCGAACAATGAGGATCGACGACGTGACCGACCGCACCACCACCGACACCCCGCTCACCCGCAGCCACGACAGTGAGCCGATCCCCCGCCGGATCATCCTCATCGCCGTCCTCGCCGGCTTCTCCGGTCTCCTCTACGGCTACGACTCGGGCGCGATCTCGGGCGCCCTGCCGCTGCTCATCGACCAGATGGGCCTCGACGCCGGCGAGCAGGGGCTCATCACCTCCCTTCTCCTCTGGGGCGCCCTGCCCTCGATCATCGGGGCCACGCTCGCCGCCCGCCGCTTCGACCGCCGCCACCTCCTCATCGTCGCCGCCGTCATCTTCTTCGTCGGCTCGCTCGCCTGCGCCTTCGCACCGACACCCGCGGTCCTCGGGGCCGCCCGCTTCTTCCTCGGCCTCGGCGTCGGGATCGCCAACATGTTCGGCCTCATCTACCTCTCCGAACTCTCCCCCACTCGCATCCGCGGACTGCTCACCGGGCTCTACCAGCTCGCCGTGAACTTCGGCATCCTCGCCGCCTACATCGTCGGCGATGCCTTCCAGACATCGGGTCTGTGGCAGTGGATCCTCGGCGTCGGAGCGATCCCCGCCGTCGTCTTCTTCGGCGGCATGGTCCTCTCCCCCGCCAGTCCGCGCTGGCTCATCACCCGCGGACGCGACGCCGACGCGCTCAGGGTGCTCGGCGCCCTGCGCGGAACCGAGGAGATCGCCCGCCTCGAGTTCACCGACATCAAAGACAGCCTCGCCCAGCAGGAGGCCGGACTGCGCGGACTGACGACCTCGGCCCGCCGCCCCATGATCGTCCTGCTCGTCCTCACGTTCTTCCAGGTCTTCACCGGCATCAACGCCGTCGTCTACTATGCCCCGATCATCTTCGCCCAGTCGGGCATGGGCGATCGCGCCGGAAGCTACGCGAACTACGGCGTCGGCATCGCCCTCGTCGTCTCCACGGCCATCGCCCTGCCGATCATCGACCGGCTCGGCCGCGTCCGCCTGCTCGCGATCTCCATGCTCGGGCAGACCGTGGCGATGATCGCCCTCTGGCTCCTGCCCGACGCCGGCTGGGTGTCCATCGCCGCCGTCTTCGCCTACACATTCGCCTTCGGCATCGGCATGGGGCCGGTTTTCTGGCTCCTCGTCCCCGAGGTCCTCCCCCTGTCCGTGCGCGCCATCGGCACCGGCGTCATCACCTTCACCCAGTACCTCTTCAACGCAACGTTCGCCTGGGCCTTCCCCGTCGCCCTCGACGCGATCGGTCCGCTCGTCTTCCTCGTCTTCGCGCTGCTCTCGGCCGCCGCCCTGTGGTTCGTCCTCACCCGCGTCCCCGAGACGTCGGGGCGCTCCCTCGAGGAGATCGAAGCATACTGGAGGACGAGAGGGGCATCCGCCTCGGCGACCGACCAGGACTGACCCCGCACCGACGCAGAGGAGAGCCCATGCTCACCACCCCGATCACCCACCCCGAACTCCTCGCCGCCCTCGCCCGGTGCGGTCACGGGACGACGATCCTCCTCGCCGACGGCAACTATCCCCACCTCACCGGCGCAGCTGAGGGCGCCACCCGGATCGCCCTCAACGTCGCCCCCGGTCTCCTCACCGTCGACCAGATCCTCGCCCCGCTGGCACAGATGATCCCGATCGAAGCGTGCGCGTTCATGCTCACCGCCGAGGCCGGCACCGCTCCCGCCGTGGTCGGCTATACGGTGATCCTGCCGGACGTGCCCTTCACCGGGCACGAGCGCTTCGCGTTCTACGACCTCGCCCGCAGCCGGGACCTCGGCCTCGTCATCGCGACCGGGGACCAGCGCCAATACGCGAACCTCCTCCTCACGGTCGGAGTCGTCGTGCCATGACAGAGCTCATCGACTCCCATCTCCACCTCTGGGACCGCGACCGCTTCACCTACCCGTGGATGGCCGGCCTGCCGGACCTGCCGCGCACCTCCCGGCCCGGCGAGCTCGAAACGGCGGCGACCGGGGCGATCGTCATCGAAGCCGGCGCCGCCCGTGATGAGGCCTTCGCCGAGGTGGAATGGCTGACCCGGATCGCCGCCGGGCCCCCGCTCATCCGCGGCATCGTCGCCGCCGTCGACTGCACTGATCCGGGCCTCGCCGAGGCGGTCGACCGGCTCCGCTCCCACCCCCTCGTCGTCGGGGTGAGGGACAATTTCGAGGGTCGGGCCACAGGCGACCTCGCCGTCGGAGCCTCGGAGACCGCCGACACGCTGCTCGCCGGAACCCTGACCGCCCTCGACGCGGGGCTGAGCATCGACCTCTGCGTGCGCGCAGAACAGCTGAGCGAACTCGAGACATTCGTCTCCGCGATCGTCAGCGCCCGCGGCTCGGCCGACCGGGTCGTCATCGACCACCTCGGCAAGCCCCTGCCCGCCGATCCGGACTTCGCGCATGACGGATGGGCAGCGGCGATGGCTTCGCTCGCCCTGCACCCCGGCCTCCACGTGAAGTTCTCCGGACTCCCCGGTCAGGTGCCCGGGCGGGTGAGCGGCGAGGCCGCGAACGCCCTCGCCGCACGTTATGCGGCCGACACTCTCGCGGCCTTCGGCCCGGCCCGGACGATGTACGGCTCGGACCACCCCGTCTCGACGACCGGCCACGGTCTCGGACTGCCCGTGTGGGAGGAGGCTGCGACCTCCGCGCTGCGCACCGTCCTCGACGAGGCGGACCTCGCCGCCGTCCTGGGCGGGACCGCCGCCGACTTCTATCTCTCAAGGAGGAGCGAATGACTCTGAGGAACTCCGTCGTGCAGCGCCTGCACGACATGCGCACGCTCGGATTCGGAGGCGCCCCGATCGGAAACCTCTACCGGCAGATCGACGACGAGACCGCCCATTCAGCGATCGAGGAAGCCTGGTCACTGGGAATCCGGTACTACGACACCGCACCCCACTACGGTCTCGGGCTGAGCGAGCGTCGCCTCGGCGAGGTGCTGCGGACCAAGCCCCGTGAGGAGTACCTCGTCTCGACGAAGGTCGGTCGGCTCGTCCGCCCCGCGGAGGACCCGCAGGAGTGGGACGACGAGGGCTTCGCCGTGCCCGGCGACCAGGCCCGTGTGCGCGACTACTCCCCGGACGGCATCCGCCGCTCCCTCGAGGAGTCCCTCGAGAGGCTGGGCCTCGACCGCATCGACATCGTCTACATCCACGACCCCGACGACCACTGGACCGAGGCGATCGACGGGGCCGTGCCCGAACTCGCACGCCTGCGCGACGAGGGGATCATCGGCGCGTGGGGTGCCGGGATGAACCAGGCGGAGATGCTCACCCGCTTCGTCACCGAGACCGACATCGACGTCGTCATGCAGGCGGGCCGGTACACGCTCCTCGAACAGGGAGGTCGCGAGGACCTCATCCCGGCGTGCGCCTCCCGCGGGGTCGGTATCGTCAACGTCGGCGTCTTCAACTCCGGGATCCTCGCCAACGCCGACCCGGGCAGGAAGGCGAAGTACAACTACGAGGACGCACCCCGAGAGGTCCTCGACAAGGCCGAGGCGCTCGCAGCATTGGCCGCGGAGTGCGGGACGACGCTGCCGGCGGCAGCCGTCCAATTCAGCCTCCGGGACCCCGCGATCACCAACGTCACCCTCGGCATGCGCACACCTGACCAGGTCAGACGCAATGTCGAACTCGCCGCCCACCCCGTACCCGAGGACTTCTGGGCCCGCGCGGTCGCCGCGGGACTCCTCACCGCCGACCCTGCGACGCTGGGCCCGTGAGGCCCCGCGACCACCGACCGCCCATCCACTCGACCCGACCCTGACAGCACAGAGGAGTTGCGAATGAGACTCATGAGAATCGGCGACCGCGATGCCGAGACCCCCGTCGTCGACGTCGACGGCCGACACTTCGACCTCAGCGCCGTCGTCACCGACATCGACCCGACGTTCTGGGCGGACGGCCCTGCCCGGATCGCCGCGGCGCTCGAGGCCGGCACCCTGCCGGAGATCGACATCAGCGGGCAGCGCATCGGCGCACCGATCGCCCGGCCTTCGGCCGTCATCTGCATCGGCCAGAACTACGCCGCGCACGCCGCCGAATCCGGTGCCGCGGCACCGACCCAGCCGATCATCTTCCTCAAGACCCCGAACACGATCACCGGACCCTACGATCCGATCGGCATCCCGCCGCGTGCGACGACGTTCGACTGGGAGGTCGAGCTCGGCGTCGTCATCGGTGCCCGGGCCGCCTACCTCGAGAGCCCGGAGGCCGCCGCCGAGGTCATCGGCGGCTACCTCGTCGCCAACGACCTCTCCGAACGCGACTACCAGACGGTGCATTCGGGAGGGCAGTGGTCGAAGGGCAAGGTCGTCAAGGACTCGATGCCGCTGGGACCCTGCCTCGTCACCGCCGACGCGATCGACCCGCACCGGCTCCGGCTCGCCAGCTGGGTCAACGGGGAACCCCGGCAGGACTCGAACACCTCTGACATGATCTTCCCCGTCGAGGACATCGTCTGGCGGCTGAGCCAGTACATGCAGCTCGAGCCCGGCGACGTCATCTCCACCGGGACCCCGCAGGGCGTCGCCCTCTCCGGCCGCTTCCCCTACCTCGAACCCGGGGATGTCTCCGAGGTCGAGATCGAGGGACTCGGTCGACAGCGGCAGGCCTACTTCCGGGTCGACGCTCCCGCCGGGACCGGCGCCGACCTCCTCCTCGACTGACCGGCCGACGTCCATCGGCCTGTGACGTCGACCTCCACCATCCGACTCCAGAGAGAAAGCTGCACAGCATGAGCACCATATCGGAATTCGCCGGTCTCACCGCCCTCGTCACCGGTGGCGCATCGGGCATCGGCAGGGCCGTGACCGAGCTCCTTCTCGACGGCGGGGCGAACGTCGCCGTCCTCGACCTCAACCCCGCAGGCGCTCCGGACGGCGCACTCGGGCTCGCCTGCGACGTCTCCGACCGTGCCTCCGTCGCGGCCGCCGTCGAGGCGGCGGCCGCGGAGTTCGGCGGCATCGACATCGTCGTCAACAACGCGGGGATCGGGGCACAGGGGCAGGTCGATGCCAACGACGATGCCGAATGGGAGCGTGTGCTCAGCGTCAACGTCGTCTCCGTCGCCCGGGTCACCGCCGCCGCCCTGCCCTACCTGCGCCGCTCGGAGCACGCAGCGATCGTCAACACCTCGTCGGTCGCCGCCACTGCGGGACTGCCCGACCGTGTCCTCTACTCGGCGAGCAAGGGAGCGATCTACTCGATGACGCTGGCCATGGCCGCCGACCACGTCCGTGAGGGCATCCGCGTCAACGCCGTGTGCCCGGGCACCGCGAACACCCCGTGGGTGATGACCGGGCTGATGGCCAGGGCCGAGGACCCCGAGGCGGAGCTGCGGGCGCTCAACGCCCGCCAGCCGCACGGTCGCCTCGTCGAACCCGAGGAGGTGGCGCGCACGATCGTCTTCCTCGCCAGTCCCCTCCAGGGATCGACGACGGGCACGGCCGTCGCCGTCGACGGTGGCATGCAGGGACTGCGTCTGCGTCCCGAATGAGACGGCTTCCTCAGGCTTCGGCGATGTCGTCGAGATCCTCCTCGGTGACGACATCGACGTGGTCGACCCAGCGCTGGACGCCGGAGACGTGAAGGATCATGATCGACTGGGCCAGCCTGGCGTCCCCGGCGGCGAGCGCATCGATGATGAGCCGATGCTCCTCGAGCGTGCGCTCGACGGCTCCGGCCTCGGTCATCCCCCGCCACGTCCTGGCCCGGGTCGTCTTCATCGACACGGCCTCGAGCATCGCCGCCAGGTAGGCGTTGCCCGAATGCTTCGCGATCGTCGAATGGAACTCGAAGTCGTGGGCGACGAGGGACTCGACCGAGGCGGGATCCGTGTCGCTGATCGTCTGCCGCAGCTGAGCGAGACCCTCCTCGTCGATCCGCTCGGCCGCCCGATACGCGGTCTCGGCCTCGAAGATCCGACGGACCTCGAGGATCTCCTTGAGCGACCCGGAGGCGTGGACGTCGACGAGGAAGGACACCGCCTCGGTGAGGTCTTCGGCCGAGAGCGAGGTGACGTAGGTGCCCGATCCCCGGCGGACGTCGAGGACGTTGATGAAGTCGAGGGCCTTGACCGCCTCGCGCAGCGAGTTCCGTGACAGGCCGAGGCGTTCAGCGAGCTCGGCCTCCGGCGGCAGTCGGTCGCCGGGCCGAAGCTCGCCGGAGACGATGAGGTCCTTGATCTTGTCGAGCGCGTCGTCCGTCAGTGCCATGGCCCCAACCTAGTACACGACCGCCTCGGCGGAGACGACCGCACCCCGGCGAGGTGGGAGTCCGTCCTCGCCGAGGCGGTCGCGCCGTCCTCCGAGCGGATCATTCGTAGAGCAGCTCGGCGATCTTCGGGTCCCCGATGTTCGACTTGTCGTACCAGTAGAAGCTCGTCGGGATCTCCTTCTCGAGCTCTTTGCCGTCGATGGCGTCGACGGCGGCCTGGACGGTCTTTCCGCCGATGTCGAGCGGGCTCTGCGTCACCGCTCCGAGCATCGAGCCGTCCTTGATCGCATCGATCTGCGCCTTGCCGGAGTCGAATCCGACGACGGTGACATCGGTGTTCCCGAGCTCCTTGACGCCCTGGACGACGCCGATCGCCGCGCCTTCGTTCGTGCCGTAGAGGCCGGCGAGGTCCTTGTTCGACTGGAGCATCGCCTTCGTCGCATCCGCGGACTTCGCCTGGTCGCCGTCGGCGTTCTGCTCCGCGACGATCTCGATGCCCGGTTCGTTGGCCTCGAGGTACTCGACGAAGCCGTCGCGCCGGTCGACACCGGTCTGCGCGGTCTCCGAATGGGTGACGATGCCGACCTTGCCCTTCCCGTCGAGGGCTTCGGCGAGCTTCTTCGCATCCTCGGCCGCGGCCGCCTTGTTGTCGGTGGCGACCGTGGTGAGCGGGATGTCGCTGTCGACGCCGGAGTCGAAGGCGATGACGGGGATGTCACTCGACTGCGCCTGCTGGAGCAGAGGGATGACGGCCTTGCTGTCGAGCGCGGCGATGGCGACGGCGTCGGGCTGCTTGTCGAGGGCTCCCTGCAGCTGGGTGACCTGCTGTTCGACGTCGGTCTCGCTGTCGGGGCCCTCGAAGGTCACGGTCACCCCGAGCTCCTTCGCCTTCTCCTCGGCGCCCTTCTTCACGGTCTGCCAGAACTGGTGCTGGTAGCCCTTGGAGATGATCGCGATGGTCCGTTCGCCCTCACCTCCCCCACCTGATCCGCCCGACCCGCAGCCGGTGGCGATGAGCGCTGCGGCAGAGAGAGCCGCGAGCGAGGTGAGCAGCTTGCTGGTCCTCATGGTGTTCTCCTTCGAATGATGAGGCGGTGTGTGGGTGCCGTGGTGGAACGTGATGGGACGGTGGGCCTTCCTAGGTCGAGGACCCGCTCGCCGAGTTCTTCTTCCGGACGATGTCGAGGTAGACGGCGAGGAGGACGACGACGCCGATGGCGACCTGCTGCCATTCCTGGGCGACCCCTGCCATCCGCAGGCCGTTGTCGAGGACGGCCATGATGAGCGCGCCGATGACCGTGCCGATCATCGACCCCCGGCCGCCGGCGAGCGAGGTGCCGCCGATGATCACCGCGGCGATCGCCTGCAGCTCGATGCCGGCGCCGCCGGTGGGCTGAGCCGAGCTGAGACGGGAGGCCGAGAGCACCCCGGCGAGGCCGACGAAGAGGCCGCAGAGGACGTAGACGGAGATGAGCCACGCCCGGACGTTGACGCCCGAGAGCCGGGTGGCCCGCTCATTCGATCCGATCGCGAAGGCCGTGCGTCCGATGAGGGTGCGCTGCAGGATGATCACGGAGACGACGATGAGGACGAGGAAGAGCACGGTGCCCAGGGGCAGGCGCATCCCCGGCACGAGCGAGGCATTCATGATCGCCCCGAACCCCGGCTCTTCGGTGAAGTAGATCGGCTTCGTGCCGCTGATGACGAGGGAGAGCCCCTGCGTGACCATCATCATCCCGAGTGTGGCGATGAAGGACGGGAGCCCGAGGACGGCGACGTTGAATCCGTTGATGAGCCCGATGAGCCCGCCGAAGCCGATCGTCAGGGCGATGCCGACGGGCAGCGGCAGGCCCATGTTCGTGATGAAGACCCCGGCCATGACTCCGCAGAGGATCATGCCCGTTCCCACCGAGAGGTCGATGCCGCCGGTGATGATGATGAACGTGACGCCGAGGGCGAGCAGCCCGACCGTCGTCACCGTGGTGAGGATCGTCGAGAGGTTGGTCAGGGTGAGGAACGAGTCGGGATTGATGATCGCGAAGACGATGACGATGATGACGAGACTGGCGACGGCGAGCAGCTGCTGCAGCGAGTTGCGCCACCGGCTGCGGGTGCCCGCCGGCCGACTCGGCGACGACGCTGCGGTCGTCTGCGACGCGGGGGCGGAGGCGAGTTCGGTGTTCATTCAGGCCACGATTCCCATCGATTCGGTGTACCGGGTGGCGAGTTCCATGATCGAGTCCTGCGTCGCCTCGGCGGCGTCGAGGATGCCGGTGAGGTGGCCTTCGCTGAGCACCGCGATGCGGTGGGAGAGCAGGAGGACCTCGGGCAGTTCGGAGGAGATGACGATGATCGACTTGCCCTGCCGGCTGAGTTCGCGCAGGAGCGCGTAGATCTCCGCCTTCGCCCCGACGTCGATGCCGCGGGTGGGTTCGTCGAAGATGAAGACGTCGCAGTCGCGCACGAGCCATTTGGCGATCGCGACCTTCTGCTGGTTGCCGCCGGAGAGCCGCTCGAGGATCTGCTGGATCGACGGGGTCCGGATCTTCAGGGTGGAGACAAAGTCACGGGCAGCGGCGTCGATCCGCCGTTCGTCGGTGAAGCCGGCGCGGCTGAAGCGGCGCAGACTCGGCAGGGCGATGTTGTCGCGCACGCTCTGTCCGGTGAGGACGCCGAGCTGCTTGCGGTCCTCGGAGAGATAGCAGATGCCCATCCGTGCCGCGGCGGCGGGATTGGGGATGCGCACGCGCCTGCCTCCGAAGCGGATCTCGCCCGCCGAAAGCGGGTCGGCACCGATGATCGCCCGCGCCGTCTCCGTCCGCCCGGCGCCCATGAGCCCGGCCAGACCGAGGATCTCTCCGCGCCGCAGGCCGAAGCTGATGCCCTTGAGTTTCGCCTTCGTCGCCAGGTCGCGGACCTCGAGGACCACCTCGGCGGTGCCCTGATAGCTCGGGACCTCGGTGACGGCGTCGAGTTCGCGTCCGACCATCATCCGGATGACTTCGGGCATGTCCGTCGTCGCTGTGGGCACGGTTCCGATCTTCTCTCCGTCGCGGATGACGGTGATGCGCTGAGTGATCGCCTTGAGCTCGGGCAT
This sequence comes from Brevibacterium sp. LS14, assembly GCF_012027885.1. NCBI lineage: Bacteria > Bacillati > Actinomycetota > Actinomycetes > Micrococcales > Brevibacteriaceae > Brevibacterium > Brevibacterium sp. LS14. The sequence continues at coordinate 13,883 of NZ_SJXG01000050.1, forward strand.
TCGGTGGGAGATGTAGATGACCCCGGTCTCGGGCGTGACGAAGCGGCGGATGAGGCCGTGGAGGATCTCGACCTCCTCATCGTTGAGGGCGGCGGTCGGCTCGTCCATGATGAGGATCCGCGCGTCCTGGTTGAGCGCTTTGGCGATCTCGACCATCTGCTGCGCAGCCACGGTGAGGCGACCGACGACCGCCTTCGGGTCGAGGGTGAGACCGAGCCTTGCCAGGAGCGCCGCGGCATCCCGGTTGAGCCGACGTTCGCTGATGAAGGGACCGATCCGCGGTTCCCGGCCGAGGTAGATGTTCTGGGCGACGGTGAGGTCGTCGACGAGGTTGAACTCCTGGTGGATGATCGCGATGCCGAGGCGTTCGGCCTCGGTCGTCGATCCGATGCACACCGGCTTCCCGTCGATGCGGAACTCTCCGGTGTCGGGCGTGTAGACCCCGGAGAGCAGCTTCATCAGCGTCGACTTCCCGGCTCCGTTCTCCCCGACGAGTCCGAGGACTTCGCCGGGGCGGAGATCGAGATCGACATCGGCAAGGGCGCGGACGCCGGGGAACGACTTCCCGGCGCCGCGGATGTCGAGCAGCGGGGTGCTCGCGGTATCTGACATCTGGCGGGACTCCTCATTGAATACCTAAGACATCCTATGTCTGTAGTTCAGACTAGATGCCTCGATCGTCAATGACAAGAATCTTCGCCAAACGTTTCCCATCCGATATGAGAATTACCTTCAATACATTGGATGACTTGCCGGACAAGGGAGTCAGCCCGTCGCGACTCCGAAGAGTAGGCCGATGAGGTAGGTCGCGACCATCGTCGCCGATCCCATGAGGACGTTGCGAATGACGGCGGGCCGCCTCGGTGCCCGTCCGAGGCCCGCACTGATCCACCCGGTGAGGAAGAGACCGACGACGACGGCCGCGGCCGCCACCCACACACGGTGGGCGCCGACGGGCAGGAGGATGAGGACGAGCGGGATGAGGGCGCCGGCGGTGAACGAGACGAACGAGGACGCCGCCGCCGCCCACGGATTCGTGAACTGCTCTGGATCGATGCCGAGCTCGACCTCGGCGTGGGCGGCCAGCGCATCCCGCTTCGTCAGCTCCACGGCGACTTCGCGGGCGAGCTCCGGCGAGAGCCCCTTCTCCTGGTAGAAGCCGGCGAGCTCGGCGAGCTCGTCGTCGGGCATCTCCGTGAGCTCCTGCTTCTCCTTGGCGATGAGCGCCTTCTCGGTGTCGCGCTGCGTGCTCACCGACACGTACTCTCCCCCGGCCATCGAGAACGCGCCGGCGACGAGGGCCGCGACGCCGGCGGTGGCGATCGCGGCGATGTTGTCCGGTGTCGCTGCGGCGACACCGATGACGACACCGGCGGTCGAGACGATGCCGTCGTTGGCACCGAGCACGCCCGCGCGCAGCCAGTTGAGCTTCTGACCGGTGCCGCGCTCGTGGGGTTCGTGGGGATGGGGCTGCCGTTGCGCTGTCATGTCCCCATCATCGTCTCCCCTCGCAGGCCCGGCAAGGATGCGCACGCTCCCCTACCCCGGGCGTGACCCGTCTGCGATGGGACCCCTCTCGCCCTGCGGGACTACGATGAGACTTCAGCGCCTCGGGCGACGTCAGCACCTCGGGCACAGCGGAGTCCGCCGGAGACAGCAAGGAGCAGGCCATGTCCACCGATCCCACCTCCGAGACGGCGCTCAGCGCCGATCTCGGCATGGACGCCGTCACCCTGCGCGTCGGCGACCTCGAGACGATGACCGACTACTACGCCGACGCACTCGCCCTCGAACCGCTCGAGGAGTCGAGCCGGGGGCGTGAGGTCCACCGGGCGCTCGGGCGCGGCAGGACGCCCATGGTCAAGTTCGTCGCGACGCCCGGTCTGCCCGGTGTCGACCCTCGGCAGGCGGGGCTCTTCCACACCGCGTTCCTCTTCGAGACACCGGAGTCGTTGGCCGCGACCGTCGCCCACGCCGCGGAGAACACGCGCAGCCGCTTCGTCGCCTCCCAGGACCACCTCGTCAGCCAGGCCTTCTACTTCACCGATCCGGAGGGCAACGGCATCGAACTCTACGTCGACCGCGATCGCGCCACGTGGGGCCACTCCCCCGACGGTGAGGTCGAGATGGATTCGATCCGGTTCGACCCCGACGCGTTCCTCCGTGAGCACCTGACGACCGACGCCCTCGCGCACACCTCGGAACTCGCAGGCACCGTCGGGCACGTCCATCTCCAGGTCGGCGACATCGAGAGGGCGCGGGCCTTCTACGTCGATGCCCTCGGGTTCGGCGTCACGCACTCGACGATGCCCGGGGCGCTCTTCGCCGGCGCGGGCGGCTACCACCACCATGTCGCGATGAACACGTGGAACAGCCTCGGCGCCGGACCGCGGGCGGCGAGCCTCGGCCTCGGGGACCTCGCGATCACCGTGCCGGGCCGCGATGACCTCGACGCCCTCGGGCAGCGTCTGCGTCGCCACTCCCTCGACTTCGCCGACGACGGACGCTCCCTGCGCCTCACCGACCCGTGGGGCACCCAGGTCACGGTCGCCGCCGGAGCGAGTGCGCTCGACGAGGTGCTCGAGCGCTGAGGCCCGAGCGCTGGGGCCGGGCGGTTCACCGCTCCGCGGCGGCGACCGCGGCCTCGGGGCTGAGGTCGAGGCGACGCAGCAGCTGCGCGTTGAGGGCGACGACGATCGTCGAGGCGGACATGAGGATCGCGCCGACGCTCATCGGCAGGACGAAGCCGATCGGGGCGAGGATGCCCGCGGCCAGCGGCACCGCGATGAGGTTGTATCCCGCCGCCCACCAGAGGTTCTGCTTCATCTTCCGGTAGCTGGCCCGGGAGAGCTCGAGGACGGAGAGGACGGACCGCGGATCGTCGGAGGCGAGGATGACGCCGGCCGAGCCGATCGCGACATCCGTGCCGGCGCCGATCGCGATGCCGACATCGGCCTGCGCGAGCGCCGGGGCGTCGTTGACGCCGTCGCCGACCATCGCCACCGTCTTGCCCTCCGCCTGGAGTTCGGAGACCTTCGCGGCCTTGTCCGCGGGACGGACTCCCGCGAAGACCCGGTCGATGCCGAGGTCACGGGCCACGGACCGGGCGACCGCCTCGGCGTCACCGGTGATCATGACGACCTCGATCCCCTGGTGGTGGAGTGCGTCGATTGCCTCCCGTGACTCCTGCCGGATCTCGTCGGCCAGGCGCAGGGCACCGACGACGGAGCCGTCGACGAGGACGTGGAGGATGATCGCCCCCTCACTGCGCCACTTCTCGGCGACCTGCGCCTCGGCGGCTCCGCGTTCGGTGAGCAGATGCGGTCCGCCGACCTCGACGACGGACCCGTCGACCTCGGCGCGCACGCCCACGGCCGGAGACGAGGAGAAGTTCTGCGCGCTCGGCACGCGCAGCCCCCGGTCCTCGGCTGCCCGAACGATGGCGCGGGCGAGCGGGTGCTCACTGTCGGTCTCGGCCGCTGCTGCCAGGGCGAGCACCTCGTCCTGGCCGCGCTCTCCCGTGGTCTCGACGGCGGTGACGGTCGGCTCGCCCTTGGTCAGGGTGCCGGTCTTGTCGAAGAGGACGGCGTCGACGGTGCGCATCGTCTCGAGCGCGAGACGGTCCTTGATGAGGACGCCGGCGCGGGCGGCGCGCTCCGTGGCGATCGAGACGACGAGCGGGATCGCCAGACCGAGCGCATGGGGGCAGGCGATGACGAGGACGGTGATCGTGCGGACCACGGCGGTGTCGGGCATGCCCACGAGCGTCCAGACGATCGCGGTGATGACAGCGGCGCCGAGGGCGAACCAGAACAGCCAGGCGGCGGCCCGGTCGGCCAGGCGCTGCGCGCGGGACGAGGAGTTCTGCGCGTCGGCGACGAGCTTGCGGATGCCGGCGAGGGCGGTGTCGTCACCGGTCGCGGTGATCTCGATGCGCACCCCGGAGTCCGTGGCGACGGTGCCGGCGACGACGGTGTCGCCGACGCCGCGGCGCACCGGGCGGGACTCGCCGGTGATCATCGACTCGTCCATCTCCGCGGTGCCGTCGACGATGCGGCCGTCGGCGGGAACCGCGGAGCCGGGACGGACGACGACGATGTCGCCGACGACGAGGTCCTCGGGTGAGACCGTGACCATCTGCCCGTCGACGACCTTGACCGCCTCGTCGGGCAGGAGGGCTGCGAGGCTGTCGAGCGCCGAGGTGGTCTGCGCGAGCGAGCGCATCTCGAGCCAATGGCCGGCGAGCATGATGACGATGAGGAGGGCGAGCTCCCACCAGAAGTCGAGCTCGGGGTGGAGGAGTCCGAGCGACGAACCCCATGAGGCGAGGAAGGCGACAGTGATCGCGAGCGCGATGAGGAGCATCATGCCCGGCTTGCGCGACCGCAGCTCGCTCAGCCCGCCGGTGAGGAAGGGCCGACCGCCCCAGACGTACATGACGGTGCCGAGGATCGGCGCGATCCAGCGCAGCCAACCCCACGGTCCCGACTCGGGCACCATGTAGCCGACGAGGTGGCCGAACATCGGGCTGAACGCGACGACGGGGACGGCGATGATGAGATTGACGACGAAGAGGCGGCCGAACACCGCGGCGTGCCCGCCGTGACCACCGTGGCCGGAGTGGTCGCCGTGGCCGGCGTGCTCGCCACGGCCCGCGTGATCGGAATGATCGCCATGGCTGGCGTGGTCGCCATGATCGCCGTGTTCCATACCGGAGTGGTCCATGTGCGAATGGTCCTCGCCGTGGTCCGTCGGAGCGTGGTCCATGTGCTCGTGACCGGCGTGCACATCGGTGCCCGTGTTGTCCTCGCGCTGTGTGTCCATACCTCGAACATATACCCCCCACGGGTATTATTCAAGGGCCAATCCGAGGTGATCTCGAGAAATTTTCTTTGCTTTCATGCGCATCTATGGCCCATACTTGCTCATACTGTGCAACTTCTGAGCCGGTTCAGTCGGCTCCCTGACCGGATCCCCCGGCCAGCCTCAACGTGGAGGAACCCATGGACCTGCAGCTCATCGCGGCACTCGTCGCCGGGATCGCGACGATCGTCATCATCGTTCTCGCGACCCGCCTCGACGCCTTCATCGCCCTGCTCATCGCCGCTCTCGTCACCGGCGTCGTCGCCGGTCAGGACCTGCTCTCCCTCATCGACGCGGTGACAACGGGCTTCGGCACCACGCTCGCGAGCATCGGCATCGTCATCGGCCTCGGCGTGGGCATCGGCAAGATCCTCGAGGTCTCCGGAGCCGCCGACTCCCTCGCCCGCGCGTTCCTCCGCGCCTTCGGCAAGGGACGCGAACCGTGGGCGATGGGATCGGTCGGCTCGCTCGTGTCGATCCCCGTCTTCTGCGACTCCGGGTACGTCATCATGAATCCGCTCGCCCGGTCGATCGCCCGCGTCAAGCGCGGCGGCTACATCACGCTCGCTCTTGCCCTCGGTGCCGGCATGACGCTCACCCACCACATGGTTCCGCCCACCCCGGGCCCGCTCGCTGCGACCGGCATCCTCGGTGCCGACATCGGCGGAGTCATCCTCACCGGCCTCGTCTTCACCGTCCTCCTCCTGCCCGTCGTCGTCATCTACGCGCGCTGGATCGGCCCGAAGCTCGAGCCGTACCTCAACGCCAAGGTCAGCCGCGACGTCTACGCAACGGCCGGCGTCGGAGCGGCGACCGCCTCGGCGACCACAGTCGACACGGTCACCGGGGACGAGGTGACGGTCACCGAGGAGACGACGACGGAGACTCCCGCAACCGCGGCCGGCGGGAAGAAGCCCGGGGCGTTCCTCGGCTTCCTCCCCCTCATCATCCCCCTCCTCCTCATCGTCGCGAACACCGTGTCGACGGCGATCGACCGCAACGCCCAGGGCGTGCTCTCCGGGGATGACTACGAACCCTCGAGCTGGGTCGCTCCGCTCGCATTCATCGGCAACCCCGTCGTCGCCCTCATCATCGGCCTCGTCCTCGCCGTCTACACCCTGCTGCCGCGGTTCACCCCGCGCTCGCAGGTCCAGAGCTGGCTCGCCGACGCCGCCGCCTCGGCCGGCCTCATCCTCCTCATCACCGGGGCCGGCGGCAGCTTCGGCATGGTGCTGCGCGAGTCGGGCGTCGGCGACGCCCTGGCGGAGGCGATCGCCTCGATCAGCCTGCCCGCGCTCCTCGTCCCGTTCATCATCGCCTCCCTCGTCCGCCTGGCCCAGGGGTCGGGCACGGTCGCGATGATCACCGCCGCCTCCGTCACCGCCCCGCTCATCGAGCCTCTCGGGCTCAGCCCGCTCGTCGCGGTCATGGCGTGCACGGCCGGGTCGATGGTCTTCTCCTACTTCAACGACTCATACTTCTGGGTCGTCACCCGCTTCGCCGGGCTCGACGGCATCCAGGCGATCAAGGGCTGGTCGGGGATCACGACCGCCGTGTGGCTCGGTTCCATTCCGCTGCTCTTCGTGCTCGACTTGGTCGTATGAACAGCGACCCGATCGAACCGGAGCACTCCCGGATCCTCATCGTCGCCGACGACCTCACCGGTGGGAACGCGTGCGGTGCCCTCTTCGCCGAGGCGGGGCTGCGCACGATCACCGTGACGGGGACGAGTCCGCACGAGAGGGTCGACCTCGACGTCCTCCTCGACGACTACGACGCCGTCGTCCTCAACGCCGACTCGAGGCACCTTCCCGCCCGGAAGGCCGCCGAACTCACCGATGCCCTCATCCGCGTCGCCGGCGACGTCGACCTCCTCGCGTGCCGGATCGACACGACCCTGCGCGGCAACGTCGGGGTCACCGCCGAGGCGGCGCTCGAGGCCCGCCGACAGCTGGCTCAGGCAGCCGGCGGGGTGCCCCGCCGGGTCATCGGTCTGTGCGTGCCCGCCTTCCCTGCCGCCGGACGCACCACGGTCCAGGGCCTCCAACTCCTCGACGGCACGCTGCTCGAGCACACCGAGCTCGCCCGAGACGTGCGCTCGCCGATGCGGACCTCGGAGGTCGACCGGATCCTCGAAGACGGCACCGACCTCGAATGCCACCTCATCGAGCTCTCCCGGGTCCTGCAGGGCCGACGGGCCGTTCGCGCCGGGGTGATCTCCGGCATCTCCTCCGGTGCCGACGTCATCGTCGTCGATGCCCTGACCACCGAGCACATCGAGCTCGTCGGGTCCGTCGTCGCCTCGGTGACACGCGAGATCGCGGACATCCCCGCAGACGCCCCCGGCGAGCACGCTCGGCTCCACGCGAATCTGCGCCACGGCGAGGTCCTCGACTGGGTGACGATCGATCCCGGTCCCGGCAGCCTCGCCCTCGCCAGGTCCCTGCTGCCCACCCGTTCCCGCGGGGTCGTCTTCGGGATCTCCGGCTCGGCGACCGAGGTCACCCGGGCACAGCTGGCGACCCTGAGCGAGGATCCGTCCGTCTGCGTGGTCCGCACGGTCCTTGACGGCGAGGGCCTGCCCGACGTCGAGGCCACACTGGCACGGATCGGGTCGGTCACCTCGGCGAAGGCGGTCATCGTCGCCACCGTCACCGAGGCCTCCGACGTCGTCGACCTCACCGATGCCGCGGCGGAGGAGACGACGCGCAGGCTGGCTGAGATCGCGGGGATCGTCATGGAGGCCCCCGAGGTCACCGGCCTCTACACCACCGGCGGCGACGTCACCGCAGCGGTGATGACCGCGGTCGGGGCGGTGGGGATGGAGATCGAGAAGGAGATCATCCCCCTCGCCGTCGGCGGTCGCCTCGTCGGAGGTCGTGCCGACGGAATGCCCATCGTCACCAAGGGCGGGCTCATCGGCGACTCCGGCACGGCCGCGCTCTGCCTCGACTACCTCTTGGCGACCTCGCGGGTCGGTGCGGGATGAGACCCCGTCCACCCGACCTCCCACCCCTTTCGCCCCCAGAGAAGGAGCATGACATGTCCGCACCCGTCCTCGCCGTCACCGTCGGAGACCCCGTCGGGATCGGTCCCGAGATCACCGCACAGGTGCTCGCCGAATTCGCCGGGCAGGGCGACCAGCACGGCATCGCCGTCGCCGACCTCGCGGTCATGCGGCGCGCCGTCGACGTCCTCGGACTCGACGTCGAACTGCGGGCCGTGAGCGACTGGACGACCGCCTCGGCGGGGGAAGGCGTCATCGACGTCTTCGACTTAGGCGTCCTCGGTGACGACCTGCCCGACTGGGGCGTCGTCGACGCCCGCGCGGGACGAGCGGCGGTGACGGCGATCGAGGTCGCGACGAAGGCGGCGATGGACGAGGAGATCGCCGGCATCGTCACCGGCCCGATCAACAAGGAGGCCGTGTGGGAGTCGGGGTCGGTCCACCTCGGGCACACGGAGATGCTCGGTGAGCTCACCGGGGTGACGAAGCAGGACACGATGTTCGTCGTCGAGGACACGAAGATCCCCGATCACAGGCTCCAGATCTTCTTCGCCACGCGGCACATGTCCCTGCGGCGGGCCATCGACGCGCTCACGGTCGAGACGCAGGTCGACTCGATCGAACGCGCCCACCGCGCCCTTCAGCTCTACGGGGTGACCGAGCCCCGGCTCGCCGTGGCCGCCCTCAACCCGCACGGCGGGGAGAACGGGGCGTTCGGGGATGAGGAGATCGAGATCCTCCGCCCCGCCGTCGAGGCGGTCAACGCCTCCCGCGGCTTCGACGTCGCAGGCCCCATCCCCGCCGACTCCGTCTTCCATCAGGGCCTGACCGGTCGCTTCGACGGGATCCTCTCGCAGTACCACGATCAGGGCCACATCGCCGCGAAGACCTACGACTTCGACGGGACGATCTCGGTCACCGTGGGCCTGCCGATCCTGCGCACCTCGGTCGATCACGGCACCGCATTCGACATCGCCGGGCAGGGACTCGCCGACGCGGGCACGATGCGCTCGGCCTACCGGGCAGCGATCGGCTACGCTCCCTTCGTCGACGGGATCCGCGCGGAGTACCTGCCGAGGTGACAGAGTCCGCGGCAGGTTTCACCGACCTGCCGAGGTGAGGGCGAACGAGAAGGGAGGGGTGCGCGATGGCGATCCGCACGGGCACGCAGCGGCGACGTGACGACATCATGTCCCTGCTCAAGACCGGGTCCTGGTCGATTCCGCGCCTGGCCGCCGAACTCGGAACCTCGGAGTCGACGATCCGGCGGGACCTGCGGGAGATGGCCGAGGCCGGAGAGGTCATCCGCACGATCGGCGGAGCAGCTGCCGCCGGCTACGTCGAACCTCCGCTGGGTGAGCGGATGGAGCTCAACGCCGAGGCGAAGGACGTGATCGCGGCGGCCGCGGCGGTCCATCTCTCCGACCCGAGCGTGCGCACGGTCTTCCTCGACGCTGGGTCGACGACGGTGCGCCTGGCCGAGCGCATCCGCGATCGCAGCGACCTCACCGTCATCACCCGCGGGCTTGAGATCGCCCTCACCCTCGCCCACCCCGAGGGCCCGACGGTCGTCATGGTCGGCGGCGAGGTCTCGACGATGTCGCACGGCACGACGGGAGCGCTCTCCGACCATGCCCTGTCCCGGATCCACGTCGACATCGCCTTCCTCGGCGCCGACGCCGTCGACCCGGCCGTCGGCCTCGGTGAGCCGACTCTGGCCGAAGCGCGGACGAAGGAGCTCATCGCCGAACGCGCCCGGCAGGTCGTCGTCCTCGCCGACTCGTCGAAGGACGGCCGTGAGGTCGCAGCGTGGGCACCGATGCCCGCAGGATGGATCTGGATCGACGAGACGGGTGGAGGCACGACCGGCTGAGGGGGCTCAGGTGCCGCTCAGCCGCTCGAGCCTTTCCATCGCCCTGCTCAGGCCCTGTCGGTGCCGGGCGATGCCCGCCCACGGATCGCCGTGGGTCTTCAGGCGCCGGGCGGCGGAGGCGATCGTGAACTCCTGCGGTGCGACGGTGTCCACCTCGTCCCAGGTGATCGGCATCGACACCGGCGCTCCCGGACGCGCGCGCACCGCGAAGGGCGGCACGGCCGTCTGCGCGTACGCGTTGCGGGCGACGTCGAGGTAGACCCGGTCACCCCGCTTCGCTTTGCGCGCCGCTGTGGTGAGCAGGTCGCGGTCGCGGGCGACGAGGACCTCGGCGAAGCGGTGGGCGAAGTCGCGGACGACGTCGAAGTCATGGGCGGGGCGCAGGGGAACCATGACGTGGTAGCCGCGGGACCCGGTCGTCTTGACGAAGGCCGTGAGTCCGAGCTCCGCGCAGAGCTGCCCGACCATCGTCGTCGCCCGGCGCACCGCGTCGAGTCCCGGCACAGTCGGGTCGAGGTCGACGAGGAGCTGGTCGGGCCGCTCGAGGTCGGCCGCGGTCGAGAGCCACGTGTGCGGAGTCAGACACGCCTGGTCGGCAAGATAGACGAGCGTCTGCGTGTTGTCGATGGCCACCTGGTCCTGGCTGCGGTGCTCGGTCTCGACATCGACCCGCACCCGGTGGACGAAGTCAGGGAAGTACGCGGGTGCCCGCTTCTCAAAGAACGATTCCCCGTCGATGCCGTGGGGGAAGCGCTCCATCGAGATCGGCCGGCCCCGGGTGTGAGGCAGCATCGCCTCGGCGATGTCGGCACAGTACCGGGCGAGATCGGCCTTCGTCACCGGTGGGCCGTCAGGGCCGAAGAGCACCTTGTCCGCGTGGTCGATCCTCACCTGCGCGATCCGCACCGTCTCGCCCATCACCGCTCCTCTGTCGCCGAGTCACCGTGCCTCGCAGTATTCGCGCTCGCGGCCTCCCTGGCAACCCCTCACGCTCCTTCGGGGGCGAGGACGATGTCGAAGCGGGCCCGCGACCATGAGGCGTCGCCGAGATCGCGCCCGTCGGGCGTCGGCGTCCCCGGCTCCTGCTGTTCGAAGTCCTTGATGAGCGACTCCTTGACGCCGAACACCGAGTCGGTGGCGAGCAGTTCGTCGCCGGTGACGAAGATGTGGGTGACGAGTGTGCGCAGTCCGGGGGCGGTGACCATGAAGTGGAGGTGACTCGCGCGCATCGGCGACCGGCCGGTGGCCGCCAGCAGTGCGCCGACCGGGCCGTCGTCGGGGATGGGATACGGGGTGGGGGTGAGTCCCCAGAACCGGAACGATCCGTCGTCCTCGGAGAAGAGATGGGCGCGTCCGTAGACGCGCTCGTCATCGTGCTGGACGTCGTAGAGGCCGTCCTCGTCGGCCTCCCACACCTCGATCCGCGCTCCCGGCACCGGGTTGCCGTCCGTGTCCCGGACGACGCCCTCGACCCAGGCCGGCTGCCCCACTCCCCCGCCGGCGATGTCGCCGCCGTTGTCGATGCGCGGGGCGTCGTCGACGAAGAACGGGCCGAACACCGTGGCCTCGGTCGCGTCCTTGTACGGAGTGTTGCTCACGTTGATCGTCTGCATCGACGCCCCGAGGACGTCGGAGAGGAGGATGAATTCCTGCCTGCGGTCATCGGTGATGTGGCCGACGGCGGTGAGGAAGGCGATCGCCTGGTTCCATTCCTCCTCGGTCAGCCGCACGTCGCGGATGAAGCCGTGGAGGTGGGTGACGAGGGAGGTCATGAGCTCCTTGAGCCGCTCGTCGGAGGTGCCTGAGAACGAGGCGATGACCGTCTCGGTCAGGCGCTGCTCGACCTCTTCGGGAGTGAGGTTCGAACGGGTGGTGCTGGTCATGGTGTCGCTCCTTCGTTTCGGCGGCGCTCGTACTGCGCGCCGCAGCGGGTTCGCATCAGGCTCTCTTCGCAGCGGACGTCGGTTCGTCACCGTGGAGGGCCGCGGTGAGCAGGTTGGTGAGGTTCTCCTTTGTCACTGCCCGCAGGTTGTCCTCGGGGATTGCGTCCAGGGACAGATCGACCGCCTCGGCGATGTCGGCCTCGGTGAAGCCGAGCGCGGACAGGGCCCGCGGGGCACCGACGGCCTCACGGAGGCGTTCGAGTCCGGCGACGGCGGTCGGCGCCCCGAAGGCCTCGGCCATGCGGGTCTCGGCCTCGGGGACGGCCGGGGCGTTGAAGGCGAGGACGTAGGGAAGCAGGGTGGCATGGGTCTGGGCATGAGGGAGGTCGAAGGTGCCGCCGAGGACGTGGGCGATCTTGTGGTGCATGCCCGACCCCGCCGAGGCGAAGGCCACGGCGGCGAGGTAGGCACCGTAGAGGGTGTCCTCGAGGCCGGTGAGGTCCTCGCCGTCGGGGTCGAGCCGGGGAAGCCCGAGGGTCAGTGCCCGGATTCCCTCGAGGGCGAGCGCACGGTTGATCGGGTCGGCTCGCGGTGCCCACATCGAATCGATGCAGTGGGCGAGCGCGTTGAGGCCGGAGGCCACGGCGAGGTCGTGGGGCAGATCGGCGAGCAGGGTGGCATCGTAGACGACGGTTCTCGGCAGCACGGCGTCGTCGGTTCCCGTGCGTTTGCGGGCGTTCTCCGTCCTCCCCCACACGTTCGTCGCCTCGGAGCCGGCGAAGGTCGTGGGCACGGCGATGATGGGCATCCGGGTCTCGAGTGCGACCGCCTTGGCCAGTCCGGTCGCCGATCCCCCGCCGACGCTGACGACGAGGTCGATTTCGGCCTCCTCGGCGGCGGCCACGGCCCGGTCGGCCACCTCGGCGGGGACGTGCATGACGACCTCGCGGTGCCACAGGGCGACCGGAAAGTGGGAGGAGAAGTCGCTCACCTTGTCGGCGGCGGATCCGGAGACGATGACCATGATGCGTTCGGCACCGAGGCGCTCGATCTCCTCGGCGATCCGGGCTGCGGCCTGTCCGGGGGCGAAGACGACGCGCTGGCCGAGCGTCGTGTGGGTGAAGTCGAGGCTCATGCCGGTTCCTCCTGCTTCTCGAGCTGTTCGGCGGCAGACTCTGCCGCCTCCGGAGCACCGGCGTCCGCGGCACTCGTGCGCACTGAGCTTTCCCTGCGGGAGAGGACGGCGGTGAGTGCCGCCTCGAGGTCGGCGGCGGGGTCGGCGGGAAGGCTCTCGACCCGCCACGCGATGTGCTTGTCGGGGCGGACGAGGATCGCGCCGTCCTCGGCGGTGCCGCGTATCCGGTCCCAGTCGAAGTAGAGGTCGGTGATGTCGCGGTCGGGTCCGATGACGACGGTCTCGACGTCGACGCCGAGGCGGTCGCTCACCTCACGTGCCGCATCCTCCCAGGCCGCGCCAGTGGTGCCGGTGATGAGGGTGAAGCGGGAGTAGGGCGCGAGGTCGTGGGTCGAGTGCTTGTCGATCCAGTTGCCCACCCACGCGTGCGGCAGACGGACCCCGGGGTCCGTGCACGCTTCGTAGTAGAGCTCGGGGTCGCGCGGGTTGGGGGTCTGCGCGCGCCCGTCGGCGACGACGGCGGTCGAGGCGTAGCGCTGCCCGAGTTCGACCCCGTGGGCGTTGAACTCGTAGTTCTTCAGCTCCATCGCCGCTTTGACCTGTCGGCGGCGCTCAGCACCGGCAGGGGTCGCGTCCTTGCGGGAGGCGATCGCCGCGGTCATCTCCTCCTCGGACTGTCCCGGTTCGAGGCCGAGGGCTGCGAAGAGCTCACCGAACTCACGCCCGGACTGGTTGGCGCGAGTGACGATCTGCTGGGCCACCGGGGCCCGTTCGCTCGAGTAGGTCTCGAGCAGCTCCTCCCCCGCCGTGCCGCGCAGCACCGCCGCGAGCTTCCACGCGAGGTTGTAGGAGTCCTGGATCGACGTGTTCGATCCCAAGCCGTTCGACGGCGGGTGCTTGTGCACGGCGTCGCCGGCGCAGAAGACGCGCCCCGACTGCAGGCGGGAGGCGTACTGCTCGTTGTTGCCCCACAGGGAGATGCCGGTGATCTCGGCGTCGAGTTCGGGGTCGCCGATGAGATTGCGCACGATCTCGAGGGCGTCGGCCTCGGTGACCTCCGGCACCCCCTGGGTGATGTCGAAGCCCCAGACGATGAGCCATTCGTTCCACGGCCTGACCATGCGCACGAGCCCCGCACCGATCCCGCCGATGTTCGAGCCGGGTTGGATCACCCAGTAGAGGACAGAGGGACGGTGACCGACGAGCTTCTCGAGGTCGGCTGTGAACGTGATGTTCATCGACCCGGCGATGTCCATCTCCCCGACCATCGGCAGGTCGATGTCGGCGGCGACCTTCGACCGGGCTCCGTCGGCGCCGATGAGGTAACTCGCGCGGATGAGCTGGGTGCGACCGGTCAGTCGGTCGAGGACGGTGACGTCGACGTGGTCGGGATGCTGGACGTGGGAGAGGTACTCGGTGGAGAAGCGGGTCTGCGTCCCTCGCATCGTCGCGTTCTTCACGAGGATCGGCTCGAGGTAGGTCTGCGGGATGTCGCAGTTGAGGGAGGGCGAGGCGAGTTCGTAGTCGGCGTGCCGGGCCGGATGGTTGCCCCACGTGAGGATGCGTCCGATCTCCTCCCCGGCGATCGAGGTGCAGAAGACGGTGTCGCCGATCATCTCGTGCGGGGTCGCCTCGGCGAGCACCTGATCCTCGATGCCGACGTCGCGGAAGATCTCCATCGTCCGCTGATTGGTGATGTGGGCGCGTGGGGTGTTCGCCGTCCAGCGGTACTTCGTGATCATGACGTTGTCGACGCCGAGGGTCGAGAGGAAGAGTGCGGCGGAGGCTCCGGCCGGTCCCGAGCCGACGATGAGGACGTCGGTGTCGACGGCATCGCCGTCGGGGGTCGCGGTCTCTGCGACGCCGTCGTTGAAGATGACCATGGTGGTGCTCCTTGTCTTGCTGCTGCGGTGGAACAGGACAACTGAGACCGAGCGTGGCAGGTCGGGTGCTCCCCGTCACCCCGCCGAGGCGATCGTGGCCGAAATCGTCAAAAACGTGAGAGCGGCGTCACACTCCGGCGTCTACCATGGTGTCCATGTCTGCAGGAGCTGAGACAGGGAGCGTGCTCGCACGGTTCTCGACCGGGTCGGTGCCTGCGCACCAGCGGGTCGAGGGCTGGGAGGCGTACCACGCCTCGACGCTCGTGGGCCTGCGCACCGAACACGCCGTGGGCGCGCGGTTCCGCGCGCAGACCTCGACGCTCGAGCTGCCGCGGATGCGCATCGCCAGGGTCACGGGAAGCCCGCATACGGTCCGGCGGGAGTCGGCCGACATCGCCGCCCACCCGGTCTCCGGGGCACTCGTCTACCTTCCGCTGACCGGGTCGAGCAGATTCTCCCACCGCTTCGGACGGCTCGAGATCAGCCCCGGGCGCGGTGTCGTCTTGAGCGGAGACACTTCGTTCACCCGCGAACTGAGCACCGGAGTCGACGAGATCGTCGTCAGGCTTCCCCGCGAATCGCTCCTCGAGCTCACCGGCGCGGCCTCGTGGCGTCGACCGACGCCGCTCGTCACCGGGCACGGGTCGCCCCGCGATGCCGCAGGCCGCGAGTTCGCCCACATCGCCGATGCCCTGGCGGCCCGCGGACTGCGCGGAGGCTCCCGCCTCGACGAGCGCATGCTCGACCTGCTCGCCACCCTGCTCACCGACGCCACAGGAGACGCCGGAGCTCTCGACGAGGCGCGAGCGCTCATCAGCGAGCACCACCGCGATCCCGGACTCACGGCTTCCCGGATCGCCCGGCGCGTTGGACTCTCCGAACGCCACCTCTCACGACTCTTCGCCGAGGCGGGCCACAGCGTGCCGGAGACAGTGCTCGCCTACCGACTCGAGACGGCTCGGGACCTGCTCGCCGACCCACGTGCCCAGGAGATGAGCATGGCCGAGGTCGCCGCGGCCAGCGGATTCCGCTCGCAGGCGCAGTTCTCCCGCAGCTACCGACAGCGCTTCGGCTCGAGCCCTCTGCGGGACCGGAAAGCCCTGGTCAGCCTGCCTTCGTGACGTCGAGTTCGAGCACATCCGTGACCGCACCCTTGATTGTCCGGGATTCACTGCTATCGTATTGAGCATAATCATTATGATTTATTGACTCGAAGAGGAGTGGACCATGTCGGCAGAAGGATCAGTCTCAGAGATCGGGTACGTCTCCCTGCACACCCGCGACCTCGGCGCGACACTGACGAACGCGATCGACGTCTTCGGGCTCGTCGAGTCGGATTCATCCGGCAAGAAGGCGTTCCTCACGGCACAGAACAAGCACCACGAGATCGTCTACACCCAGTCGGACAAGGACGCCCTCGACCACACCGGGCTCATCGTCGACAGCACCGCCGAACTCGAGGCGATCCGCGAGAAGGTCGCCCGCGGCGGCTACCAGGTCATCTCCGAGCAGCCGATCGAAGACCACATCGAAGAGGGCTTCGCCTTCGTCGGCCCTGAGGGCTTCACATGGCAGATCTACACCGAGAAGCTCGACTACAGCATGCTCAAGCGCGGATCGAGCGCTCCGGACCGCCTCGGGCACACGAACATCCAGGTTCGGGATGCCCTCACGCAGCGCGACTTCCTCCACGACGTCTTCGGCTTCGTCGTTTCCGACCAGATCGGCAATGAGAACTTCTTCATGCGCTGCAACAACGATCACCACGGCATCGCGGTCTTCACCTCGAACAAGACCGGCATCCACCACCATGCCTGGCAGGCGGGCAACGTCTTCGACCTCATGCGCCTCGGCGATCGCCTGGCACGTCGCGGTGCCCGGCTGGCATGGGGGCCGGTGCGCCACGGTGCCGGCGACAACGTCGCCGTCTACTACGTCGAACCCAACGGCACGGTCATCGAGTACTACTGCGACATGGAGACGATCCGCGACAAGGGCCGGCCGGCCAGACACTGGGATCCCGACGACCTCTACTGGATCAACCAGTGGGACGGCCAGGTGCCTCCCGGCATCCTCGATCACGGGGTCGCCAACGTCGACCGCTGAGGCGCTGCCCACCGAACCTCGACACCCAGGGACCGCCACCCTGCGAACCGACTACTCACAGACAAGGACAACCATGAGACTCGCCAATCACAGCTCCCGCGCCGTCATCCTCACCTCCGACGGTGAGGGCATCGACGTCGCGACCGCCAGCGAGGGCCGCTTCGGCCCCGACATCCAGGACGTCTACGACCAGTGGGACGACTTCCTCGCCTGGGCACCCGATGCCGCCGGGGAGACCGTGAGCATCGACCCCACGCAGCTCGGGGCGGTCTCGCCAAGACCCCTGCAGTCGATGGGGGTCGGCCTCAACTACGACGAGCACGTGACCGAGAGCGGATTCGACCGACCCGACTCGCTGCCGCCGGTGTTCCCGAAGTTCCAGTCCTCGATCACCGGGCCGTACACGACGGTGGCCCTCGTGCCAGAGGGCCGAAACGACTGGGAGGCCGAACTCGTCATCGTCATCGGGCGCGAAGCCCATGACATCCCGACGGGCACCGGCTGGGACTACGTCGCCGGCGTCACCGTCGGCCAGGACATCTCCGAACGGACCACCCAGCTCGAAGGGCCGGCCCCGCAGTTCGGTCTCGGCAAGTCGTTCCCCGGCTACTCGCCGCAGGGGCCGTGGCTCGTCACGCCCGACGAGCTGCCCGATCGCGACGACCTCGCGATCACCTGCACGCTCGACGACGAGGTCGTCCAGTCCGGCCGCACGAGCCAGATGATCTTCGACGTCCCCGCCCTCGTCGAGAGCCTCTCCCGCATCCTCACCCTCTCCCCCGGCGATGTCATCTACTCCGGCACCCCCTCGGGCGTCGGGTTCACCCGCGAACCGCCGAAGCTCCTCCAGCCCGGTCAGGTCCTCGTCTCCACGATCGAGGGCATCGGTGAGATCCGGCAGGAATTCAACGGCTGAGCCGCCGCTTGACCGTCCCCGACCCCGGTGCGAGACTGAACGAACGATCAGTGATCGCGGTCACCGCCTCGGCGAGGATGCCGAAGGCCTGCGATCCGGCACCCACGGAGGACGGACTCAGTGAAGCGGAACCTGTACGACGACGACCACGAAGCCTTCCGCGCGACCGTCGCGGCTTTCCTCGACCGTGAGGTCGTCCCCCACGTCGAGGAGTGGGAGGAGAACCACCTCGTCGATCGTGGGATGTGGGTCAAGGCCGCCGAGGCGGGCGTCATCGGCCTGGCCATCCCCGAGGAGTTCGGGGGTGCCGGGGTCGCGGACTTCCGGTTCGAGATGGTCCGGTCCGAGGAGATCGCCCGCCGAGGCGTCGGCGGGGTGACCGGCGGATGGGGCGTCTCCGACGGCATCGTCCCCGGCTACCTCATGGCCTTCGGGACGCAGGCCCAGAAGGAGAAGTACCTCACCGGTCTGGCCTCGGGGGCGATGATCGGGGCGATCGCGATGACCGAGCCCGGCGCCGGTTCCGACCTCCAGGGGATCACGACGAAGGCGGTCCGCGACGGTGACGAATGGGTGATCAACGGCGCGAAGACGTTCATCACCAACGGCCACCACGCCGACTTCGTCATCGTCGTCGCCCGCACGAACCCCGACGTCAAGGCCGCGCGCGGGACTTCGCTGTTCATCGTCGACGCCGACACCCCGGGATTCGAGCGCGGACGCAAGCTGGCGAAGCTCGGACTCGAGGCCCAGGACACCGCGGAGCTCTCCTTCACCGATGTCCGTGTCCCCGCCGATGCACTGCTCGGGGAGCTCGACGGGGGCTTCGTCCATCTCATGGTCAACCTGCCCACCGAGCGCCTCCTCATCGGGTCGGGAACGCTCGCCGCGGCACGCGCGGCCCTCGAATGGACCGGCGAGTACGTCTTCTCACGGCCGGCCTTCGGGCAGACGATCGGCGACTTCCAGAACACCCGGTTCGAACTCGCCGAGCTCGAGACCCGCGTCGACGCCCTCGAGGCCTTCATCGACCGCTGCGCGCTTGCGCTCAATGCCGGCGAGCTCACCGCCGTCGATGCGGCGAAGGCGAAGTACCTCGGCTCCGACCTCTCGATCGAGGTCATCGACCGGTGCCTGCAGCTCTTCGGAGGCTACGGCTACATGCTCGAATACCCCATCGCCCGCGCCTTCAAGGACAACCGGATCCAGGCGATCTTCGGCGGCGCGAATGAGGTGATGAAGGAGCTCATCGGGCGCTACATCGCCCAGCGGAACCGTCCTGCATGATCGACCGTTGACTCCCCCGCCGCGGGTGAATAGGGTGAGAACCACTGAACGAATGTTCACTCGGAGGGTCAGCGCAGACTTCCCGACGACGCACCCCCACCGACGACGCTGGAGGAAGTGACGCAATGAGCTCATGGTTCGACGCCCGCCCGTGGCTGCAGACATGGGGCGACATCGCCCCGATACCCCACACCCTGGAGACCTCGACACCATTGCGAGACCTCGCGGCGACCGTCGCCGCCCGCGGCGAGAAGACCGCGGTGAGCTACTACGGCTACGAGCCGACATGGACCGACTTCGATCGGGACTCGACGGCGTTCGCCGCGTATCTGTCCGAGCAGGGCATCGGGCGCGGGGACCGGGTCGGGATCTACGACCAGAACACGCCGGCGTTCATGATCGCGACCTACGGGATCTGGAAGGCCGGCGGTGTCGTCGTTCCCCTCAACCCGATGTACCGCGGGGAGCTCGAGCACGTCTTCGCCGATGCCGACATCCAGGCCCTCGTCGTCTCGAAGGCGGCCTACCTCGATCGGGTGAAGCCGTATGCGGAGTCGATCCCCACCGTGGTCCTCGCGGACGACCGCGGCTACCAGGTCACCGGCCCGGAGTCGATCTTCGGAATGTTCGACGGACTTCCTGGGAGGCCTGGGGTGAGCGGGGATCCGGAGACCGGCGACGACCTCGGCGGTCCCGACTTCCAGGCGGTCGTCGAGGAGCATCGCGACACCGGCTTCACCCCCGCCGATCCGTCGCCGGAGGATGAGGCGATCGTCGTCTACACCTCGGGCACGTCGGGGCGGTCGAAGGGAGCGTCGGGCTCTCACGCCTCGGTGTCGAGCAATTCCCGCTACAACGTCCGCAATCCGCTCTTCGAACCCGGTGACGGCTATCTCACGCTCGCGCCGATCTTCCACATCACCGGGTTCATCTGCCTCTTCATCGCCGGTGTCTCCGGGGGTGCGAGGCTCATCGCCAACTACCGGTTCGAGCCCGCGTCGTTCCTCGCACTCCTCGTCAACGAGCGACCGACGTACATGGCGGGACCGGCGACGGTGTTCACGGCGATGCTCGCCCATCCTGCGGTCACACCGGACCACTTCGCCTCGTTCAAGCGTGTGATGTCCGGTGGCGCACCCCTTCCCGAGGGGTTGGTGCGGAAGTTCGAGGAGAGGTTCGGGGTGGCGATCGGTCAGGGATACGGGCTCACGGAGACGGTCGGGCAGGCGGCTGCGGTGCCCGCAGGTCTGCAGGCTCCCGTCGATCCTGACAGCGGCAACCTCTCGTGCGGTCTGCCGCAGCCGGACACGATGATCCGCATCCTCGATGACTTCGGCGAACCTCTCGGCCCTGGTGAGGTCGGTGAGGTCGCGATCTCGGGGCCGGAGGTCGTCTCGGAGTACATCAACAATCCTGCGGCCACGGATGAGAACCTGCCCGGCGGCGAGCTGCGCACCGGGGACGTCGGGTACATGAATGAGGACGGCTGGCTCTTCATCGTCGACCGGAAGAAGGACATGATCAACGCTTCGGGCTACAAGGTGTGGCCGCGAGAGGTCGAGGATGTCCTCTACACGCATCCGGCCGTCCAGGAGGCAGCGGTCGTCGGGATCCCCGACGAGTACCGCGGGGAGGATGTCGCCGCGTTCGTCACCCTGCAGCCGGGCACCGAGGCGACCGCCGAGGAGATCATCGCCTACTGCCGGGAGCGGCTCGCCTCGTTCAAGGCACCCCACCAGGTGACGTTCATCGACGAGCTGCCGAAAACGAGTTCGGGCAAGATCCTGCGCCGCACGATCCGCGCCGATGCCGCCGAGTATACGAAGAGCTAAACAATGGCCATTCCCCAGAATCGTAATCTACGTCCAGCTTCTTTTACGCATACCCATGAGTAACGATTTACACGAAAAGCAACAGGCGATGTCAAGGCGTCGAAGCAACATGGGGCTCGCCGGCGAGCAGTCGAGCGAATGCCTCGGTGGGCGTGAGATAGCCCAGTCGGCGGCGGGGTCGATTGTTGATCTCCTCGGCGATGGTGGTGAGGTAGGGCTGGTGATCGGGGATCACCGTGCCCTTGGGCAGATACTCCCGGTAGAGCCGGTTCGTGTTCTCGTTGCTGGGCCTCTGCCAGGGCGAGTGGGGATCGGCGAAGTAGACCGGCATCGCCGTGGCCAGGGAGACCTTCGCGTGCTGGGCCATCTCGCTGCCCTGGTCCCACGCCAACGATGCCTTCATCATCTCGGGCAGGTCGTTGAAAAACTCGATGACCGCGTCAGCGGTTGGCTCGGCGTGTTTCGAGGGCAGGGCCAGCAGCCCGGTGAACCCGCTCATCCGCTCCACCAGCGTCGCCGCGCACGAGGTGCCGTTCTTCCCGATGATCAGGTCACCCTCCCAGTGCCCCGGCACCCGACGCTGGGCGGCGTCCTCACCTCGCTCCGCGATCGGGACCATACCTACGATTGGGCCACCGCGCGTCCGCCCGGTCGTACGTGGTCGGCGCTTGGTCCGCTTGGACTGCAGGAAGATGCCCTTGCGGGCGAGCTCACCCTTCGGGATTGCGTAGATGTACTGGTAGATAGCCTCACCGGAGACGGTTCGGCCGCGTGCGTCAGGAGAGTTCGCCATGCGTTCAACGGTCGGGTCTGTCGCCTCCAGACGCAACCGGCCCGCTATCTCGTTCGGCGTCCAGGACGCGGCCAGGTCGGCGTCCACCCTCGCCTGCAGCACCGGATCCCCCGCGACCTTCCGCTGCTGCGGGCGAGCTCGCCGACGCTGCGCTCTGACGTCTGCGGTCACGGCCTGGTAGCCGCGGGTCTTCGTCGAGTTCCGGTGAAGCTCCCGCGAGATCACCGACGGGCAACGCCCCAGGTGACGGGCGATCCTCCGCACCGACCAGCCCGCTTTCGAGGCCGCCGAGATCTCCGACCTGTCGCTGAACGACAACCCCACCCGCGCCATCTGCACACTCCACCGATCAGACCCCCGCCGACCGGGAGTGTT
>NZ_SJXG01000051.1:0-199397 GCF_012027885.1 Brevibacterium sp. LS14
AACACTCCCGGTCGGCGGGGGTCTGATCGGTGGAGTGTGCAGATGGCGCGGGTGGGGTTGTCGTTCAGCGACAGGTCGGAGATCTCGGCGGCCTCGAAAGCGGGCTGGTCGGTGCGGAGGATCGCCCGTCACCTGGGGCGTTGCCCGTCGGTGATCTCGCGGGAGCTTCACCGGAACTCGACGAAGACCCGCGGCTACCAGGCCGTGACCGCAGACGTCAGAGCGCAGCGTCGGCGAGCTCGCCCGCAGCAGCGGAAGGTCGCGGGGGATCCGGTGCTGCAGGCGAGGGTGGACGCCGACCTGGCCGCGTCCTGGACGCCGAACGAGATAGCGGGCCGGTTGCGTCTGGAGGCGACAGACCCGACCGTTGAACGCATGGCGAACTCTCCTGACGCACGCGGCCGAACCGTCTCCGGTGAGGCTATCTACCAGTACATCTACGCAATCCCGAAGGGTGAGCTCGCCCGCAAGGGCATCTTCCTGCAGTCCAAGCGGACCAAGCGCCGACCACGTACGACCGGGCGGACGCGCGGTGGCCCAATCGTAGGTATGGTCCCGATCGCGGAGCGAGGTGAGGACGCCGCCCAGCGTCGGGTGCCGGGGCACTGGGAGGGTGACCTGATCATCGGGAAGAACGGCACCTCGTGCGCGGCGACGCTGGTGGAGCGGATGAGCGGGTTCACCGGGCTGCTGGCCCTGCCCTCGAAACACGCCGAGCCAACCGCTGACGCGGTCATCGAGTTTTTCAACGACCTGCCCGAGATGATGAAGGCATCGTTGGCGTGGGACCAGGGCAGCGAGATGGCCCAGCACGCGAAGGTCTCCCTGGCCACGGCGATGCCGGTCTACTTCGCCGATCCCCACTCGCCCTGGCAGAGGCCCAGCAACGAGAACACGAACCGGCTCTACCGGGAGTATCTGCCCAAGGGCACGGTGATCCCCGATCACCAGCCCTACCTCACCACCATCGCCGAGGAGATCAACAATCGACCCCGCCGCCGACTGGGCTATCTCACGCCCACCGAGGCATTCGCTCGACTGCTCGCCGGCGAGCCCCATGTTGCTTCGACGCCTTGACATCGCCCTGCACCTCCGCTACAGGAATTGTCGTACGAACCGCAGTCTACGTGAATGGTCAACATTCAGGAGTAGTCTTGCCAGCACTTCCTTGACTTCGGTCCGGCCCAGTGCGACTATTCTCATAGTCCTTCGATGCAGACGCTTACCGTTATCTGTTCTGTCATCAACAAGCCGCCGGACAATACTGGTGGTTAACATCTGCTCTCGCGAGTCAAACGAGGCTTGATTTGTGATGTCGTCCCGCACCGAAACCGACAGCGTCAAACAGGCTGACTGGAGAACCCGTCAACAAATAGTATCGACAGCTCTAGGAGCCCAAAGAGCTCATGGTTCATCAAGGTCAACACCACAACAGCCGTTCGCCGGTGCCCCGCGGTCGTTTAAAACGCATCGCCAAAACGCGAATCGTGTAGTGGAGCCTCCCCGTGTCATACTCCCCACGCATCCCACTCGCTGACCTTCTCTGGGCGAAAACGCTCAATGACCGCGAGTCCAATGAATCTATCGGATGGCTGCCTCTACCAGTCCACCTTCGCGACACAGCAGAGATTGCGAGACTACTGTTTCGCCACCGAAAGTCCCCTCAGCATCTAGCGGTCCTGAAATCCGCTTTTCCTCCAGAGTTCGATCTAGAAGGATTGATCTGGCTCCTAGGAGCTTTGCACGACGTCGGCAAAGCTGGCCCGAATTTCCAGGCACAATCGCTTGGTCGAGCCCAGCGACTCTACGATACATCCGCGCTTCTAGCCGCAGACGGGTCGTCAGCGCTCAATATCAACGCTGGACAGGAGATCGCAAGCCAATCCGAATTCCCACACTCGCTGGCTTCAGAAATCATCGTCGGCAGAGTACTTGGCGATCGATTCAACCTGTTCACGTTTGCTTCCCCTCGCCCTTCCGCAACGGCGTTCCGGAGAACCAAGTCGAAGCCCCAGCATCAACTCTCTCCTATCATTCATCAGTTCTCGAGCATTCTTGGTGCACATCACGGAATGACAGCCAACGGAACGCTCGCGACTCGCCACATCGTCTCGTCGAAACAGACCGACATGCTCGGTCACGCAGATTCAGCCTGGCCGCAGGTGCAGCGTGACATTGTCCTGGCTCTCGTGGAAGAAAGCGGAGTCTGCTTCGATGACGACTTCTGGAGAGATGAATCCTCTCGACTCGATCGGGGAGTCCTCAGCCTGCTCGCCAGCATCGTCATCGAAGCAGACTGGATCGCCTCCGACGACACCATCTTCCCTCTGCTCCACCCGGACGAGGACATTGGGGCAAGCGAACCGTCGACTGTGAGGGCCTCCAGCGCATGGGAACAACTCCGTCTGCCTTCACTCTGGGTGCCCCACCCACCTGACACAGTTGACGAGGCGCTGCACTCGATGTTCATGCTCCCATCCAATGCCAAACCCACTCCTGGGCAACGCGCGGCGTTTGACGCAACCGCAGGACTAGAAGAACCTGCTCTGGCCATCGTCGAGGACGAGACAGGGTCAGGGAAGACTGAAGCCGCCCTGATGGCAGCTGTAAACTTGGCACAATCAACGGGAGCGACGGGGGTTTTCTTCGGGTTGCCGACTCAAGCAACCTCCAACGGAATGTTTGCTCGTTTCGCCCCTTGGGTCAGGAGCCTCAATACTGGCGGTGTGGCAGCCGGGGTGTCGCTGAGTCTCACGCACAGCAAAGCTACCCTCAATAAGGACTGGCGCAGGGTTAGCCGACTAGACGACGCCGGCACTTCCGCCATTGCCGATGAGTACACGGGCAGAAACTCATCAGCGTCTGATGTAGTCGGCATTCAGATCGGTCCGGGCCTGCCTGATGACTCTCGAGTCACAGACGAAGGAGACGACGCGGGTCGAAGGGTCGGAACTTCCACGCGGCTCAAACCAGGCACCCATTCTTGGCTGAGCGGACGCAAGAAGAGGCTGCTCTCCGACTTCGTCATCGGCACTGTCGATCAATTGCTAATGGTCGCGATGAGAGCACGACACCTCATGCTTCGACACAGTGGCCTGGCCGACAAAGTTGTCATCCTCGACGAGGTTCACGCGGCAGATTCCACCATGCGATTCTTTCTCACCAAAGCGCTCGTCTGGCTCGGACGGTGGGGGGTCCCCGTCATCGTGCTCACCGCTACTCTGCCCCCTGACCAGAAACGCGAACTCATCAGGGCGTATCGGAGAGGACTCTCGTGTCAAGCCACACGAAACGCAGGTATCCCCTATGAATCCTCGCCAGCCGCCGAAAATCACTGTGCCCACGACTCCGAAGCCACACTCGACACGAGCGATCAGGCACTTGCAGCCTCTGTTGTGTACCCGGCGCTCACTGTGGCTACCGCCACGACAGCAACTGTTGCACCCATCGCTCGTCGCAGCTCGCGGTCCGTTGATGTGCAGGAAATCGCCGACGATAACGCGACCCTCGTCGCCACTCTGCGCACCCTCAGCCGCGAAGGTGGCTGCTTCGCCGTGATCCGCAATTCCGTCGGCCGCGTTCAGGAAACCGCTGCACTCCTTCGCAACGAGTTCGGCCACGACAATGTTATCGTCGCTCACTCCAGATTCGCGGCCTCAGACCGAGCCACCAAGGACCGCGAGCTCCTCGAAGCATACGGAAAGGACAGCCCGACCCGACCCACCTTCTCCATCGTCGTAGCTAGCCAAGTTCTCGAGCAGAGCTTGGACATCGACTTCGATGCCATGTTCACCGACATGTGCCCCATCGATCTCCTCATTCAACGCCTCGGCCGCGTTCATCGTCACACTGACCGCACCCGGCCCGAACCTCTGTTCCGCCCACAATGCTTCATCACTGGCATCGACACCGACCAATCCAACGAGCCGACCGCAACAACACTGCCTAAATTCGTCACTGACTCCGAGTATGTCTATGGCAAACACCTCCTCCTCCGATCTTTGGCGGCACTAAGGTCACAATGCCCTGACGGTACTGTGATGTCGCCAGATGATGTTGCACCACTCGTCCACGCCGTCTACAGCGACACGGAGTTGGGACCCGAGAACTGGCAACCGGCAATGCACAAGGCCCGCGTCGCTGCCGAACGAAAGCACGCGGAATCCCGTGACCTTGCCAACAGGTGGGCAACCGAGCCCGAGGTCAATGTCCATGGTCTCGACGACTGGCTCAACGACAACGACGGCGACCCTGAGGACATTGACCCCCACAATCGAGAACGAGGCAGCGTGCGAGACGGTTCCGAATCGATCGAGGTCCTCCTCGTCCTTACAGACGGAACCGGATGGCGGACCCTCGACTGGCTGCCGCGGACAGGCGGAGTGCCGATCCCTACGGACAGAGAGGTACCCCGCTATATCGCCGAGGCGGTCGCCAACTCATCCGTCCGACTTCCGTTCGCGATGTCACGTGGAGCCGAAGGAGACGCAGTCATCACCGAACTTGAAAAACTGGGAGTGGCAAGTTGGCAGCGTTCGCCTTTGCTCCGGGGCCAGCTCGTACTGCCGCTCGCCCCACGAACTGTGACCCAGTCTGGCGAGGCCACCGAAGCGGGTGGTGACGACTCCCACCTGACTGTCTACCGAAGTCAGATCGGAAATTGGACGGTCGACTACGACGTCGAGGACGGCCTCGCCGCGTATCTTGCGGCCAGATAGGCCCGTCGATGCTACACCCAGGGAGGTCGAGTACCAATTCACACTCGTCGAAACTCCAAGAACGAACAAGAGAGAGGGAACCCGCAATGAGCACGCAAACCAAGTCACCGTCAGCGCCCGAGGAGGTGAGCACTCCGGCCGAACCGTACTTCAACCTCGTCGACGATCCCTGGATTCCCGTACTCAATGTCGACGGGAGTGAATCCACCGTCTCCTTGAAGGGCGCGTTCGAGTCAGCCGAAACGATCCGGCAGGTTCAGGGCGAGTTGCCGACCATGCGCCCGGCGACGTTTCGCATTCTCGTCGCCGTCATGTCTCGAGCACTTGGTCTGCCGACGAGTCCCAGCGACTGGCTCGCGAAATGCGACGACTGGACTCACGTGAAAGAAGCAGTGAGCGCGTACCTGTCTGAACACCGTGACCGCTTCTGGTTGTGCCACCCCGAGCATCCGTTCTTCCAAGTCGCCGATCTCGGACCTGCTACGGGCGAGGTCAAAGGGCTCGAAGCGGTGGTTGCCGACTTTCCCGCGAACGTGCAGGCGTTCACACAGCGCGGACCGAACAGCCTGAAGCGTATGTCCGCTGCTGAAGCGGCGCGCTGGGTGATTCATGCGCAAGCCTACGATCCATCCGGAATCAAGACGCCGGATCGACGTGACCCCCGTGCCAAAGGCGGCAAAGTCTACCCGTTGGGGACCGGGTGGGGTGGAAAAGGCGAGATCCTCATCGCCAGCGGAATCAACCTCGGCGAGACACTCAGGCTCAACTTCGTTGGTGCAGATGGTCGCTTCGTGGTCAGCGGACGTGACGACCTTCCCCCTTGGGAGCGACCGCACCCGGGCTCGCTCACTGAGTTCGCCGACCCTGCTCAACCTCGAGGATTCATCCAGGTGTATACCTGGCAAGCACGCCGAATGCGACTCGTCTTCGACGGCGACGACGTTGTCGGCATCGTGCTCTCCTACGGTGATCCCCTCAGCGAACAGAACCGCGATTCACTCGATCCGATGATGACATGGCGGTACAGCAAACCGCAGTCGTCAAAGTTCGGAACGACTGTCTTCATGCCGGGAATGGTCGACCCCACCAAGTCAGTGTGGCGCAGCCTCACTGCTTGGTTGCCGACCCGAGCGCAGAACAGAACCGACGACCAACCCCGCTTCCGAGAACCGGGTGTGCTTCGGTGGGTCGGCGAACTGCACAAGCACTCGGTCCTGCCCCCGGAGCTCATGCCGAACATCGAGCTGTACGGGGTGGAATACGGCAACATGTCGGCAACGTACAGCGATCTGGTCAGCGATTCGCTCCAGGTCCCGCCATTCCTCCTCGAAGAAGACGCAATCGATTCCGCACAGACGGTGATCCACGCCGTCGACGATGCCGACACTGTCGCATGGTATGTGGGAACGCTCGCCGTGAACCTTGCCAACGCCCGAGGAGTGGACCCAGCCGAGGGGCTTCGCGCCGAAGCACGCGAGGAGGCCTATGTGCGATTCGGTCGCCTCTTCGTCCAGTGGCTCGACACAATGAAAGCCGACAGTGAGTGGCACCGCGCCCGACGAATCTGGCAGGAAACGCTTCGTCGTGATGCAACGGACCTAGCAGCACGACTGGCAGCAGAAGCGGGCACTCGGTCCTATTTCGGACGGATCATCGATGCCGAGCACGGCACATGGATCACCACCGACCTCGCATTGGGCCACTTTCAACGAGGGCTTCGCAAAACGCTGCCTCTTGCCTACAAGGAGAAGACCGATGTCACCCACTGAAGCCGATACGACAACCACATCATCACGTCACGTACTGCCGAGTTCGTTCGTCACGCCTAAGGTGCAGAGCCTGCAGAAGCGGTACCTCGAAGGCGGACCCGATGCACGAGCAGTTCTGGCGCAGCTGCGTGCCACGACCACCGGCGACCCGGCCGCCGCATGGGGAATCAGTGAGTATCTTCTTCCAGAGCGCGACTACGCGCCGAGCATGCTGAGATCAGGGACGTCGCAAACGGAATCAGCAAATTTTGAGGAAACAGCCATTCACTTGGCGATGACTGCTTACGCAACAATGCAGCAGGCCAAGAGCGAACCAATGCACGTCAGCGATCGGTCGCTCGGCACAGCAGCCCGCATTCTCGGCAACCACCCGGATGAGCCGATGGACAAGGGCAAGGTATGGGAACGTCTGTCGCGACTTGCTCAAGCTCAAACCATGACCGGACTGCGATGGCAGCTGCGCAGCGTCATCAGTCTGCTCAAGCGCCGCGGAATCGGCCTCGATTTCGGGAAACTCGCTGACGATCTCTACTTCTGGCAGTTCCCCAGCAGTCGGATCACAGTGCAAAGAGCCTGGAGTCGCACGTTCTTCAACAACGTGCAGTCCGAGGCGCAGGAATCAGAACCAACCGAATCAACATCGTCTGACTGAATTCCAACCACTCAACTAAGGAGCCATCATGGCCACAACATTCCTCGACATCCACGTCATCCAGTCCGTCCCCCCGAGCAACGTCAATCGCGACGAAACCGGCGCACCCAAGTCCGCAGTCTACGGCGGTGTCCGGCGAGCACGAGTGTCATCACAGGCATGGAAGCGGGCAACTCGCGAAGCCTTCAAGTCTTTCGTCGACGAATCGAAGCTCGGTGTGCGAACACAGCGGATAATTGAGAAGATCGCCGCAAAGATCAAGGAAGTCGACGGCAGTCTCGAATCCGAAGCCGAGGGCATCGCCGAACGTGTGCTCAACGCGGTCGGAATCAAACTCGAGAAGCCAAAGAAGAAGTCAAAGGACTCCGAGGACGACGATGATACCCGGACCGAATCTGCGTACCTCGTCTTCTTCAGCGATCAACAGATCACCAAAGCGGCAGAACAGGCCGTCAACGATCATCGAGAGGGCAAGACGAAGTTCGACAAGAAGTCGTATGCTCCGATCCTCAAAGCCGACAACTCCATCGACATCGCCTTGTTCGGCCGCATGATCGCCGACCTCACCGACCTCGGCGTGGATGCGTCCGCTCAGGTGGCACACGCCTTGTCGGTACACG
The DNA here is from genome assembly GCF_012027885.1 of Brevibacterium sp. LS14. Taxonomy (NCBI): domain Bacteria; kingdom Bacillati; phylum Actinomycetota; class Actinomycetes; order Micrococcales; family Brevibacteriaceae; genus Brevibacterium; species Brevibacterium sp. LS14. Next base: position 7,760 of record NZ_SJXG01000051.1, read on the forward strand.
CAGTCGAGCCGGAAGCGGACTTCTACACTGCTGTCGATGACTACAAAGTCAACGACCCTGAGCGCGATGCGGGTGCCGGAATGCTCGGCACGGTCGAATTCAACTCCTCGACTCTCTATCGCTACGCCACTGTGAACGTGGACCAACTCGAGCAGAACCTCGGCTCGAAGGATGCCGCTCGAGAGGCACTGCTGGCGTTCGCCCGTGCTTTCGTGCTCTCGATGCCGACTGGCAAGATGAATACGTTCGGCAACTCGACTGTGCCGGCCGCAGTCATCTACTCCGTGCGGTCGGATCGTCCGATCAGCTTCGCCGAAGCCTTCGAAGATCCTCTCGTGCGGGAAGACGGCTTCGTGCGGGCAGCTGTAAACGGATTGGTCGGCTACGCAACTGATATTGACACCACGTACACTCCTGCGGTCGGATACTGGACTTCCGGGGTCGGGTCGAAGACTGAACGGTTGGACGAGCTTGCGACGCGAGCATCGGTCGATGAGGCTTCCCAAGCGGCAGTGTCTGCCGCAACGGATGCCGTCGCCGTTTCTTCTAAGGCGGATAAGTGAGCACTCTGCTCCTGCGGCTGGCCGGCCCAATGCAGTCGTGGGGGATGAAAGGCCGTTTCACCAGGCGAACGACCGAACTGCAGCCGACGAAAAGCGGCATCGTGGGTCTGCTCGCGGCGGCGGTGGGTCGACGCCGCACGGATCCGGTCGAGGATCTCGCAGGACTTCGCATGGGGGTACGTGTCGAACAGCCTGGGCGACTTCTCCGCGATTTTCAGACCGCAAGTCGCGTCGGGGTAACAGCACCGCTGTCCTATCGGTACTACCTCAGCGATGCGATCTTCCTGGCGGCTGTGGAGGGGTCTGAAGAGTTGCTCAGCGGAATCGAAAGTGCTCTGTATGCTCCGAAGTTCCCGCTGTACCTCGGTCGACGTGCATTTCCTCCGGCGGGAGAGCTCAGTCTCGGAGTTCATGCCCAGACGATGCCAGAGGTTCTCGCGACGACGCCGTGGAAAGCAAGCAAAATGGTGATGCGCTCCACGTCCAGCCCCGAGGTGACCCTTCGGGTGGTGCGAGACACCGAACCTGACGAGGAATCGACAGACGTTTTCGAAGATGTCCCGATCTCCTTCGATCCGAATCGACGCCTGTTCGGCTCTCGCCCGGTCGTCGAGTACTGGGCCAGGCGCCCCAACCCTGAACTGGCCGACTCTTTGACTAGGCACGGGCCCGGCGCGTCAGGAGGACGGTCGACTGCCCATGATCCCATGGGTTATCTAGGAGGTGCCCATGTTCCTCAGCAGATGTGAACTCAACGCAGCTCGCCGAGGCGCCAAGCACCTCCTTGCATCGCCGCAGAAAATGCATGCCGCCGTTGAAGCTTCGTTTCCGTCCAGCTCCGTCGGGCCGGAAAAGTCCACGTCGCGAAAACTCTGGCGCATCGACGAAGGATCACCGAACCCGCTCCTCTACATAGTCAGCGAATCACCGCCCGACTTTACACATATCGAGGAGCAAGCAGGCTGGCCAACTCAGCCCAGCTGGGCAGTCGCTGACTACTCGCCCCTTTTGGATGGGCTTGAAGCGGATCAGATCTGGGAGTTCCGTTTGACCGCCAATCCTGTCCACAGCGTCAGGAGAAGTGAGCACGAACGCGGTAAACGCTTCGCGCACGTGACGGTGGCTCAGCAGGAGGGCTGGTTGGCGAAGCGTGCGGGGAAGTTGGGTGTCGCCTTCGACGTCGGTGTTGCACAACCGGGCTCCGACGACATGACAGCGGACGAAGACTATCCGGTCAGCTTCCGGGTCGGTGAAAGGCGTTTGATGAAGTTCAGAAAGAAGGACAACTCGGTGACAATTCGGAAAGCTCGGTTTGACGGAGTGCTCAGGGTAACTGATCCGCAATTGCTGAGAAGCGCCCTGATCAACGGCATCGGATCTGCGAAGGCCTACGGATGCGGGCTCCTTACCCTCGCTCCCGTGGGCGACCTCGGCGGTGTCCAGTTGCCATCGCGAGCAGAAACCAGCTGAGGAGCTCGGACAATGCATGGATCAGTGCCGCTCGAGCGTTACGAACTGACTCGGATCCGAGATCGGTTGTCCTTTCTCTACGTCGAGAAGGCAACGATCGCTCGCGACCGCAATGCTCTGACGATCCGAACCGATGAGGGAACCACTTATGTTCCGGGGGCAGGCCTTGCCTGCATCATGGTCGGGCCCGGCACTCGGATCACTCATCAGGGCATGAGTCTGCTCGGCGAATGCGGCGTTTCCACTATCTGGGTCGGTGAGCAGGGTATTCGCTACTATGCGCACGGTCGGTCGTTGGCATCCAGCACTCGCTATTTGACCAGGCAGGCAGAACTGGTGTCGAACGTCAGATCCCGCGTCGCCGTTGCTCGTAAGATGTACGCTCTTCGGTTTCCTGACGAGGACGTTTCCACGCTTACTATGCAACAGCTCCGGGGGCGCGAGGGTGCACGCGTTCGTCGCATATACAAAGACGAATCCACACGTACTGGGGTGGCTTGGCGGAGGCGAGAGTTCGACTTCGACGATTTCGATTCCTCGGACGACATAAACAGAGCTCTGAGTGCCTCGCACGTGTGTCTCTATGGGATCACGCATGCTGTCTTGGCCGCACTCGGAGCGTCTTTAGGCCTCGGGTTCGTCCACCATGGACATGAACGTGCTTTTGTCTACGACATCGCGGATCTATACAAGGCGGATCTTACGATACCCATCGCCTTCGATGTCGCCGCAGAAACGCCTCCAGACATCGGTTCCGCTGTTCGTTTTCGAGTCCGGGACAGTGTCCACAAATACCGGATCATCGACAGGATCGTCGACGATGTAACAAGACTTCTGTTTGACTCCGCCGAGGTTGACGATGCGTTGGATTCGTTGGGGTTCGACGACAATGTCGTCCACCTTTGGGATCCGAACGGACTAGTCGCCGGCGGGACCAACTTCGATACGGAATCCTGATGATCGTCATTGTGGTCGCAGCCTGTCCGCCAGGTCTCCGCGGCGAACTCACGCGGTGGCTGTTGGAAGTTTCTCCCGGGACCTTCGTGGGCCGCCTATCGAAACGGGTGCGTGAGCGTGTGTGGCAGAGAGTTGTCGAAGGTGTCGGCACGGGACGAGCAACGATAGTTTGGCGTGCCAATAATGAACAAGGCCTTGAGTTCCTCACACACGGAGACACGTGGAAAGTCAGCGACTTCGACGGCATCAGCTTGATCACCAGGCCGGATCCACAGCAAACTGAGCTTCGCCGAAAAGGTGTGAAGCTGTCCGATTCTGACGAAGGTGGTCTACGGCAGGGATGGAGTATGGCGTCGCGTAGCCGCCGACGTTGATAGTCATGCAGTATCTCCGTTAGCCAAGTTATTCTTCCTGTTCAGCAAGTGTGCTCCCGAGTACGTGGGGATGATCCCGAGTGGCGCGCTCAGAGCGCCCCGAGTACCTTGTGCTCCCCGCGTTCGCGGGGATGATCCGCCGTTACCTGCCGTGGGCGCCATCGCCCGTCCCCGCCTCGGCGGGTGCCGGCCAAGCGGTCGGTCCTGTACTCTTCTCCGGGGACACGCTCTTCAACGGCGGCCCCGGTGCGACGGGTCGTTCGCACTCGAGCTTCGAGACGATCATCGAATCGATCAGGGACCGACTCTTCACCCTGCCCGATCCCACCGTCGTCCTCACCGGCCACGGCGACTCGACATCGATCGAGGCGGAGAAGCCGAGCCTCGAGGAGTGGATCAAGCGCGGGCACTGACATTCGTTCCGAGTGCCGCTGAGCGCAGGTGCACGAAGAGCGCCGCGATGCCGGAGACCCGGCGTCGCGGCGTTTCGCCGTTGCGGCGAGCCACCGATGGGCACACACCCCCCTGTACACCCGACACCGATGCGTGCACCTCGTGAAATCAAGTGATGACAACCTACACACTCGGTGACGTCGGTGAGACGATGAGAGCGAAAGGTGGTGGCAACGATGCAGCTCTACATGATCAAGGCAAGCTCCGAGAGCACAGGCTACGGGCTCATGGCCCGCGACGCCGAAGGCTACTGCTACGTGTACTCCGCCAACACCGGACTGTGGCACCGCAACGGTGGTCGTGAGATCGACTTCGACTTCGATCATGAAGCCGTCTACCAACCGGTCACGGGTTCTCAGGCTGCCGAGCTCCTCTCCGGAGTGAAGCCCGCTGATCGCCGGAGCATGGATTGGTATGTCACGGAGTTGGAAGAACAGTCGGCCCAGTGGAAGAAGACGTCCGGCGAAGTCGGCGTGACGGGCGGGAATGGTGCCGACCGGTGAGTGCTGCCCTGGTGAGCCTGGCACCGGCACGCCAGACGGGATCATGGATCTCGGCAGCGATCTACCCGATCGTTAAGAAATGGGCCGCGCAGAAACTCGTCCCCTATACGTAGCGCAACGACCGCAGGGCCTTCCACGGAGACCCGGCGTCGCGGCGCTTCGCGGTCGGTGCGGTCGGTGCGGTCGGTGCGGTCGGTGCCGTCGACCGATGGGCGCACACCCCTGTACACCCGACACCGATACGCGCACACTGAACCTATGGCCAAGACGAACAGAATCATCAGCGTCTCCGTCCCCGTCAGCGACCTCGACGAGGCAACCCGCTTCTACACCGAGGTCCTCGGGTGCTCGGTCAGCTACGACGGCGAGCCGATGCCCGGCAACCGCATCGTCGAGGTGGCCCCGCCCGGATCGGACGTCGCGATCGTCCTCATCCCCAAGGGCAGTGAGATCCCCGTTGCCATCCGACTCGAGACCTCGGACGCCGAGGAGGCCCACGAGCGGATCTCGGCCGCCGACGTGACGATCCACAACGACGAGGTGCTGCGGTGGCCCGGGGTGCCGCCGATGTTCTCGTTCACCGACCCCGACGGCAATGGGCTCGTCTACCTCCAGGACGACTGAGCCCCGCCGGCTGAACCAAGCCGATCTGGCCCCACCGTCGACCGGGCCATCCCACCTCCGGTCGACCGTGGACGAACTGCCGCCTCGGCGGGGGTCGACAGGACGAATATCCGCGAAGGACGGGTACTGACGGGACGACCATCCCATCCTCATGTTGAACCGACCACCTCCTGAGATCGAGGTCACCCCATGGGCGTTAGACTGCTCTGGTGCCTGAACCACGAACATCGCAGTCGCCAGTGACCGCCGACTCCGCGAACGCCAGCCCCCAGCCCACTCCCGACGGCTCCGGCCTCAAGGCCGGGATGAAGCCGCGCCACCTCGTGATGATGAGCCTCGGCTCAGCGATCGGCGCCGGACTCTTCGTCGGATCGGGTGCCGGAGTGCAGGCCGCCGGGCCGGCCGTGCTCATCTCCTATGTCGTCGCCGGTCTCATCGTCATCTTCGTCATGCGGGCGCTCGGCGAACTCGTCGCCGCAGACCCCAACCCCGGCGCGTTCTCCCACTACGCCGGCAAGGCGATGGGACCGGCCGCGGCCTTCGCGGTCGGTGCCCTGTGGTGGGTGCAGCTGTGCCTCGTCGTCGCCGCCGAGGCGACCGCAGCCGCGCAGATCGCCGCGAGCTACATCCCTTCGGTCCCCCAGTGGGTGCTCGCGCTCATCATCATGATCGTCTTCACCGCGATCAACCTCACGACCTCGGGCAGCTTCGGTGAATTCGAGTTCTGGTTCTCGCTCATCAAGGTCGCCTTCGTCGCCCTCTTCGTCATCCTCGGCGTCGCGTACCTCGCCGGCTGGACCCCGGCGACCCCGCCCGCGGAGATCTTCACCGACGGCTTCATGCCGACCGGCATCCCCGGCGTCGCCGCCGGCCTCCTCGTCGTCGCCTTCGCCTTCGGCGGCATCGAGATCGTCGCCGTCGCCGCCGCTGAGACCTCCGACCCCAGCCGCTCGGTGAGCAAGGCGATCAAGACGATCGTCTGGCGCATCCTCTTCCTCTACATCGGCTCGGTGGCGATCATCGTCCTCGTCCTCGACTGGACCGACCCGCGCCTGGCCGAATCGCCGTTCGTCGCCGTCCTCGAAACCGCCGGCCTGCCGTTCATCGCCTCCCTGCTCGCCGGCGTCATCGTCATCGCCCTGCTCTCGTCGATGAACGCGAACATCTACGGCGCCTCCCGCATGGCGTTCTCGATGTCGCGCCGCTCGATGCTCCCTGCCGGCCTCGGCACGACGAACCGACGCGGCGTGCCCGTGGCCGCCGTCCTCGCGACCTCGGTCTTCGGCTTCATCGCCGTGGCACTCAACTACTTCTGGGCCGCCGAGGTGCTCGGAGTCCTCCTCAACATCGTCGGCTCGACGCTCATCGTCACCTGGGTCGTCACCCTGGTCTCTCAGCTCATCCTCCGCCGCCGCGCCGAGGCCGCCGGCACTCCCCTGCCGCTGAAGATGTGGCTGTTCCCCGGCCTGACCTACCTCACGCTCGCCGGCATCGCCGCCATCATCATCCTCGGCCTCACCGTCGAATCCGTGCGCTTCCAGATCATCGGCACCCTGATCTTCTCCGTCGCGCTCTACTTCATCGGCATGGCCGTCACCCGCCGTCAGAAGGCGAAGGGGATCGTCGCCGAGGTGTGACCCGCCGAGGTGGTCCCTGCCGGCCCCTGTCCCGCGCAATCCGCGCGGGGCGGGGGCCGACGCGTACGCTCAGTAGGCGAGTTTCGCTCGCAGACCGTCCGCGATCTCAGTCAGCGCCGCATGCTCCGGGGCCCGTGCGATCCAGCCGTCGAGCATCGCAAGCGTCTGCCTCTCGTGCCGGGCGAAGTGCCGTCCGGCGTACTCGCGCATCGGAATCGGCGACACCCGCTCGGCGAGCTCGAGGACGGCCCGCGCCACGGCGGGCAGAATCGGCACCGGCACACCGGTGACCGCGCGGACCGCCTCGGCGGCGGCGTCGCTCGGACGACGGAGATGAGTGAGGAGCTCATCCCATTCCCCGCCGTCGATGCTCAGTTCGGCGAAGAAGGGCGTGAAGACCGCGGGCGGCACGAGCAGCGCCTCGAGCGGCACCGGGAGGACGAGTGACCCGAGCGCACGGGTGAGACGACGCACGGGCTCGGCCGGGCCGGCGACGAAGAAGGCCGTTGCGCCCAGCGGCGTCCAGAACCGCACGGTGTGCGAGGTCGTGCGTTCGGAGAGGAATGCGGGACCGAAGACGACGACCTCGGCGCCGGGGAAGAGTGACCGGGCAACTTCGAGGTCGCCGTCGACCTGGCTCGTGATCGCCACCCACCGAGGAGCGACCGCTCGCACCGCCGCGGCGACATCCTCATCGAGGTCGCCCGGCCGCGTCGTGAGCACGACGAGATCCCACGAGTCCTGGACGCGCCGGTCACGGGCGTTGCGGCTCCTGCCGCGCTGCCAGTGCCGTCGCGCCTCTGTGATGGAGACCCCTGTGCCGTCGGCTGCCGCAGTCTCACTGCCTTCGTCGCTCCCGGGCTTGAGCCGGAACCCTCCGGCCTCCTCGATGCCGGCCCAATCGGTGATCGTCACCCGTCGCGTCGATGCGGCGTCTAGGGCAGCGTCGACTCCCGACGCGCCATCGTGGGCGAGTTCGTCGAACCATCCGACGCGCAGCGGGTACACCGCCTGCGGTCGTTCCAGCGGCGTGCGCGTGACGACGACGGTCTCATGCCGGTCGCCGAACAGCGCGGCACCGGCGATACCGATCGCCCCGGCGCCCTGGAAGAGGATCCTCATGGCCGGTGAACCAGCGCATTCGCGATCGCCGCGACCCCGTCGCCGCGACCGGTCAGCCCGAGCCCGTCGGTCGTCGTCCCCGACACGGACACCTCCGCACCGACGGCCCGCGACAGCGCCTCCTGCGCCTCGGCCCGGCGGGTGCCGATCTTCGGCCGGTTTCCGATGACCTGGACGGAGATGTTGCCGATCGCGAATCCGGCTTCGCGGACGAGTCGGCCCGCCTCGGTGAGGAGTCTGACCCCGGACGCCCCGGCGAACTCCGGACGGTCGACGCCGAAATGCTCCCCGAGATCCCCGATCCCCGCCGCCGAGAAGAGCGCATCGCAGCACGCGTGCGCGGCGACGTCGGAATCCGAGTGCCCCTCGAGGCCTCGTTCGCCGGGCCAGAGCAGTCCAGCGACCCAGAGCTCGCGTGACGGGTCGTCGGAGAACGCGTGGACATCGACGCCGATCCCCGTGCGCGGAATGGTCATCGCCTCACCCTTCGTCTTCGCTTGGTCTGATTCGACGACGGAGCCCTGTCCGGACAGCTGTCGTCTACTGCCAGGGTAGTGGTTCAGCGGCCGCGTGTGCGGGCGATGTGCTCGGCGAGGACGAGGTCGAGGGGGTAGGTGATCTTCAGGGACTCCTCATCACCGGCGACGGCCACGACATCGACGCCGAGGCGCTCGACGAGCCCCGCATCGTCGGTGGCCTCACGAGCGTCCGCACCCTGAATGCGCACCTCCTCACGGTAGGCATCGTGGGCCCTGCGGAGGATCTCGGCGGCGAACCCCTGCGGCGTCTGGACCCGCCGCAGACTCCCCCGGTCGAGGTCACCGCGCAGGACCTCGAAGTCGGCGTCTGCGGGGGCACCGTGGACCGCCTCCGCCCGCCGGACGGTGTCGATCATGGGCAGGACGGGGACGACCGCCTCGGCGCCGGAGGACACCGCATCGGCAACCCGACGGAAGACATCAGGCGGGGTGAGCGCCCGGGCGGCGTCGTGGACGAGGACGACGTCGTGCTCACCGGCGGCACGCAGTCCGGCGTCGACGGACTCGACGCGGTCGGCACCGCCGACGACGGCGACGATCTCGACGTCGGCTGCGCTGTCCGCCGCGTCGTCCGCATCAAGCCGCCCGCGGACCTCGTCGATCTCGGCGCGGGCGAGAAGCAGAAACTCCTCGGGAGCCGCGACCACGATGGTGGTGGCGACTCCCGAGGAGATGATGGCCTCAAGACTGTGGGCGAGCAGCGTGCGCCCGTCCACGGAGACGAAAGCCTTCGGTTCGGGATGACCCAAGCGCGTTCCCGACCCTGCGGCCGGGACGATGACGCAGGTGCTCAGGACGCGAGCACTTCGTCGAGGAGGGCTTCGGCTTCGGACTCCTCTTTCTTCTCGGCGAGGGCGAGCTCGGAGACGAGGATCTGCCGCGCCTTGGACAGCATGCGCTTCTCACCGGTGGAGAGTCCGCGGTCCTGCTCACGGCGCCAGAGGTCACGGACGACCTCGGCGACCTTGATGACGTCACCGGACTGGAGCTTCTCGAGGTTCGCCTTGTACCGGCGGGACCAGTTGGTCGGCTCTTCGACGAATTCCGCGCGGAGGACGGTGAAGACCTTCTCGACACCCTCTTCTCCGACGACGTCGCGGACACCCACGAGGTCGCAGTTCTCAGCGGGGACCTCGATCACGAGATCGCCGTGCGCGACCTGGAGCTTGAGATACAGTTTCTCCTCACCCTTGATGGTTCGTTGCCTGATTTCTTGGATTGTCGCTGCACCGTGATGTGGATAGACAACAGTGTCGCCGACCTGGAAACTCATATTCTCTTCAAACCCCTTTCGCGGAATCCCAGTTTACCATGAGGCGCGCCACAGAAATCGCCCAGGCAGCCGATTCTCCGTGCTAAGCTCAGCCTTTTTGCCCACTGTCCGCAGCGTGCTCGTCCGACAAGTGATCCTCCTCTCCGGGATCTCCCAGCCGGTTCTACGGAAGGTCAAAAACCGGGTAGTATACAGACGGATCTTGTATTGCCACTTCAAGGAGCACAATGAAACGGCACAACCGCGCGGCTCTCGCAGTTGCCGCAATCGCGCTCGTCCTCCCGGTCAGCGGGTGCGCCAGCCTGCTGTCGCCTCACCAGACCGCCGAGTACCAGTACAACGGCGGCGACGGAGCCTGGGGAACGGTCGGCGACGTCGAGGTGCGCGGTCTCCTGCTCATCATGGATGAGAGCGGCAAGGGCCCGGCCCAGCTGTTCTTCACGCTCGTCAACAAGGGCGATGCTCCTGCCGAGGTCTCCGTCGAGGTCTCCGGGAAGACCATCACCGAGACCGTCCCGGCCGGCGAGACCTTCGTCCAGGATCCGAAGAGCCCGGCGTCGTCGACGGACGAACCGGTCATCGTCGACAGCCTTCAGGCCAAGCCCGGCGACCTCGTCGACATCACCGTGGCCACCGGCGGCCAGGAGAAGACGATCCAGACCCAGGTCCTCTCCGATGTGCTCCCCTACTACGAGGAGTACGTCCCGACGCCGTCGCCGTCGGACATGCCGACCGACGAGCCCACCGGCAGCAGCGCCGGCGAGGAGACTTCCACGGGAAGCACGAGCACCGAGGGCGCGACCACCGAGAGCACCGCTCCTGCAGAGGGCACCGCGTCCGCCGACGGCTGACGCGCGCACAGCGAAGGGGCCGCTCACCACATGGTGAGCGGCCCCTTCGCTGTCTGCCCTCAGGCCTCGAACTTGTACCCGAGTCCGCGGACGGTCGTGAGCAGCTGCGGCTCCGAGGGGTTCTCCTCGACCTTCGCGCGCAGGCGCTTGACGTGGACGTCGAGGGTCTTCGTGTCCCCGACGTAGTCCTCGCCCCAGATCCGGTCGATGAGCTGACCGCGGGTCATCACGCGCCCGGAGTTGCGGACGAGGATCTCGAGGAGCTCGAACTCCTTGAGCGGCATCGACAGCTCTTCGCCGCGCACGGACACGACGTGGCGTTCAACGTCGATCCGGACCCCGCCGGCTTCGAGGATCGACTCGTCGAAGCTCTCGGCCTCGACGTTGCGGCGCAGCACCGCCCGGACCCGGGCAAGGAGCTCGCGCGAGGAGTACGGCTTCGTCACATAGTCGTCGGCGCCGAGCTCAAGCCCCACAACCTTGTCGATCTCCGAATCCTTGGCGGTGAGCATGATGATCGGCACATTCGACTTCGCGCGCAGCTCACGGCACACCTCGGTGCCCGAGGCACCGGGGAGCATGAGGTCGAGGAGCACCAGGTCGGCACCATTGCGATCGAACTCCGCGAGAGCCTTGAGTCCGTCATCGGCAACAGTCACCTCGTACCCCTCCTTGCCGAGCAGGTACGACAGCGGATCCGAGAACGAATCCTCGTCCTCAACAAGCAGAATTCGAGTCACGTCGTGAGCTTCCTTTGTTCGCTTCCAGTGGGCAAAACCTGGGCAGTCCCATTCTCCTCCGCGCCCTCGGCGTTGTCATGCGCCGAGGCTGCCGCCGGGTCAGCGTCGACCCGGTCGTCCGCAGTCCCGGAGTCGTCCCCGGCCTGCGCGGAGTGTTCGAGGAGGACTCCCGCCGGCGCGGACGAGGTCGCCTCGGCGACGGTCTGCGTCCCGGCGAGCGGGAGGACGATCGTGAACGTCGAGCCCTTCCCGAGTCGGCTCCACACGCGCACCTCACCGCCGTGGGTGGCGACGATGTGCTTGACGATGCTCAGGCCCAGGCCGGTGCCGCCGGTGATCCGGGAGCGGGCGGGGTCGACGCGGTAGAAGCGCTCGAAGACCCGCTCCGTGTCCTGCCGGGAAAGGCCGATGCCCTGATCGGTCACCGAGATCTCGACGCGCTCGTCGACGAGCTCGACCCCGACGCCCACGCGCGTGCCGTCGGGAGAGTAGTTGATCGCGTTGTCGATGAGGTTGCGCACCGCGTTGACGAGGAGTTCGTAGTTGCCCTCGACGAGGAGGGACGACGGTGGGGCGACCTCGATGTGGATCCGCTTCGCCTCGGCTCGGGTGTGGGCACGGTCGGCGGCATCCTCGACCACCTCGGCGGCGGAGATCTTCTCCGTCGTCGACGGAGCCGCATGGTCCTGGACCCGGGAGAGGTCGATGATCTCCTGGACGAGCTGGGTCAGGCGCTTCGACTCCCGCTGCATGCGTCCGCCGAAGCGCTCGACGGCGGCCGGGTCGTCGGAGAAGTCGGTGACCGCCTCGGCGAGGAGGGCCATCGCCCCGATCGGGGTCTTGAGCTCATGGGAGACGTTGGCGACGAAGTCCCGGCGCACGGCGTCGACGCGTTTGGACTCGGTCTGGTCGTCGCAGAGGACGAGGATGAACGCGGTGCCCAGCGGAGCGATGCGCGCGTGGAGGTAGCGGAGGACCGAGTCGGAGAGCTCGCGCTTCTGCTCGAGGTCGATCTCCTCGATGAGCCCGCGTGCGCGCACCCGTTCGACGACCTCGAGCATCTCCGGCGACGACAGGGAATGACCTCTGACCAGGCCGAACGTGTAGGCGGCGGGTGAGGCTTTGACGACGTCGTCACCGGCGTCGAGGACGATCGCAGCGGACGGGAGGACGGCGAGCACCTCGGCGATGCCCTCGGGCAGATCGTCTTCGGAATGCAGATCGGCAGCATCGCGGGAGCGTTCGCTGAAACGGAACGCGAGTATGCCCGCTATGCCGAGTCCCAGGCCGACGATGCCGGTCAGGACCGCTACAATCAAGAGATCCACGTGACCAAGCTTAGGCGCAGTCTGCTCGGCGGTCGCACCGGATTCACTCGCTGACAGGCCTTTTGGCGAGGAATTCACCGAACCGACAAGTCTCGTTCACACGGCGCTGGAAAGCTGGGGTCAGTGTGCCTGCCCGGATCCCCGAGCACGCGGCGATTCCGCCCGGGCCGCGGGCACGGCCGATCGACGAGAACTGCGCCACGCACTCTCACCTCGCACGAGATTAAGGAAACGCACTCAATGCGCGAAGTCTTCAGGAATGAGCTCGACGAACTGGCCACCCAGCTCGTCGACATGTCCACCAAGGTCCTCGACTCCATCCGCCTGGCCAACCAGGCCGTGCAGAACAACGATCTCGATCTCGCCGAACGGGTCATCGAGGCCGACGCGGACATCGACGCCATGCAGCACACTCTCGATCAGCAGGCCGCGGAGATCCTCGCCCTGCAGGCCCCCGTCGCCGCCGATCTGCGCGCCGTCATCGGTGCCCTGCGGATGAGCGCCTCACTCGAGCGGATGGGCGACCTCGCCCGCCACATCGCCCAGCAGGTCCGCATCCGCTACCCCGAGTCCGCGATCCCGCAGCACTTCTCCGGCACCTTCGCACGCATGGGCGATGCGGCGGAGAAGATCGCCGAGGCGACCGTCAACCTCCTGTCGAATCCGGGACTGTCGATGGTGCCGACGATCAACGCGATCGACGAGGAGCTCGACGAGCTCCACCTCTCCGTCTTCGCGAAGCTCGCCGACGCTCCCGCGGAGGACCTCGCGCCGCGCCACATCGCCGACGTCACGCTCCTCTCCCGCTACTACGAGCGCTTCGGCGACCACGCCGTCTCCGTCTCGCAGAAGGTCGAGTACCTGCTCACCGGCAACTGGGAGCCCTACCTCTCCCGCAAGTGAGCGCAGGCTCGCAGTCGTGCACACCGTCCCGGTCAGGGGCGTGAGCGCAGGCTCGCACCGCTGACAACGACGATCGCCGAGGTGGTTCCTCCACCTCGGCGATCGTCATTCACCTCCCGGACGACCCCGACCGGAGTGACCCATTCCCGGGTGCGGCCGTCCAGGTCCGCCCGAGTCGAGGTCACTCTGGTCAGATTCACCGCGCGATCTCCTGCCCATTCCGTCCTGAGGCCGCTGCTCCGAGTTCACTCTCGGCGCCGGCACCTGCGGTCTCAGGGTGCTCGCGGGCCACGACCGTGCGACGCCGCGGCCGCTCGCCTCGGCGGGGTCTCCCGCCTCGGCGCAGGACCACACGCCCGATGCCCCGCGCGACCGTCCGCAGCGCCCCCGTGGTCACGGCGACTCCGAGGATGAGGAGGCCGCCGCCGATGAGCTCGGGCACCGTGGGCCGATCCCCGAGGACGAGCCACGCTGCACCGACTCCCACGGGCGGGACGAGGAGTGTGAACGGGGCGACCTGCGAGGCGGGGAAGCGCGCGAGCAGGGAGTTCCAGATGACATACCCGATGAGCGAGGCGACGCCAGCGGTGTAGACGACGGATGCGAGCACACCCCAGGTCGGGTGCAGGACGGCGCGGGCCACCTCGGCGGGCCCGTCGATGAGGAGGGAGAGCCCGAGCATCGGCCCGGGGACGACGAGACCCGACCACACGGTCATCTGCAGTCCGTTGATCCCCGGCTTGACCCCGCGGGCGATGACATTGCCGATCGCCCACGACAGGGCAGCGGCGAGGCAGACGACGAAGGCGGCGACGGGTGTCGAGGCCTCGAGGCTGAGCCCGATGACCGCGAGCCCGGTGAGGCCGATGAGGATGCCGACGACCTGTCGGCGGGTCGGGGTCTCGCGCAGCGCGAGGGCGGCGACGACGACGGTGAAGGCAGCCTGGATCTGCAGGATGATCGAGGACAGGCCCACCGGCAGGCCGAGGAAGAGCGAGGTGTAGAGGAGGCCGAACTGCCCGGCGGACATGAAGACGCCGATGAGGAGGATGCGCCCGAGGCTGCCGCGGGGAAAGCGCACGAAGAGGATCGCCGGGATGACGACCATGGTGAACCGCGCGGCGACGAGGAGCAGGGGCGGCCACTCGCGGAGTCCGAAGTCGATGAAGACGAAGTTGACGCCCCAGAGGACGACGACGAGGAGCGCGAGGAGCTGGTGGACGGGTCGCATGACTTCAGGATCCCAGCGCGCTGATCAAATTTCCATTGAAAGTCCTTGCGCGGACTCGTTACAGTAATTTGATGATCGACATCGTCGCCCTGCGCACCCTCGTCGCCCTCGACGCGCTCGGCTCCGTCACGGCCACGGCCGACTCCCTCGGCTACACCCCGGCCGCGGTGAGCCATCAGCTCCAGAAGCTCTCGCGCTACCTCGGCGCCCCGGTCACCGAACGCTCCGGACGCGGCATCTCCCTCACCCCCATGGGCCGTGAGCTCAGCAGCCGGGGTGCGCAGATCCTCCACGACCTCGAAGGCATCGAGGCCGAGGCGCGGGCGCGTTCGGGCGAACCGCGCGGGCGCATCACGATCGGCGGGTTCTCCACCGGCATCCGCGGTCTCCTCGTGCCGGCGCTGCCGAGACTGCGGGAGGCGGCGCCCGAACTCACGGTGACGAACGTCGAGTCCGATCCCGATGAGCTCGTCGAGATGGTCTCGGCGGGGCGGATCGACGCCGCGCTCATCTTCGACTGGAACAGCTCGGTCCTCCGCCTGCCCTCGACCCTGACCTCGGAGGTCATCGCCGTCGACCGGGCCGACATCGTCATGCACCGCGACCATCATCTCGCGACCCGCGCCGAGGTGACGCGCACCGATCTCGTCGGCGAGGTCTTCGTGTCCGCTCCGCGCGGTGCCGTCTGCCACCGGTGGCTCGTTGCGCTCTTCGAGGATCTCAGCTCGGAGCCGCGCGTCGAGTACTGGGCGGTCGAATACGACACGCAGGTCGAGTTCAGCCGCTCTGTGCGGGCGCTGGCGCTCGTCCCCCGCCTCGGCCGCCCGCACCTGCCCGACGACATCGTCGCCGTTCCGCTCGACGACCCCTCGATCGCCCGGTCGATCCACGTCGTGTGGCGCCGCTCGATGACGAACTCCCCGGCGATCGCCCTGCTCCGGGAGGAGCTCCAGGCGATCGCCGGGGAGTTCGAGACGGTTCGCGGCTGAAGCCGCCGGGCCTCAGCGGCCCTGGTTGGCGACCTTGCCGATCGCTTCCTTCGCGGCCTCGGGGTCGAGGTAGGTGCCGCCGGGGGTGACAGGCGTGAAGTCCTCGGTGAGCTCGTAGTGGAGCGGGATGCCGGTGGGGATGTTCAGCCCGGTGATGTCGGCGTCGGAGATCCCGTCGAGGTGCTTGACGAGCGCCCGCAGGGAGTTGCCGTGGGCGACGACGAGGACGGTGCGACCGTCGGCGAGCTCGGGCACGAGGACGTCGTACCAGTACGGCAGGAGACGGTCGATGACGTCGGCAAGGCATTCGGTGCGCGGCACCGAGTCGCCGAGGTTGGCGTACCGCGGATCGTGGGCCTGCGAGAATTCGGAGGCATCGGAGAGCGCAGGGGGCGGGGTGTCGAAGGACCGACGCCACGTCATGAACTGCTCTTCGCCGAACTCGTCGCGGATCTCCTTCTTGTCCTTGCCCTGCAGCGCTCCGTAATGGCGCTCGTTGAGGCGCCAGCTGCGGTGGGTGTCGAGCCAGGAGAGGTCGGCGGCCTCGAGTGCGAGGTTCGCCGTGAGGATCGCCCGCTTGAGGCGCGAGGTGTGGACGACGTCGGGGATGAGGTCGGCTTCGCGCAGCAGCTCGCCGGCGCGCTTGCCCTCGGCACGGCCCTTCTCGGTGAGGGTGACATCGACCCAGCCGGTGAAGAGGTTCTTCTGGTTCCATTCGCTTTCGCCGTGGCGCAGCAGGATGAGGTTATGCGTCATGGCCCCTATCTTCGCACGAGACCTCGCGCGGGTGCCCGCCGGTCCGCGGCCGGCTCCGCGCCCTCGACTTCCCGCCGGCGGTGGGACTCGCGACGGCCCGACTTGAGAGCGCTCAGAGTACGGACATGGGTCTTGCATGACGGAACGCTGGGAGTAGTCTTCGCATATGTCCGATCGCACGCCAGCCCCCGACCCCCGTCCGTCCGCGAAGCCGCAGTCGACGGCCGAGCGCAGTTCGATCATCGCGGTCACCGCGCTGCCCGTCCTCGTCATCCTCGCCGGCATCGCGGGCTTCCTCTCCCCGGACACGTTCACTCCGCTGGCCCCGACGATCACGTGGAGCCTCGGCGTGGTGATGTTCTTCATGGGACTCACCCTCACCCTCCCGGACTTCGCGAGGATCGCGAAGCGCCCGTGGGTCGTCGTCCTCGGCGTCGTCACCCAATACGTGGCGATGCCGCTGCTCGGCCTCCTCGTCGTCACCGTCTACAGTCTGCCGCCTGAGATCGCCGTCGGCGTCATCCTCGTCGGCTGCGCCCCGGGCGGCACGGCCTCGAACGTCGTCACGTACCTCGCGAAGGGCGACACCGCGCTGTCGGTGTCGATCACGACGCTCTCGACGCTGCTCGCCCCCGTCCTCACTCCCCTGCTCACGCTGTGGCTGGCCGGGTCGTACATGGACGTGCCGTTCTGGTCGATGTTCGTCTCGATCTGTCAGACGGTGCTCGTGCCGGTCATCGTCGGCGTCCTCGTCCGTCTCGTCGCCTCACGTCTCGTCGATCGGATCGCGCCCGTGCTGCCGTGGCTCGCCTCGATCGCGATCGCCTACATCGTCGCGATCGTCGTCGCCGGGTCGGCCGGATCGATCGCCTCGGCGGGCATCCTCGTCCTCCTCGCCGTGATCACGCACAACCTCCTCGGGCTCGGCGTCGGCTACGGTGTGGCCACGGCCTGCCGCCTCGACACCCCGACCCGCCGAGCGCTCGCGTTCGAGGTCGGACTGCAGAACTCGGGCCTGGCCTCGACGCTGGCGACGACGTACTTCTCCCCGCTGGCAGCGCTGCCCGGCGCGGTCTTCAGCGTGTGGCACAACGTCTCCGGTGCCGTCCTCGCCTCGATCTTCGCCCGCCTGCCCTACGGCAAGCCGCCCGCCGAGGCGACCGAGCAGTCCCGCACGCCGCAGTCGGCGTGAGCCGCCGTCCACGTCGACGCGCGGACTCCGAGCGCGACGAAGCACCCCGGTCGGGATTCGGCGAGATCGCCCCGCACACGATCGATATCGCCGGCCGGCGCTTCACGGTCAGGCACACGAGCGGGGACGAGAGTCCGGCGCTCAGTTGGCTCAGCTGACGACGGACAGGTCCCGGGCCGATGCGCACCGCTTCTACGAACGCCTCGGGTACACCGCGAGTCACGAGGGACTCAAACTCGACCTCGGACTCACATCCACTTGACGCCGTCGACCTCGAATTCGCGTATACGGTAGGCGATCATCTCTGCGAGGAGGGCGTCGGGGATCTCCTCGTCGTACGGCAGTCTGATCGACCCTTTGCCGGTGTCGAAGTCGGTGAGCCTGTCGGCGAAGGCGTCCTTCGTGCTCGGCGTGAAGACGACGTTCGCGTGCCGCTGGTACCCGGCGAACGCGAAGAGGATGGTGTCGAGGAAGTACGCCGGATTGCCCCACTTGAGGCCCTCGCCCGCGGTCGGGGCGTGTTCCCGGCTGAGGTCGCGCAGGTGACGGAGGAAGTCCTGCTGCTCGACCGAGTCGAAGGTCGCGATGTATTCGTCGACATTGCCCGGCCTGCTCAGATCCACTCGCTTGATCATCGTCGGTCGCCGTCGGTCGTCGGGTGCCCGGTCGGCGCAGCCTCTCCCCCGGGGTCGTCGGGACTCGGCTCAGGCCGCTCGGGCCCGATCGTGCCGAGGAACTCATTGTCCGGGCTGTCGAGGACGTGTTCGAACGCCGCGAGGTTCCGGGTCGACTCACCTCGGCTCACCCGCCACGCCCACTCCTTCTTCATGCCCGTGAGGAATCCGAGAAGGAGGAGTTCGTTGAACGACTCGTCGGCGACGGTGAGGATCTCACCGAGTAGGGCGTCGAGGCCGTCGAGGAGGCGATCGACCGGAACCGTGGCCCGCAGATAGACGTCGCCGAGGTGGTCGATCCCGAACGCCGCCGCTCCGAGCTTCATGTTCTTCCGCAGCAGCCACCGGTTGAAGGCCTCGGCGTTCTCGTCCGGGTGCCGGATGACGAAGGCCGCGAGCTCCGCCGTCCGCGCGGAGACGACGATCGACACGGTCGTCTTGAGCTTCCGCTCTCCCGGCAGGACGACGGCGATCGACGTGTCGTCGAGGCTGTCGACGGCGACGTCGTTGGCCTCGGCCCAGTCCGTGATGCCCTGCATGAGCACGGCCGGCTCGGCGCTCATCAGCGCCATCCTCCGCACACGCCCGGGGCCGTGAGGTCGCTCGCGTCGCGGGTGCCGCGGTCTCCGGCCATGCCCCGGGAAGCGGCTCCGATTCCCGAGCGGATCCGGGCAGAGTCCTCGCGTTCCCCGGCGACGGCGTCGAGGACGGCGGCGACGGTCCGGTTCCAGTCGAAGCGCTGCGACCGGGCCGCCGCATGGTCGGCGAGTTCGGCCCGCATCTCCGCATCGCCGAGGAGCCTCTCCAGGGTGAGCGCCCAGTGCCGCGGATTGTGGTCGGCGATGAGCAGTCCCGAATATCCGTTCTCGACGATCTCCGGCAGTCCGCCGACGGCCGCGGCGATCGACGGCAGACCGGAAGCGGCCGCCTCGGCGGCGACGAGCCCGAAGGACTCACTGCGCGAGGGCACGAGGAGGACGTCTGCGGCGCGGTAGTAGGTGACGAGTTCGGCTGCAGGCACGGGCGGCCTGACCTCGACGTTCGGTTCCGCGGCGATCGCCGCCGACAGCGTGGCATGGAAGTCGGAGGGCGTGTTCCACTCGCGATCCGGAGCGGTCCGCCCGCGTCCGTCCGCACCGGCACGACCAGCGCCACGGGTGCCCGGTCGCGCAGAGGGTTCGACCCATCCGGAGGCCGCGCCGAGGAGGATGCCCCGTGTCCGCGCGGAGAGCTCGGGGTTGTTCTCGTGAAGGCAGGCCAGGGCATCGACGACGACGTCGGTGCCCTTGATGAACTGCATCCGTCCGACGTAGAGGACGAGGTTCTCATCGGCCGCGAGTCCGAGTTCGGCGCGGGCGGCCCGCCGCGATCCGGGTGAGAAGAGGGCATGGTCGACGCCGGGCCGGGCGACGACGACGGAGGCGGGATCAGCACCGAGCTCGCCGATGAGGTCACGGCGCTCAGCCGGGGTGTTCGCAACGAGGAGGTCGACGCCGGCGGCGATGCGCTCCTCGGTGCGGAGTCGGCGGGGGGATTCCTCGGCGGTATCGGAGTCCCGGTTCTTCACGGCACCGATCGTGTGCATGCTCGCGATGATCGTCGGCCGCGGCCCGCCCCGGGTGCGCACGGAACGCAGGGCCGCCTCGGCGGAGATCCAGTAGTGGGCCCACACGAGGTCTGCGGCGGTGAAGACGGGGTGGGCTGTGAGCAGGCGGGCGAGGTCGTCGAGCCTGCCCGCGAGCGCGTCCTTGCTGTCGGCGTCGACGTCGAGACGGTGGAGGCGGAGGTTGGGTGCGAGGGTGACCGAACGCGCCTGCTCGTCGCCGGCGACGCCGAGGCCGTGCGGGTCGGCGGTGAAGACGTCGACCTCGTGTCCTGATGCGGCAAGGGCCCTGACCGTATGGTCGACGTAGACATTCATCCCGCCCGCATCGCCCTGCCCGGGCTGAGCCGCAGGCGAGGTGTGAAGTGAGAGGACGGAGATGCGCACGGAGTCAGTCTAGCCAAAGAAGTCGCCGAGGATCCGGCGGACCTCATGGCGACCCCGCCACAGGATCGATCCGGCCGGCAGCACTTCGAGGCGCGAACCGGGGATCGCGGCGGCGATCTCCTCGGCGATGAAGACGGGGTGGGCGGGATCGTCCTCGTGGGTGAGGACGAGGACCTCGCCGGCGAAGTCGCGCAGCCTCTCCAGTGAGGCGTCGAGGCCGCCGCCGAGGTACTGCCCGTCGACGGCGATCTCGAGCGCGAGCCCGAGCCCGTCGGACATGTCCGTGGTGATGAGATTCTCGGCCTTCGTCCGGGTCCACGCTCGGGCGGGGAGGAGGTCGGCCACCTCGGCGGGTTCACGGGAGAGCATGAGGTCGGTGATGCCCTCGACGTCACCGGCGGCGACGAGCCCGCGGAGGGACTCGAGGTAGGCGGTGTGGGAACGGACCACCTCGGCGGGGAAACCGGCGAACGAGGCGGGGAGGACGAGGGCGACCTTCTCGAGGCCCTCGATCACGGGATGGCCGTCGCTGAGCAGGCGCAGGAGTCCGCCGGCGGACATCGAGACCCCGAGCGCCCGGGTCGCCGAGGTGGCGGTGAGGGCCTCGGCGAGCGCCTCGGCGATGAGGGCGTAGTCCCAGCCTGGGCCCGGTGAGGGGCGACCGCCGTGGCCGAAGAGGTGGAGGAAGTGCTTGGTGCCGGAGATGCCGGTGCCGAAGGGCCGGGTGTCGCGGATCGCGCCGGCGAAGCCGTGGCTGAAGAGGGTGTGCGGGTCGCCGGAGCCGAACGTCGCGATGTACCCGGTGTCAGCACCGGGGAAGTTGAGATCTTCGCTCATCCCCGGGTCAGCGGTTCCGATTCCTGGGGTCGATGGCCTTGATCTTCGGGCGCACGTCGGTGAGGTAGACGATCGCGCCGACGAGGGCGAGGAGGTTGAGGAAGATCATGCTCATGCCCAGCGGCGGGAGCGCGATGAGAGCGAGGGCGAGGCCGACGGCCAGCAGGATGACCCAGAACTTCTTCGACTGCTTGTCCACCGCGCGGTAGTTCTCATCCTTGTACCGCAGCGAGTCGATGAACGCCCACAGTTGGACGATGAACGCCGCAACCGTGAGAGCGAGAAAGACCAGGCGCTGAAAGTCAGCAATGAGTTCCATGCCCTTAAGCCTAGCAATCGGGCCTGACACCGGCACCTGGGCAACTCACAGGATGCCCGTCCACCGGATCCCGGCGCACACCGCCATCGCGAGGATGACGCAGACGAGCATCGGCACACGCAGCACCGCGGCGAGAACGCCCGCCCCGACGCCGATGAGGCGCGCCGGGTCGGCGAGCGCCTGACCGTCGAAGACCGCCGTCGTCGCGAAGACCGCCCCGATGAGCACGACGGTGGCCCTGTCCATCCAGGCCGTGACCCGCGAGGTCGGTTCGTCGGGATCGCTCGCCGAGGCGGTCGGGGCTTCGGTGCTCACCTCAGATCCCGTCGTCACCTGCGCTCCCCGTCGTCCGCGGACGGCGAGCGCAGCGCCCACCTTCACTCCCGCGAAACGCATGACGTAGGTGCCGATGCTCAGCGCGGCGAGCGCGATGAGGAAGGTCGTCGGATTCACTGCGCTTCCTCGCTCTCGGTCGGGCCTGTGCTGCGGGGCTGCATGGTCGGCGGCTGCGAAAATGTCGGTGGCTGGGACATTGTCGGTGGCAGCGACTCGGCGGACATTCTCGACCGTCGCACCTCGACGGGCACGGCCATCTCGTGGTCAGGCGCCGTTCCACACCCCTCCTGGTCGGGCACCGTTCTACGCGCCTCGTGGTCGGGCACCGTTCCACGCGCCTCGTAACCGGGCACAGTTCTGCGCGCCTCGTGGCCGGGCACAGTTCTGCGCGTCCTCCTCTCCCTCACCGCTCGGCGGACGAACCAGCCGAGGGCGACGAAGGCGAAGACGGACAGCGAGGTCACGGCCCCGAGGTCGAGCGGGAGGATCGGCGTGAGGCAGACTGCGACGAGGATGCCGGCGAGTGTGAGGCAGAGCGTCGAACGGTTCCGCAGATCGCCGCGGATGAGGCAGAAGAGGATGATCGGGAACGCCGCGTCGAGACCGAGCATGTCGGCGTCGATGACGCTGCCGAGCCACTGCCCAACGACCGCACCCGAGGGCCACATGATCGCGATCGCCACTCCCATGAGGAGGAACGCCCGCCACCGCTGGCGGTCGTTCCCCCCCCTGTGCGGGCCACTGCCGTCGATTCGTCATTGATCCAGTGCGCGGCGATGAGAGCTCGCCAGTCCTGCGGGAAGAACGGACCGACGGCCATACCGAACGCGAAGTTGCGAGAATTGACGAGCAGTCCGGCGAGAACCGCGAGGATCGGCGCTCCACCGGCGGCGATGACTCCGACGAAGGTGAACTCGGCGGCACCGCCGAGGGCGAAGGCCGCGAGCATGAGCGTCTGCCACCACGCAAAGCCTGACACCTGCGAGATCGCACCGTACGAGAGCGCGACGGCGACGATCGTCACCGTGATGATGGCGACTGCCCGGTAGGTCGACGACGGCAGAATGCGCTCGATCGTGCGGAATGATGAACTCATGTTCACCATAGTGCACACCGCGAGAGAGGTTCGTCAACCGGAACGGCAGTGCGGAATAATGAACGACAGCTAAGATGATCGTATGAGCGGAGCAACGGCATGAGCGCGGCGGCAGACGACTCCCCCAGTCCCGAGACGAGAGACCCATCCGTCAAGGGCAACGTCGAGGACAGCAGCGTCGACCAGGGCAGCGTCGACCAGCGCAGCGGCAACGACGCCGACAGCAACCAGGGCAGCGTCGACCAAGTCAGCGGAGATCACGAGAACCGCGTCCACGACAACAGCACCGCGACCGACTCGTCGACCCCGCGAGCCCAGGTCGCAGCAGCGGTCAAGCGCGAACGGCAGCGGGCCGGACTCTCCCTCTCCGAGGTCGCGCGCCGAGCCGGCATCGGCAAGTCGACGATGTCCGGACTCGAGGCGGGAACGGCCAACCCGAGCCTCGAGACGATGTGGGCCCTCGCCGCTGCTCTCGACATCCCGCTCTCACGGCTGCTCGATCCCCCACAGCAGGAGATCGCCCTCCACCACGTTCGCGACATTCCGAGCCTGCCGTCGACGACGGCGAACTATGTCGCCACCCTGCTCTCGGCGTCTCCGCCCACCGCACGCCGCGACATCTACTTCATCCAGGCCGAACCCGGTGAATCACGCAATTCCCATCCGCATCCGGCGGGCACGATCGAGCACGTCATCGTCGGTCGCGGGGCGGCACGGATCGAAGCGCTCGGCCAGTCGTTCGAGCTGGTCGCCGGTGACTACCTCGTCCACCCGGGCGATCAGCCGCATTCGTTCACAGCCCTCGAGCCCGGTACGAACTGCATCTTCGTCGTCGAGAGCCGCTGACCGGCCCCGCCGCTCGCCGCTTGGCAGCCTCAGCCCAGCCCCACCCTTTGCCGCTCGGCAGCCGCAGCCCTATTCGACCGGCGGACCGTCGGCCTTGTCCTCGGCGAGCGAGGGCAGGCGTTCGTGCGCGGCGTCGTTCGTCAGGCCGGCCGCCTGGAGCAGGTCGGCGGCGACGGGCCGGAGGAGGAGGACAAGGGATTCGTCGTGGATGTCCCAGCTCTTCTCCGCCCTGGGATCGAGTTCGCCGGCGGCTTCGGACAGGGCCACCTCGGCGAGCGATCTGTCGGTTCCCCGGCGCAGCGCGATCTCGAGCTTCTTTGCTCCGTCGGCGAGGGATTCGACGTAGTCGGCGATGATCGGCTTCTCGACGCCGAGCTCGGTGATGCCGACGACGCGGCGGGCGATGACGCGGATCGTGCGCATCGCCCGGTCCGAGTATGTGTGGGCACGGGAGAGCCGGGTCACCTCGGCGGCATGACGGCGACCACGCGCATTGATCTTCGCCGCCTCCTTCGACACCTGCAGCGACGAGCCCCACGAGTCGATGATGTCCTGGGTCTCGCGGGCTCGGGTGAGGGCGCGCATCGCGAGTTCGGTGTCGGCGTCGCGCAGGGCCTTCGACATCATTGTGAGCACAGCACTGACCTCGTCGAGGAGGTTCGCGGCGAGTGCCCGCGGGACCTTGCGGGCATCGCGGGGGATGATGAGCGCGAGGACGATCGCGAAGAGTGAGCCGACGAGGGCGTCGAGCGTGCGCGGGAACGGCAGGGTCGTCGCGGTGGCGGGCACGACGACGACGTAGACGGACTGGACTGCGATCTGGGTGATGAAGATGCCGCCGGAGTTGAGCACCGTGCCGATGACGAGGCCGATGATGAGGGTGAGCGCGAGCTGCCAGATGCCGCTGCCGTAGATGTTGACGAGCACCTCGCCGACGAGCACCCCGAAGGTCGCACCGATGCCGATCTCAAGCGAGCGGCGCAGGCGGCGATCGGCGACGGGTCCGATGCCGACGGCGGCGGCGACGGCGGCGAGGAACGGGTAGGGGTGGCCGAGGATGTAGACGCAGAACGCGTAGGCGGCGGTGGCCGCGATGGGGATCTGGATGAGCTGTCCGGAGTTCGCCCACACGCGCCTGAAGCCGAGGCGGAGGCGGTGGGCGACGATGTTGAACCCTCGCTTGATCAACCCGCTGACCTGGGTCTTCGCCATCCGGTCCGGCCCCCTCTCGCGCTCGTTGTACTCAGATTACCGGAATTGTGACATGCTAAAGTCTGTGCGCCGAGGAGGCTGAAGAATGACGACGAACCTGACCCGAGACGAAGCGCAGAGCCGATCGCATCTGCTCAAGGTCAAGACTTACACCGTCCATATCGATGTGAGCAACGCCGAGTCCGATGCCGACACCTTCACCTCCCGCACCGTCGTCGAGTTCAAGGCTCGCTCCGACTCCCAGACCTTCATCGACATCATCGCCGACTCTGTCTCACTTGTGCAGATCAACGGGGAGGACCTCTCCCCCGCCGAGGTGTTCGACGGTGCCCGTGTCACGTTCCCCGTTCGTGAGGGGAAGAACACCCTGACGATCGAGGCGCAGACCCGGTACTCCACCTCGGGTGAGGGACTCCACCGATTCACCGATCCCGCCGATGGCAAGGTCTACCTCTACTCGCAGTTCGAACCCACCGATGCCCGGCGGGTCTTCGCGAACTTCGACCAGCCCGACCTCAAGGCGAAGTTCGTCTTCAGCGTCACCGCCCCACAGTCGTTCCAGGTGCTGTCGAACCAGGTCGAGACGAGCCGGGAGACGGTGAGCGGGGACGGCAGCGCGGCCGTCACCCACTTCTTCGCACCGACGCTCAAGCAGTCGAGCTACATCACGTGCATCACCGCAGGCCCCTACGAGGGGGCGACGGACACGTGGACGGATCCGGTCACAGGCGAGACGGTCGACCTCGGCGTGTGGACGCGGGCGAGTCTCGTCGATCATCTCGACTCGGCCGACATCCTCGGGATCACGAAGGCGGGCCTCGACTTCTTCAGCGCCGAGTTCGACTACCCCTACCCCTGGGGCAAGTACGATCAGATCTTCGTTCCCGAGTACAACCTCGGCGCGATGGAGAATCCTGGACTCGTCACCTTCACCGATTCCCTCATCTTCCGGGACAAGGTCACCGACGCGATGTACGAGTCGCGGGCCAACGTCATCCTCCACGAGATGGCTCACATGTGGTTCGGCGATCTCGTGACGATGAAGTGGTGGGACGATCTCTGGCTCAAGGAGTCCTTCGCCGACTACATGGGCGGCCTCGCGCTCGCCGAGGCGACGCGGTTCACCGACGGATGGGTGACGTTCGCGCTGCGCCGCAAGGCGTGGGCGTACATGCAGGACCTCTACCCGACCACGCACCCGATCGTCGCCGACATCCCCGACGTCGAGGCCGCGAAGCTCAACTTTGACGGCATCACGTACGCGAAGGGCGCCTCGGTGCTCAAGCAGCTCGTCGCGTACGTCGGTCGGGAGGCGTTCTTCGCCGGATCCCGGCTCTACTTCAAGCGCTTCGCCTTCGGCAACACGGAACTCGCCGATTTCCTCGACTGCCTCGCTGAGGCGGCCCCCGACCGTGATATCGCCGGCTGGGCGGACGCGTGGCTGGGGACCTCGGGCGTCTCCGAGCTCTCGCTCGCTCTGACGACGAGCGCCGAGGACGACACCACCTCGGCGGGGGCCGGGTCCCGGAACGAGTCGACTGCGAACACTGCCGGTCGGGCCGGGTCGGGCCCGCAGCACGACCCCCGGGCGAGCATCACGGGCGCGACGATCACACAGTCGGATTCGGCTGAGGGCACGCGTCTGCTGCGCCCGCACACTCTGGAGATCGCCACGCTCGGGCGGTCGGGGCGCGACATCGTCCCCATTGACAGCGTGAAGTTCGACTTCGACGGGGAGTCCGCCGAGGTGGAGCAGCTCGTCGGGCGCACGCGTGGTGAGATCGCGCTGCTCAACTACGCCGATCACAACTATGCGCGGGTGCGTCTCGATGAGGCTTCGACGGAGGCGGCGATCACCTCGGTCTCGAGGATCGCCGACCCGCTCTCACGGGCCCTCGTATGGTCGGCGCTCGACAATGCGGTGCGCGACGGGCTGCTGCCCGTGCAACGGTACCTTACTGCTTATGCCCGCAGCCTCGGCAAGGAGAGCCATGCGGGGATCATGGCCGGCCTGAGCCAGACGGCGCTGCTCTGTCTCGATCAGTGGGTGGCGGAGCGGAACTTCGAGACCGCGATCTCGGGCCTGCTCGGTGCCGCGCTTGATGCGCTGGCGACGGCGAAGTCAGGGTCGGATGCGCAGCTGCATCTGGCCAATCTCGTGCTCTCGCTGACGTCGCGGACGGCGCGATGCATCGATGACAGTCCGTCGATCGCGATGGGTCGGGCGTTTGCGACTCAGGTCCTCGCCGTGCCGATCGGCGAGGAGATCGAGAGCATGAGCCCCGAGATCGTCGACGAGGCGACTGCGGGCACAGGTGGTCGCAGCGGTCAGGACGACGGATCAGCCGCAGGAGACCGGATCGCCTCGGGAGACGGGTCGAGCGGGTCCGGATCGGGCGGGACTGCGTCCCATCCTGATCGGGACGGTGTCGCCGAGCATGCAGCGGCTTCCCTGCCGTTCCGTGGTCTCATCAATGACCATGCCCTGCGATGGAACGCGATGACTGCGCTCGTGTGCCTCGGGTGGGCGGATCAGACGGACATCGCGCGCGAGACCCACCTCGATCAGAGCTCCTCGGGACGCCTGCGCGCCGAGACCGCCAATGCCGCCCTGCCGCTGCCGATCGTCAAGATGCGCGCATGGGAGACCGTCGTCACCGGGTCGCTGAGCAACGATGTGCTCTCGGCGATCATCTCCGGCTTCGTCGCTCCTTCGGCGCTGCCGATCACGGAGATGTACGTCGATGAGTACTTCGAGCGGCTTGCCGGGTTCTGGGCGGACAACTCGATCGAGATCGCCCGCCGTCTGGTGCTCGGCCTCTATCCGCGGTGGT
This sequence comes from Brevibacterium sp. LS14, assembly GCF_012027885.1. NCBI lineage: Bacteria > Bacillati > Actinomycetota > Actinomycetes > Micrococcales > Brevibacteriaceae > Brevibacterium > Brevibacterium sp. LS14. The sequence goes on from NZ_SJXG01000051.1 coordinate 35,409, forward strand.
CGGTCGACGAGGAGCGCGTCGTCGAGAAGACCGACGCGTGGCTCGCCGACCATCCTGATGCCCCTGCGGCGCTGCGGCGCCTGCTCATCGAGCGTCGTGACGATCTCGCTCGGGCGATCTACCTCAAGGCCCGCCAGACCTCGCGGCACTGAGCCGGCAGTCGCGGTCAGTGCGCCGTCGCGCGACGCGGGGCAGGGTTGCCGCCCGACTGCGGTGTCGGCGCGACTGCGGTCTCGGCGCGACCGCGGTAACTGCGGCCCGAGGCGGTGAGCGGATTACCGACTGCCTCGGCGGAAGCCCCACTCAACGGCAATGGGCCTGACCTTCGCACTGTGCGAAGGTCAGGCCCATAATCAAGGCTCGGGAGCGACCACCTCGGCGAAGAGGCACCACCGATCGGTCCGCTGGGAGGACCAGTGAGCGATCAAGTCGGCGACCACCTCGGCGAGGGGGCACCACCGATCATTCTCAGAGGATGCGGCGGGCTCCGGAGAACTCGTTGCCCTTGTCCCAGTCCTTCCAGTCGACGACGTAGACCGTCTTCGACGCGTTCGGCGAATGGATCATCTTCCCTCCGCCGATGTACATGCCCACGTGGTGGACCGTGCCCGAACTCGTCGAGAAGAAGAGCAGGTCGCCGGCTTTGAGGTCCTTCGACGACACCTTCTTGCCGACCTTGGCCTGGTCGCCGGAGTCGCGCGGGATGTCGATGCCGTGCGCCCGGTAGACGGAGTAGGTGAAGCCGGAGCAGTCGAAGCCGTAGGCGGAGACGCCGGCCCACAGGTAGCGGAGGCCGTCGAACTGCTTGGCGGTCTTGACGAGGTCGTCGCCGGAGGGCTTCTTCGGCTTCTCACCGATGTCGAAGACGTTGACGTCGTCGACGTCGATCCACGCGGCTCCGCCGCCGGGCAGTGCGACGCGGACGTCCTCGACGTCTTGGGCGATGAGGGGCAGTTCGACGTTGAAGCTCGGATCCGCGCCGACGTCCTTGGTGAACTCGATGCCCTCGAACTTGGCCTTCTCAGCGGTGACGACCGCGCGCGGCTGGTCCTTCTTCAGCTTGCCGAACCGGTCGTTCTCGACGAGCTGCTTGGTCGGCAGCCAGCCCGGGTAGCCTTTCTTGTTCTTCGGTGTGGACTGGTCGGTGACGGCGACCTTGGCCCAGCTGCCCTTGGTCTCGAGGACAGTGACCTCGGAACCGTAGACGGCCTGGGTCTCGGCCTTGCCGGTGAGGCCACGACGCACCTCGGTGCTCTTGAGGTTCTCGTTCCACTTGTCGAGGTCGACCGGCTTGCCCAGAGCGGGCTTGTCGACCTTGCGGGGCGCCTTCGAGTCCTTCCACAGCGTGGCGACGGTGACGTCGACGTAGGCCGTCTCGCCCTTCTCGATCTTTCCGTCTCTGATCGGCTCGAGTTCCTGACCGGGAACGACCGCCGCAGCCAGGTTGGTCGACGCGTTGGCAGGAGCAGACTGGTTGCTCGACATGGCAGGAGCGCCGGCTCCGAACACAAGTCCGAGCCCGAGCGCCGCCGAAACAGCAATTCTCGTACGCATAGATTCTCTTTCGGTCTGCGAGCGAGACCAATGGTCGCACCCGCGCGGGGGAAGCCGCCGAATGAGTTTCGCGACCCACGGAACCGACCGATGGCGATCGATCGCGTGAGCATCGAAACGATGTACGCGAACAATCCTACTGTCTGATCCGGACATTGTCTCGGGTCAGCGGGTGATCGCCTCGGACGTCAGCGGAGGAACTCCTCGGCCAGCAGGTCGATGGTCTGGATCCGCGCGGCATCGTGACGCAGCTCTTCGCCTTCCATCGCACCGGCGACCGGTTGGATCATCACCTCGTCGACTCCGAATCGGTCGGCGAGTTCCTCGAGCTGGCCCTTGGCCTGCTGAGGATCCCCGATGATCCAGTTCTTCGAGAGCTCTTCGGCGACCATGCGCTCCTGGTCGGTCATGATCGAGCGGACGTCGTCGCCGGCCAAGCGCAGCGGGCCCATCTGTCCGCCCGTGCGCAGCCGTGCCATCTGCAGCATGAAGGGTTCGGAGCGCAGTCGCGCCTCGTCCTCGGTGGGAGAGACGACGGCATTGACGGTGACGAAGGTGCGCGGCTCGTCCCCGTAGGCGCCGGGAGTGAAGTTGTCGCGGTAGATCTTCATCCCCGTCGTCGCACCGGCGGCGAAGTGATTGGCGAACACGTACGGCATGCCGAGCTCAGCTGCCAGCCGAGCCGAATACCCCGACGAACCGAGCAGCCATGGCAGCGGCTGGGTCCCTTCGGTCGGTGCCGGAGTGGCCCGCAGCGTGTGCTCGCGTCCACCCTGAAGTGGAATGCGGACGCCTTCCGGTGTCATCAGGGAGAGGGTGTCGATCACGTGCTGAGGGAACTGTTCGACCGGGTCGATGGTCTGCCCCTGCCGGTCGACCATCCGCCCCTCGCCGAGGTGGCCCCGCATGGCCGCCGATGTGATCGGATCCGTGCCCGGCGCGCGTCCGATTCCCAGATCGATCCGATCACCGTAGATCGCGGAGAGGAGGGCGAAGAGCTCGGCGACGGCGAGAGGCGCATGGTTGGGCAGCATCACTCCGCCCGAGCCGAGGCGGATGTTTTCGGTGCCCTGACCGAGGTACATGAGTTCGGCACCGGGCATCGTCGAGGCGATCGACGGCATGTTGTGATGTTCCGCGACCCAGTAGCGGGTGTAGCCGAGTTCGTCAGCCCGGCGGACAAGTTCGTGAGACGCCGCGAAGGCATCGGACGTGGTCTGGCCGACGCGCACGGGGACCAGATCGAGAAGAGAAAGCTCCATGCTCAAGGCAACAGGGTTCCGGGAGGGTTCATTCCATGAGCTGCGTCACTGCCGGGCGGATTCGACCTCGGGACGCACCTGTCCCCTCGACGTCCGGATCGGTCTCAACGGAAGAGCGTGTCGGCGATCTCGCCGGCGATGAACCTCGAATGGAGGATCGGTCTGCGTTCGGGATCGATGGTTGCAGGAGGCACCCAGGCCGGTCGCCCGTCTCTGAGCATGATCGTGTGCCAGTCGGATTTGTCGATGAGATGGTGGTGCGCACTGCAGGCCAGAGTGAGGTTGTTGATCTCGGTTCTGCCCTTCTCGGACCAGGGCACGATGTGGTGGGCGTCGCACCAGCCGGGGGTGTCTCGCATCCGGGGAAGGTGCACCCTTGGTCTCTCGCGGCGAGGATCGTCAGTTGGTTCCGATTGGCGTACCGGTTCTCTGTCTGGACGCTCACCGTCCGACCCTTCTCGCTCATGAGGTGGAAGAACACTGCGCCGTTGAGTCCGTCGCGAACCGCCGCCGAAATAGGGAAGCTCTCAGCCGCTCCGGTCGTCGCCTGCCCGCATCCGGTGGCGATGTCCTCGGCCTTGGCCGTGACGACGAGAGCGAACGGAGCGCCCGCACCGACACGGCCCATTTCGATGCGTCCGATGATCGTCGAGAACCTCTCATAGATCCGGTTGCGCACGCTGGGCTGCTCAGAGGCCATGGGTACCGGCGTACCGTCCTCGCGGACGCCGTATCCGGCAGGAATGTCGTTGCCGTCAGCGTCAGTCGGCGCGGAACCGACCGGCGCAAGTTCGGGCGTCGGGTCGATCGCATCGTAGCGGTCACCGCGGAGCACGTCTTCGAAGAGCCGGACGGCTTCGTCCACGACAGCATCGTCCTGCTGCCCCGCACCTACCGTCAGGACATCATCAGTCTGCCCCGCTGCGCCGTGCGCCAGGGCATCGTCAGCATTCTTCGCGTGATCACATGCCGATGCGTCATCGCTCTGTGACGCGTCATCGCTCGCCGGCGAGTCTCCTGCCTCTGATGCGTCGTTTCCAGTTCGCGATCCATCGCCGGTCTGCATCGCTTCATCGGTCTGCATCGCTTCATCGGTCTGCATGCGGGAGGTGAGCAGGCCGTGCATGATGCCACCGGTCACCGAATCCAGGCGTCCCCTGAGGTCCCAAGTCCCATCCTTGCGCGCGCGGAGGTTGACACAGAAGTCCTCTCTCGGCGTCGACTCGTCGGGGAGCTCACCATCGGGGTCAAGCCATTTGAGGATCTCGTTGAAGAGGATTCGGATATCCCTGACGTGGACCAACGGAGCCTTCTCCACGAGGATCCGTTCCGCTTCGAGCTGCTGGTCATCGGTGGCCTTTCGCTTGAGCTCACCGAGGAAGCGGATGATGACCTCTGCCTGCACGGACGAGAGAGTCCCCGTGCGCAGCGCGTCGGCAACGATCGGATGCACGGGTTCGAGTGACTCACCGGCGACCGTGACTCTCCTGCCGAGCTGCTCGGCGAGATCGACCCGTCGAGACGCTTCTCGGGCGGAGACGCCGAGGCGATTCTTCACGAGATCACGGGTCGACTTCGCACCGTAGTCGCGCGGGGTGCCGACGCGTTCGAAGACTGAGAGCGTGACGACGGAGAGCGCCTCGGTGAGGCGGTTGAGCGTTTCGATTCCGTCGAGCATGGTGACAGCCTCGTCCGGGCCCATCGGCCGTTCGAAGGATTCGAGATCATTGACCAGGGTTCGGAGACTCTCGATGCTTCCCGTCATCTCCGGAGCCATTGCCGTCAGGTCTGACCACGCCGTCGCTGGGAGAAGCGGAGAGGCGTCTGCGGCGTCGCAGTCGGAATCGACGGGAATGCCGCTCGCCTCGGCGGTCACGGGCTCGGGACTCCCAGCGTCTCCACCCTCCCCGAGCGAAGCTGGCCCCGATGCCCTCTCAGGCGCCGAGGTCCCCTCGACATCCGAGGTCCCCTCAAGTCCCGCAGCGGCATCGGATGCTTCGTCATCCGTCGAGCGATCATGTCCGTATACGTTGGCTTCGCCGGGCCACCCCGCCTCGACCGGGTCGACGCCGCCCCACCCCTGCGTCCCGTATCCTCTGCTCGCCTGCTCGCGCGGGGTGAACCACGGTGGCTCGCTGGCGAACCCCATGCCCACCTCACCATCCGACGGGCCGGAGCCCAGACCTCCGAGGACACCGCGCTGCCGTTCGATGAGATCGTTCTGCTTGTGAGCGATGAACTCGCTCGACTTCCGGTTCTCCTCGGCAAACCACGCGCGATCCTCGTCGGTGATCCTGTAGTCGGGTTCGGAGGCCGGATCACCATCGTCTGCGACGTCACGCGCGGAGCACTCGTCATCGTCTCGTGTGGTGCACTTGCCGATGCCTCGCGAGGAGCTGTCGTCCGGGTCCGCAGGAGCGGACGGCGTCTCAACCAGGCCCGCCCATTCCGGGTCGGCGGCTGCCGCCGCGGCCCGTTTGGCCTGCTCTGCGCGTTCTCGTTCCTCGCGCTTCTGCCGCATCCATGCTTCCTGTTCGGCGTCGATCTCGGCCGCGCGTCGCCTCAACGCCTCCTGCGCCTCCTCATCGTCGGGCGCAGCCCTCCAGTTGAGCTTGGGTGTCGGCACAGTCGCTGAGTCGAGAGAAGCCGCCGAAGCCACAGGTGTCGAGTCGTCGGAGGCTGAGCCGTCTGACATGGGGCCGCTCGACATCGCGGGATCCTTCGCCGAGGCGATCTCCCCCTGACCGTCTTCCGCGCCGACAACCGGATGCTCCGACGGGTCGAGACCCGAGTTCTCGAGCGCAGTCGGGCCGAGAGCTAATCCTGCGGGCACCTCGGACTCTCCACCCGCAGCCTGGGACACGCGCGGAGAAGCGGGCCGTGTGCGCCGGTCCTTCCGCTTGTCGCGTCTGCGATCTGGGGTGAGAGTCATGACCTCCGTGTCCGATCCCCGAGTACGTCCTTGTGTGATCGATATTACACCCACACAGCAAATCTGTACAGATATTTGTTCGACTTTTTTAGAAATCTTTCTCCCGTTTGAATTCATTACATGATCGATAAACGAGGTTGACGCGGCAGGAGATATACGGCCCCACAGACCGGAAGTGGGGTTGTCGCTCGACGGCGGCGATACTGCCGTGCGCCGGGGGCGAGCGGACCCCCGGCCGGTGCTGGCCTGGACATTCGGACATCGCCTCACGTCCCCTCTGCGCACTCATCGCAGCTGTGGCGACTCATCGTGTTGCCGGCAGGGATGACCCGCAAGCTCCACCGAGACGCAGGCACGGGCGAGCCGAGGGTCGTCGACCTCTCTGGGCGCGCAATGTACGCGGTTACGAGGACAGCGATCCGCTCGATGGGTCGCGCGAGAGCGGACGCGCACGGAGTTGCGACCAATGACGATTTCATGAACCATGACGGCGCGCTTGGCCGGTCACGATCCCTGCCAACGCGACAGCACCGCCCGGTCGAACCCGGACCTCGAATTCGTTGAGGCCTGCGGCAATGGCCGATCGTCTCACCCGCTCACCGTCGGCACGGCGGGCCTGCCTCGACGACGAATTGCCGAGACCGACCGGACCTCACGGCGCCGTCGGCGCGCCGCCGCCACTGGCGCGTGGTCAGCGTTACCGCGCAGACGCGCCGCCTGAGCCAACGCCGATGCGCCACCAGATCCCGCGCCGGTCCACACTGTCAGCGCCAACGCCGACGGGCAGTCCGCGCCGCCAGATCCGGTGCTGGTCCGCGGCGCCGCCGACGCCACCGGCGCCGAGTCCGCGTTAGTGCAGACGCGCAGTCAGCGCCGCCTGAACCGCCGCCGACACGCACTTCCTCAGCCGGCGCCCGGTCAGCGCCGCCTCAACCGATGTCAGTGTGCGGCTTTGACGCAGAGCACCGGGCTCTCGGCGTCGAGGATGACCTTCTGGATCGTCGACCCAAGGAGGAATTTGCCCACCGGAGTCCGCTTCCGGGTGCCGAGCACGATGAGGTCGGCCCCCACCTCGGCGGCGGTATCGAGGATCTGCTCAGCGGGATCGAGCTCATTCCCGGGAGTGAGCACCTCCCCCTTGACCCCCGCACGGGACAGCTGTTCGCGCACGGAACGGACCTCAGCCTCGGCGAGGCGGTGGGAATCCCTCCGCGGATGCGAGGCGTTGACGACGACGATGTCGCTGTCGCTCTTCTGCGCCTCCCTGATCCCGGTGTCGAGGGCCGCGTGGCCGGCGGGAGTGTTGACGTAACCCACGATGATGGTCATCGGTTCACCTTCGCATTCTCATCTCGGTCGCCCGTTTCGTATGGGCGGGACTGACTCACTCTCGGCACCCGGCTCATACGGGTGCGTTCGTCACCGGCCGGCCACGCGGTGTCATCGGCCGGCCATACGGTCACGAGAGTTCCTCGGGGTGGCGGAAGCGGGTGCTCGACCCGCGCACCGACCGGTTCCACAGCCACGTCACGGCCCAGAGCACCACGCCGATGCCGATGAGCGCGATCGCGATCTGGTACTGGATGAGGTCGTCGAGGCGGGCCCACGGACCGACGAGGAACGCACACGTGAACACGCCGATCCACGGCAGCACGGTCGGCGTGCGGAAGTGCTTGTGGTCGACTGTCTGCCGGCGGAGGATGAGCACCGCGACGTTGACGACGGCGAAGACCGCGAGCAGCAGCAGCGAGGTGGTTCCGCCCAGGGAGGCCGTGACGGATTCAGGCAGGATCGTCGTCACCGCGATGATGAGCGCGAACGCGATGAGTGTGGTGAAGATGATCGAGACCCAGGGGGAACGCCGGTTCCTCAGCACCTTCGCGAAGACCGGCGGCAGCACGTTCTGCTTCGCCATGCCGTAGAGGAGGCGGCTGGCCATGAGCATGTTGATGAGCGCGGAGTTCGCGACGGCGAACATCGTCATGAACGGGAAGATCGCATCGATCGGGACCCCCGGCGCACCGGCGCGGACGACGTCGAGCAGGGGCGTCTCGCTCTCGGCGAGCTGGCCGATCGGCACCGCGGCGACCGCGACGATGGACACGAGCACGTAGATGACGCCGGTGATCGAGAGGCCCGTGAGCATGATCTTTGGGAAGATCTGCGGGTCCTTCGTCTCCTCGACCATGTTCACCGAATCCTCGAACCCGACCATCGAGAAGAAGGCGAGCGCCGTGGCTCCCGTGATCGCGAGGAACACGCTCTTGTCATCGGCGGTCTCGAAGATGACGACCCGCGAGAAGTCCGCGTTGCCCGAGCCCAGCGCGAAGAACCCGACGAGGATGACGAGGAGTAGACCGGTGAGCTCGACGAGGGTGAGGACGACGTTGAACCACACGCTCTCGGCGACCCCGCGCAGATTCACTGCCGCGACGAACGCGAGGAAGCCCAGCGCGATCCACATGACCCCGCTGCCGGGAAGATCCCAGCCGAAACCGGCGACCATGTTCGCGGCGAAGACGTTCGACGCCGTCGACGCCGAGGTGATGCCCGAGCTGAGCACGGCGAACGCGACGAGGAAGGTGATGAAGTGGATCCCGAACGCCTTGTGCGCGTAGAGGGCGGCACCGGCAGCACGCGGGTACTTCGTCACGAGCTCCATGTACGAGCACGCGGTGATCATCGCGACCGCGAATGCGAGGATGACCGGTGCCCACCCGGCGCCGCCGACCTGACCGGCGACCTTGCCGGTGAGCGCATAGACGCCGGTGCCGAGGATGTCGCCGACGATGAAGAGCAGGAGCAGCTTCGGCCCCATGACCCGTTTGAGGGTCTCCGGCTGTCCCTGTCCCGTGGATCCCTCCACGGTCGTGTTCTCACTCTGACTCACGATTCCTCCGTACTCGATTCGACGACGTTGTCCCGACCGCACCCGTCCGCTCGGCGAACGGCTGCGCGATCGATCGCGCGGCCAGCATCATATCCCACCGTTCGACGCTTCGTCGGGTCTTCGGTCGGCACCTCCCGCCGAGGTTGTCCTCCCCCGACGCGTGCGCCTCACGCAGGCGTATGCCCCCATTCAACCCCAGATCAGCGAGGTTGTCGGCGTTCGAGGGCGATATATTCTCCGCCGCCTCGGCGAGGTTCTCCGACGCCTTGGGTAGGGCGGGGTTCTGCTGGGGTTCCCGTCGCCTCGGCGAGGGCAGGATCCCATCAGGACTGCCATGGGCAGGCCCCAGGGGTCAGTTGTGAGTCGTCGGTGGTCTCTGTGGTCAGTCCTCGCCGAGGAAGTCCACGTACGCGTCCTCGTGCGCCTCGAGCACCCGCATGACGTTGTCGAAGCCGAGCTTGCGCAGATCGGACTCCGACCAGCCTCGGCGGGAGAGCTCGGCGAAGAGGTTCGGGTACTGGCCGGCGTCGCCGAGCCCGATCGGCAGCTCGTCGACGCCGCAGATGTCACCGCCGATGCCGACGTGGTCGATGCCGATCCGCTCGCGCACGTAGTCGCAGTGGTCGGCGACGTCAGTCACAGTCACCTCGGGGGCGGTGCCCTTCTCCCCCGCCTCCGACCAGTCCCAGCGGTCGCGGGAGAGGAACGAGGGCACGAACGTCATCATCGCCACTCCGCCGTTCGCGGGCAGCCGGTCGAGGACGTCGTCGGGGATGTTGCGCGGGTGCGGGTTGAGGGCATGGGCGCACGAATGGCTGAAGATCACGGGCAGGGTGGTCAGCTCGAGGGACTGGTGCATGACGCTCGGCGCGACGTGGGAGAGGTCGACGATCATGCCGACCCGGTTCATCTCGGCCACGACCTCACGCCCGAACGCACTCAGTCCGTCGTGCTGGGGCGCGTCGGTCGCCGAGTCCGCCCACGAATGCGTCGTCGACCAGGTCAGCGTCATATACCGGGCTCCGGCGCGGGCGTACGAGCGCAGCATGGCGAGGGACTCGTCGATCTGCTGGCCGCCCTCGACTCCCATGAGCGAGGCGACGCGTCCGGCATCCCGGGCGGCGACCACCTCGGCGGCGGTGCGGGTGAACATCAGGCGTTCCGGGTATGCGGCGACGAAGCGGCGGACCGCGTCGATCTGCTCCCAGGTCGCGACGACCGCCTCGGCGCCGGTGATGGACGAGTGGACGTACACCGACCAGAACTGAGCGGCGACATGTCCGTCGCGGAGCTGGTCCATCGTCGTGAACGGCGAGATCTGCGGGTCGTTGAGCCCCTCGACGCTGTAGCCGCGCTCCTCGCGCAGCCACCACGCGAGGTCGTTGTGGCCGTCGAAGACGTCGATGACTGGTGGGGTTGTGTCGGGGGTGGCGGGGGCCTGGGCCGCGTCGGGGGTTCGGTCCGAGTCGAGCGTGATGGAGGTCGGGGTTGTGTCGGTCATGGGAGTCCTTTCGTGGGGTAGGGGTGTGTGGAAGTGTGTCGGGGCGGTCAACGGTCGAATCGGCGCTCGATCCACGCGGAGCCGGATTTCCGCGTCGCCCCGGACGCGGAAATCCGGCTCCGCGTGGATCGGCACTGCGTGGATGCTGAACCGCGGTGTTCATTAAGAGTCGGCGTCATCCGAGACCCGACATGATCTGCGCCGAGGCGAGGCCGAGGAACGTTCCGAGGAACGTGCCCATGAGTGCGAAGAGCACGCCGACGGGCACGAGCTGCCGGTTGAACGCCCCGGCCACCACCGGTGCCGAGGCGATTCCGCCGATGTTCGCGGTGCTCGCGACGGCGATGCTGAAGAGTTCGGTCTTCGTCAGCTTCGCGTATACGAGCATAACTGCGGCGTGGACGATGACGACGATGACGCCGGCGACGAGGTAGAGCGGCGCCTGGGTGAGCGAGGTGAAGTCGGAGCCGGCGGCGATGATGCCGATGATGAGGTAGAGCATCATCGTAGCGAGTTCGCTCGAGCCTCGGATCTGGCCGAACCGCGTCGAACCGATGATGAGCCCGAGGACGCTGACGATGAGGATCGTCCATGTCGAGGCATTGATGACCGCGCCGACCTCGGGCAGGAGATCGCCCACTTGGGCGGCGAGCGCGGAGACGAGGAGAGAGAACGCGAGCAGCCCGAAGAGGGCAGGCAGGGTCAGCGATCCTTCCTCCTCAGCATCCGCCTCGGCGACGGAGAGTTTCGACATATCGGCCTTCGTCCACCGGTTGAAGCGGTCGGAGATGCTCACCGATGAGAATATGAGGAGCAGCCAGAACGAGTAGACGACGGTGTCGACGATGAGGACGTAGCCGAAGACGTCCTCGGGCGCACGGAGGATCTCCTGGACGGCAACCATGTTCGCCGATCCGCCCGTCCATGAGGCGTTGAGCGCACCGAGCGCCTTCCACGCCTCGGGGTCGAGAGCCGAGCGGAGGATGAGGTAGGCGATGACGAAGCCGGCGATGATGCTCGCCGCGGTGACGACGAAGGTGAGAAGCAGCTTCGGCCCGAGGCGGATGATCTGTCGGATGTCGCATCTGAACAGGAGGAGCAGGATCATCGCCGGCAGCAGCGCCGAACGCAGTCCGTCCCCGACCGCGGTGACCGACTCTGTGTGCTCGAATACGCCGAAGGTGTTGAGAAGGGCCGCGATGATGTAGAGGAAGACGAAGCCGGGGACGTAGGCGAAGATGCGGAAGCGGCCGCTGCGCGCGGCGATGACGAGGCCCGCCGAGATAGCGAGCAGGACGCTGATGAAGAGGAAGCCGTCAGTGATCATGTGGTGCTTTCAGGGTCGGGGACAGGGGAAGGTCGGCGAAAGTCACGGGCACGCGAGTCGGGCACTCACGGGCACACCCACAGCCGCGGGCGATCGCCGGCAGGTGCCTCGAGGCGCACGTCGACGCCGAGCGGCGTGCTCGGGGCATCGGGATCGTGCCCGAAGCACAGTTCCGAGACGATCGGGATCCCGGCACCTCGGAGGAAGCCGAGGACGAGGTCCTCCACCTCGGCGACCGGGGCACAGTCGATCCACGATCCGAGGACGACGGCATCCGCCGCGGCGAACCAGCCTGCGCGCACGAGTTGGAGGAAGAGGTTATCGAGCCGGTAGAGCTCCTCGTCGACGTCCTCGAGCATCGCGATCTGCGGCCCGCGCTCTGCGCGCCGCTCCCGCAGCTCTGAGAACTCGGGACTGCCGAGGCCCGCTGCGACGAGGCTGAGGTTGCCACCGACGAGTCGCCCGATCGCGGTGCCCGGCACGAGCGTTCGCGCCCGGCTCACCGGGGGCGCAGGGTCCCGGGGCTCCGAGCGGCGTTCCTTCGTGTGGCGTCGGCGCTTTGAGGACGCGGAGTGTCGATCTCTGGGCTCCGAATCGACACTCAGCGTCCTGGATCTCCGACGTGAGTCGCCGCCAGAGCGCTCACCGTCCGGGAACCCGAGTTCGCGACCGCCCCAGGGCTCGAAGAGCCAGGAGGCCACCTCGTCGGCGACGACGGCGGAGTCGCGGAACGGACTGTTCCCGGGCATGGGGCAGAAGAGTGACGCGACGCCGAGGTGGTGATCCCACGCCTGATGGAGGGCGGTGACGTCGGAGGACCCGGCAAGCAGCTTCGGGCGCCCGTCTGCGCGAAGCCCGTGCCTGCTCAGATGATCGAAGTCGAGCCCGTCGATGAGCCGCATCGCTCCGTACCCGCCGCGCAGGGCGATGACCGCATCCGTGTTCGGGTCGCACCACGCGTCGACGAGGTCGGCGCGGCGCTGAGCGTCGGTTCCGGCGAGGTAGCTCACCCGCGGGTGGCGGGCTCGGACATGCTCACCGGGGGCGACGTTGAGACCCCAGGCTTCGAGTCGGGAGATCGCGCGCTGCAGCGAGTCCTCATCCGCAGGACCCGACGGTGCGATGAGACGCACGGTGTCGCCCGGGACCAGCGGCGCAGTGTCGAGGTACGGACTCCTCATGCGGCCTCGGCTCCCGCATGATCGGAAGGGCGCTGCTTAGCGACCTCAGGAGCGGCGACTCTCTGTACTGCGACGTGCGGCGCGGCGACCTCCGGCGCGGCGAGGAGCTCGCACATCCAGGCGGGGACTTCACGGGCGTGGACGAGGACTCCGTCCGCGGAGGCGGGGAGCTCTCGCGCAAAGACGACGAGTTTTCGCTCGGACGCACGCTGAGGGCCGGAGCGGACCAAACCGACGGGTCCGCGTTCGACGTTCTCTCCCTGCTCCATCACCGCCACCGTATCAGCGATGCTCCTAGCCAGCCCCGCGTCGTGGGCGAGAATGCACGCTCAACCGGAGCTTCCTATCGAGCGGCAGACAGCGGAGTGGCACCCCAGCGAAGACGGGCATCCAGCGAAGACACGCTCCTAGAGGAGGATGCGCTCCTAGAGTCTGATCCCCGTCTCCGCATCGAAGAGGTGGATCCTCTCGGGGTCCGGGTGGGCACGGACGGTCTCGCCTTTACTGGGAGCACTTTCCGTGGGCACGCGGACGACGACCAACTCCGCCTCCGGCGCATCGGCGAGCCGACCGTGGACGAACGTGTCCGCACCGAGCACCTCCACGAGTTCCACCCGCAGCCGCACGCCGTGCTCGCCCAGCCGAAGGTCCTCCGGCCGGATCCCCACCGTGATCGTGTTCCCGGAAGACGCTCTGAGCGCTGTCCTGGGAACCGGGATGATCGCATCACCGAAGACGGCCCCGGACTCCATCTTCTCCGCTTCCACGAGATTCATCGCAGGTGAGCCGATGAACCCTGCGACGAAGACATTCGCCGGTCGCGAGTACATCACGGACGGCGAGTCGACCTGCTGCAGGTGACCGTCCTTGAGGACCGCGATCCTGTCGCCCATCGTCAGCGCCTCCGTCTGGTCATGGGTGACGTAGACAGTGGTGACGCCGAGGCGCGACTGCAGCGACGCGATCTGCGAGCGCATCTGCACGCGCAGTTTCGCATCGAGGTTCGACAGCGGCTCATCCATGAGGAACACCCTCGGCTCTCGCACGATAGCCCGTCCCATCGCCACCCTCTGCCGCTGTCCGCCCGAGAGCGCCTTGGGCTTCCGGTCGAGGTACTCGCCGAGGTCGAGCAGCTCCGCGGCATCGCGGACGCGGGCTCGGCGCTGGGCCGCGGGGACACCGGCGATCTTCAGCGCGAAGCCCATGTTGTCGCCGACGCTCATGTGGGGATAGAGCGCGTAGTTCTGGAACACCATGGCGATGTCCCTCTCGTTGGGCGGGACGTCGGTGATGTCCCGGTCGCCGATGAGGATCCGCCCGTCGCTGACCTCTTCGAGGCCCGCGAGCATCCTCAGACTCGTCGACTTCCCACAGCCGGAGGGACCGACCAGGACGACGAACTCGCCGTCCTCGACGTGGAGGTCGAGTCCGTCGACCGCCGGCTTCCTGCCGGGCTGATAGACCCGGCTCGCACTGTCATAGGTCACTGTCGCCATGGTGATCGCCCTTCAAGCTCTCGTGTTCTTGCCGGTGTCCGAGGTCCGCAGCTCCTCGCCGGTTTCCGGTGTCCGCAGCCACACGGTGACAGCTCCGGGGAGCGTGCCGTCGCCGGGCAGCGCTTCGCTCGAGAGCAGAACCTCGCCGTCCGGGAGCGGCACCGGCTGCGCTCCGAAGTTCGTCACGCTGACCCAGCCGCCCGGCCGACGGAATCCGACTACATGGTCACCGAGTTCGAGCCAGTCGAGCTGCTCGCTGCCCGTCAGCTCCCTGCGCAGTCGCAGCGCATGGCGGTAGAGCCACAGAGTCGAGGACGGATCGCTCTCCTCGCGTTCGACGGAATGATCGGCGAACCACCCCGGCTGGGGCAGATGCGGCGAGACGGATCCGAAGCCGAAGGCGGGGCCCTCGGACGTCCACGGCAGCGGCACTCTGCACCCGTCGCGACCGAGCTCGACTCCGCGGCTGCGGAAGAAGGTCGGGTCCTGTCGTGCGTCGTCGGCGATATCGGGCACCTCGTGCAGTCCCAGCTCCTCGCCCTGATAGAGGTAGGCCGAACCCGGAAGGGCGAGCTGCAGCAGCGTGGCCGCGCGTGCCCTGCGCAGACCCAGAACGGCGTCGAGCTCGGGGGCGGTTCCTCCGGAGAGCAACCACTCCTTCCCCATGCGCTCGCTGTCCCCGGAGACCGGCAGACCGTAGCGAGTGGCATGGCGGACGACGTCGTGGTTGGAGAACACCCAGGTGGTCGACGATCCCGAAGCGGCCGCCAGTTCGAGGTTCGACGTGATCACGCTCCGGAACACCTCCGGGTCGAAATCCGCGCGCAGCAGATCGAAGCTGAAGGCCTGACCCAGGCCGTCCTCACCGGCATAGCGAGCCCTCCTGCCGGGGTCCACCCACGCCTCGGCGACTCCGATCAGAGGCGGATCGTAGCTGCGGAAGAGCCGCCGCCATTCCGCATAGATGTCGTGGACGTCGTCCCGGTCCCAGAGCGGATGCTGTCCGTCGTGGGGCAGGGCGTCGAGTTCGGCCTGAGTCGGCAGAGGCGTCCCTTCCGGCGGGAGGTCCTTGGCCAGACCATGGGCGACGTCCACGCGGAAGCCGTCGACTCCGCGGTCCGCCCAGAATCGCAGGGTGTCGAGGAAGTCCGCGCGCACGTCCGGACTGTTCCAGTCGAGGTCGGGCTGCTCGGGGGCGAAGTTGTGAAGATACCACTGGCCGTCGCCCACAGGCTCCCACGCGGATCCCCCGAAGATCGACGTCCAGTCGGACGGGGGCAGCTCACCGTACTCTCCGCGCCCGTCCCTGAAGAGGTAGCGGTCGCGCTCCGGGGAGCCTTTGCCTGCGGCGAGCGCCGCCCTGAACCATTCGTGCCTGTCGGAGGTGTGGTTGGGCACGATGTCGACGATGATGCGGATTCCTGCCTCATGCAGGGCCGCGGTGAGGGCATCGAAGTCGGCGAGCGTGCCGAGTCGCGGGTCGACATCGCGATAATCATCGACGTCGTATCCGCCGTCTGCGAGCGCAGAGGGGTAGAACGGGCTGAGCCAGACCGCGTCGATGCCCAGGGCGCTGAGGTAGGGCACCTTCTCGATGATCCCGACGAGATCGCCGATGCCGTTCGCGTCGGAGTCGGCGAAGCTGCGCGGGTAGATCTGGTAGACGGCGGCCTGCCGCCACCAGTCGTTATCGGCGAGGAGCGCGGTCGGTCGCGCGTGCGATTCTGATGTCTGGAGCATGGTGGGATTCGTGTCCTTTTCGTACCGGAGACGGGGTCTGGGGTCAGGCTGCGATCGTGGAGGGCTCCTCGCTGGAGCATCCGGACGGGCCGCGCTCGGCAGGCGGCGGCCGGGGGCGACGAGTTCTGATCACTTCACAGCTCCCTGCGTCACCCCGGACATCACCCAGCGCTGGGTGAAGAGGTAGACGATGACCGCCGGTGCCATCGCCATGAGGTAGGAGGAGAAGGCGACGTGGTAGTTGTTGCTGAACTGGGTCTGGAAGATCGACTGCACGACCGGAAGGGTCTGCAGACTCGGGTCGGCGATGATGAGGGAGGGCATCATGAAGTCGTTCCACGATGCGAGGAACGAGAAGATGCCGACGGTCGCGCTCATCGGCGCCAGGAGCGGAAAGACGATCCGCCAGAAGACCTGAGCCGTCGACGCCCCGTCGAGGCGGGCACTTTCCTCGAGCTCCTCCGGCAGACCGCGCAGGAACGCCGTGTAGAGCATGACGGAGAACGACAGCTGGAACAGGATGTGGAGGATGGCCACTCCGAAGGGGTTCGCGAGGCCGACCATGCCGCTCAGCTTCACCTGGGACAGCGCGAGGACCGGGAAGGGCAGGAACATCGCGGCCAGCAGGTAGAAGAACGACCAGCGGAAGACTCGGCGGTGCCAGTTCCGCGAGATCGCATACGCCGCCATGGAACTCAGAAGGATGGTTCCCACGACGGTGACTGTCGTGACGAACACGGAGATGGCGAAGGCCCGCGGGAAGTTCGTCAGCGACCAGGCCTCGATGATGCCTTCGAGACTCGGCGGAGCCGGCAGCGCGAAGGCCTCTCCGTCGACCGCTTGGGATCCCGACTTCAGCGCCATGGAGACGGTGACATAGAGAGGCACCAGCACCGTCAGCGAGCACGCAGCGAGCAGCAGGGTGAGACCGAACCCCCGACGACGCCGGCGTCGCGTTCCCGCCTTGGTGCGGTTCGCGTCGAGGCTGAGCGGTCGGGTCGGAGCGCTGGACCCGGGGATCACAGTGGGGGTTGCGGACATCAGGAGCCGGCCTTTCCGCGGGTGAGCCGCAGTTGGATGAGGGCGATGCCGACGGCGATGAGGAAGAAGACCACCGAGTTCGCCATCTGGTAGGCGTAGTCGCCGTTGTCGAAGCCGCGGAAGATCATCATCGCCACAGACCGGGTGGAGGTGCCCGGCCCACCGTCGGTGAGGCCGACGATGACGTCGTAGGAGTTGAGGAAGTTCTTGAACCCGATGACCACGTTGATGGCGATGTATCCGGCCATCAGCGGCAGCGTGATCGAGCGCAGTCGCGACCACGATGTCGCGCCGTCCAGCGCCGCCGCCTCGTAGATCTCCGCGGGGATGGAGACGAGCCCGGCGATGTAGATGAGCATGGCTGAGGGCACCGCCTGCCAGGCCGTGACGATGACGATCGAGACCCATGCGAGGTTCGGGTCGGTGAGGATGCTCTCCTCGAGGAACCCGATCCCCCAGGCCGACGCTGCGGCCGGAACGGTGCGGGAGAAGAGGAAGTTGAAGACGAATGCGATGATGATCCCCGACAGCACCATCGGCAGGACGAACACCGCCCGCAGCGCATTCTTGGCACGGATCCGCGAGGTCAGACCGATCGCCAGGAGCAGGGCGATGACGTTGACGAGGATCACGGTGACCACTGCGATGCCGATCGTGAAGCCGTACGCACCGAGGATGGCGGGATCGCTGAAGAGCACGGCGTAGTTGGTGAAGCCGACGAAGTTCCACTCCCCGAAGCCGATCGAGTCGGTGAAGCTGAAGAAGATGCCCATCACCGCGGGAACGGTGAGCGCCAGGGTGAAGGCGACCACTGCGGGCAGCAGGAAGAGGAGGTGGACGGCATCGGGGCCGCGTCTGCGACGACGCGCGGGGCGTCGGTCTCCGGTCCGGGTGTCTGTGGTCATCGTGGTCCTCATCGTTGGAATCGGTTCATGACCGGCGGGCCAGTCTGGCCCAGTCGTTGTCGAGGGTCGTGAGAACCCCTTCGAGATCAGCGCCGAGCACGAGGCCCTGCATGTAGTTCTCGAACGGGATCGTGCGGGGAATGGCTGTGGACACCCCCTGGTAGAAGTCACCGCGGTCGACGAACGGCTGCATCTCCACTAGCCGCTCATCGGTGACCGGCGGTGCATCGTCGCGCACGCCGAAGCCGAGGTTCTCCGCGTTGTACGCGTCCTGAACCGCGGGGTCGAGCAGGTAGGAGGCGAGCTCCCGTGCCCCGACCGGGTTCTGTGCGGCTTCGGGGATCCAGAGCGCGAGGTCGATGTTGACGCGCACCCTGAGGTCGTCCCTGTCTTCGGTCATCGGCAGCGGGAAGGTCCCGATGTCGAGGTCGGGATCGGTCTTGGCGATCTCGCCGAGCGCCCACGGACCGTGCAGATACATGGCGCCCTCCCCTCGGGCGAAGGCGAGGTTGCCGTCGCCGTATCCCAGACTCGCCGCGTTCGGATTCGAGTAGGCGGCGAGCTCGAGCATCTTCGACAGCGGGTCGTAGAAGTCCTTGCTGAAGGACACCGGGGCGGTCGGGCCGAGGTCGTCGCCCTGTTCCCGCAGCTGTGCGAAGAATTCGGCGACGTTGAGCCCGCCGCCGAGGCTGTAGTCGGCGAGTCCCTGCGACACGGTCCACGCATCGGCGTAGGTGCTGATGAGCGGCGTTACGCCGGCGTCCTGGAACGTCCCGCACGCGTCGAGCAGCTCGCTCCACGTGCCAGGGACCTCGACGTCATGCCGGTCGAACAGTTCACGGTTGTAGAGGACTGAGGCCGCCATGAGGGAATAGGGGATGACGCTGGTTCGCCCGGGGTAGACGGGGTACTGATCGACGAGGTCCTGGACTCTCGGCGCCACGGCTGCCGCCTCGGGAAGGTCGGAGAGGTCCGAGAGCGCTCCGCGCTCCTGGAAGCGCGCCATCTCGAAGTTGTAGTTGAGACATCCGAGGTCGGGCGGCGCCCCGCGGGCGAAGCCCCCAGAGAGGTTGGACGCGGTGTCGTGGACGGCACGGGGACCGGTGCCATCGGCGTTGAAGACGCGGACGAGTTCGCGGAAATAGGGGATGGCCTCGGGCTTCGACTGGTAGAGCGTGACGTCCGACCGGCTGGTCGAACCGTCGGAGCATCCACTCAGCGACAGCAGGGTGCCTGCTGCGGCGGTGGCGAGGAAGCCGCGTCGCGTTGCGCTCACACGCTGAGGATCGGCCGGTGATCGGGACACGTCGTTGTCTCCTGATGGTCGGATGCTTAGTGCTGTTTCTATAGCGCTTAAATATACCTCCTCAATTAATTAAATCAAGGGGTCTCACTGAACAATCAGGAGAACTCTGAACACGCAAGCGGACCATGAAAGCAGGAGGTCGTCGAGGAAAACGCAGTCCGGCACTCAGTCGGCGAGTCGTGCGCGCAGGGTCTCGCGGACGGCTTCGAGCGCGACGACGATGGCTCCCTCCACCACGGCGTCGGTGCCCAGCGCTGAGGGGATGATCCGCACCGGCATCGGCGCGTAGTCCCCCACCCGCTCCTCTGCCCGCTGCAGCAGGACCTCGTCTTCGAGCGCCGTGGCCCCACTGATGACCACCACCTGCGGGTTGAGCAGGCTCGACAGTGTGGCGACGACCCGTGCCAGTCGGTCGGACAGATCATCGACGAGGCGCAGCGCCGCCGGTCGCCCTTCCGCGGCCTGCGCGATGAGTTCGTGGGGGTCCAGGGGCAGCGGTGCGTCGTCGGACAGTTCGACATTCGCCTGCTCGGCCCATGTCCGAGCGAGCCGACCCAGCCCTTCGGTCGAGCGCACGCCCTCGACGTGCTCGAGGTAGACCATCTCGCCGGCTCCGCCGCGGGCGCCGGTGAGAAGGTGCCCTCCGTCGACGATGCCTGCGCCGAACCGCTCTCCGGCCAGGAGCACGACGAAGTCGCCGGCGGGATCGACGGTGCCGGCGTCGCGTTCGGCGATCGCCGCGAGGTTGGCGTCGTTGTGGACCGCGACCGCCCAATCGAGGTCGCGCAGCACTTCCTTGAGGTCGACTTCGACTTCACGCCAGAACGGGTCCTCCATCGCCATCGACCCCTCGGCGGCGATCGGCGCGGCGAAACCGAAGCAGACAGTCCGCACCTGCTCGTGGTCCGCCTCCGCCGCGGCAAGCGCCTCATCGATGGCGGCGCGCACCTGCACCGCGCGACTCCGGGACAAGTCGTCGGCGAAGCGGATGCGGGCTCCGCCCAGGCGGCGGCCGGTCACATCGGCCACGGCCACAGTCGCCGAATTCAGACCCGCGTCGACCCCGACGCAGAGGGTGTCGCGCGACCGCGGGAAGAATCGCTTGCCGGGACGGCCGGCGCCGCTTTGCCTGTCGGGCGGTCCCTGAACGATGAGGCCGCGCCGCTGCAGGTCGTCGCACTGGGCGAGCACCGTGGCTCGCGTGAGTCCGGTCTGGGAGATGAGCTCGTTCGTCGACAGCCCTTCGAGCGGGTCGCCGGCCCAGAGCCGGTCGAGCACGAGGCGTTCGTTCCACTCGCGCACGGTGTGCCGCGGCCCTTCTTCCGCCGAGGCGAACCGATGTCCGAACGGCTGCCCTCTCTCCGTCGTCACCATCACCTCAGAGTAACCGGTCGCGAGACGATGGACGGCCGGGCGCCCGCCGATGTCGACCTCCGCCCGGCTGGGATCGCGCGGTGAAGGGGTGCCGAGCGGATCAGAGCGGCTCGATCTTCGGTTCTCCCGCCTCGGCGAGGATCTCCGCAATCGTCTGTCCGCGCCGGATGAGGAAGAAGTCGACCCTCTCGCCGAGGTTGTCCGACCCGAGGCCGCTCGCATCGGTCTCGGATGACGTCCGATACCCGTAGACGGGCACCCGCGGAAGGAGGTTGTAGGAGAACGGATTCGAGAAGTAGTACGCCCCGGTGTCGGGGACGACGATGAGGTCGCCGGCGTCGAGCCGCGGCAGGAGGCGATCCTCGGCGAGGAGGTCGCCGGCGAAGCACGCCGGTCCGGCGACGTCGGTGTGGACGAGTTCGGGCCCTTCGGCGTGACCGACGGACGTGGGCTTCGGCATGCCGTCGGGCGCGAACGGGAGGATGCGCACGGGCCAGTCGGCGGGGGCATACGCGGTGCGGGTGGCCACCTGGACGCCCGCGTGCGTGATGGCGATGCGCCGACCACCGGTCGTCTTCGCGTACTCGACGCGGGTGAGGATGCTGCCGGCCTTCGCCAGCAGCGAGCGGCCGAACTCGGTGACGATGTCGAAGTCGAAGAGCTCGGGCACTCTCGCCTCGATCGCCGCACGGTAGTCCGCGAAGGTCGGGGTCACCTCGTCGCCGAAGAAATTCACCGGCAGACCGCCGCCGATGTCGATGCGCGTGACCTGTCGGGGGTCGGTGTCTCCGTGACGATCGCCCTCCCCGACGCTCTCGCCGGCATCCGCCGTGCAGGCATCCGCCGTGCCCGCGTTGATCTCGCGGGCGAGGTCGACGACCGCGGCGATCCCCTCAGCGGCCTGGTCGAGACCGATGCCCTGCGATCCCGAGTGGACATGGATCTGCGTCAGCCATGGACGGGCACGGTAGGCGTCGACGATCGCCTGACGTGCGCCGGGATCGGCGAGACCGATGCCGAACTTCGACGTCGATGTCGCCGTGCTCATTGCGCCGATCTCACCGATCCCCGACTGCGGATTGATGCGGATGCCGATGACCGACTCGGTGCCCGCGTCGACGAGACGGTCGAGGCGCTCGAGCTCCTCCCAGCTGTCGACGTTGATGGACACGCCCAAGCTGAGTGCGCGTCGCAGCTCGCTCTCCGTCTTCGCCGGCGAATCGAAGACGATCCGGTTCGGCGCGAACCCGGCGGTGAGCGCCGATTCGAGTTCTCCGGGGCTCGCCACCTCGCAGCCGGCACCGCTCTCGGCGTAGTACCGGAGCAGGGGGAGCAGGGGCACCGCCTTGCACGCCACCGCGTGGAGAACCTCCGTGTCGGTGTCGAACGCGGCCCTGAGCTCAGCGAACGCCTCGGCGACGTGGTCGAGGTCGATGAGTCCGAGCACCGGCTCACTGTCGGTGAGTGCGGGTACGGCGGCGGACTCGTGTGCGGCTGCGATGGCGGCGACTGCTCGTTCCCGACTCGCGGTGAGCTTCGTGCCTCTGCCTCGTCTCTCGTGCATTCCGTCCTTCGCGCTCGTACTGTCGTCATTCGAGGAACCCGGTCCCGACAGGGTGCCGCTCCCCTCTCATCATGGCAGTTCCCTCACACATTGCGCAGTTGGACGGGCACGGACTTCCACCACCAGCCCGATCCGCGATGCCAGGTGCCGGTCTTCTGCAGGAAGCCCTCGACCTCGGTCCGCACGGCGTGACTCGGGTACTGGATCTCGAGGACGGCGCCCTGACAGCGTTCGACGACGAGGACCTCGGCGTCAGCGATCGCAGGGAACTCGGATCGGACCTGCTCGACCGTCCGGACAGACGGCACGTCGGCGCAGCGGACCTTCGAGGGGACATTGTCGTAGACGACGTCCTGGAACTCGAACGACGACAGCACCCGACCGCACGCGAACGTGCCGATGACGACCGTGGCAGCCGCACCGGCGACGACGATGCCGATCCGCCTCAGCACGGTCCTACGCGAGATGGTCGCCCGCCTTCATCGATCGTTCCGCAGGCATGCCACTGTCAGTGCCGGGCGAAGCAGCAGGACCTGTGACCGGCGGTTCGTCGGCGACCGGCACAGCCGTCGTCTCCCTCAGCCGGACGGTGAGCAGACGATTGACCTTGATGAGGACGATGAGTCCGACCACGAGGATCCCCAGCCCGAGCACCGTGACAGCGACATAGATCAGGGAGATGAGCAGACCCACGATTCCCATCGACACATCCAGGTTCATTCTCGCGACTCCTCGCCTCGGGCGGCCGTGCCGCCGCTCGCTTCCGGGCACGCTCGGATCGCGGCCCGAGCATTCACTCTGCCGTGCACATGGGGTCCGTGTCATCGCACGAAAGGATGAGATCGCCGAGGTTGTGCGACCGTTTCCGCTCGCCCCGTCAGTGTCCGCTCGCCCCAACAGTGTCCGCTCGCCCCGTCTCAGTCCAGGAAGCAGGGCCTCCGGCTCATTCCGGGGAGTGGAACTTGAACTGCACAGCGCGGATGACGACCTGCGCAAGGTTCTTCGCCCCGAGTTTGATCCGCAGGTTCCGGGCATGACTCTTGACCGTGTGGACGGTGACGAACTGTCGCGCCGCGATCTCCGAGTAGTCGAGTCCTTCGCAGATCTGGCGCAGGAGGGTGAGCTCCGCCTCGGTGAGTGCCGGAGCGTTGGCCGGGACATCGGGAACGCTGTCGCCGCTGACGAGGATGTCCTCGGCGAGCGTTCGGAGCAGCTCGGGCGAGTCCCCCTCGAGGGCCGCCTCGGCGACGCGGATGAGCTCCGCATCGGAGGCGGACTTGCTCACGGCCGCGAGCGCACCGGCCTCGAGCGCTCGGGCGAGGCCGGGCCCGGGCGCCACCGTGGTGAGGAGGACGATCGTCGCCGAGGGGTCGAGCCCGATGATCTCCTGCGTCGCATCCACCCCGCTCATCCCCGGAGGCATGTTGACGTCCATGAGCACGAGGTCGGGCCGGTGCGCAGCGTAGGCCGCGACCGCCACCTCACCGGAATGCTGCGGGTCGAGGACGTCGAACGACCCGGAGTCCCGGAGCGCAGCCGCAACCGCCCGCGTCGTCCATTTGTCGTCATCGACGATGAGCACCGAGGCGGCCGGTCGTTCCGTGGACGCCGCAGTCTGTGCGGCTCCAGTCTCTGCGGCTCCGTTCCCGGCGGAGGCGTTCACGCCCTGCGGCCTTCGAGGCGACGGTGGGAGTGCCCGGCGTGCACCGTGGTTCCGGAGCCTGCCGGCCCGGCGGAACCGACCGGCCCCGCGTCACCGACCGTCACGGCATCGGCGGCAGTGCCTGCATGGCCGACAGTCCCGGGAAGCGCCGCACCGGCCACAGAGGCGCTGTCGCCCTGCGCGGTCGGACTCAGCTCGCCGGGGGTCGCCTGCGACGCCGCGGCGAAGTCGTCCCTGACCGGCACCGCCTCGGTCGCGATCTCGGAGTCGATCTCCGTCGCGACGAGTTCGAGCGGGTGGGTGACGGTGACGACGACCCGGCCCTGCGGGTCCGCGCTCACGGTGCAGGATCCACCGACCGCCTCGGCGCGGGTGCTCAGGGACCGCGGCACCTCGGTGAGCGGGGCGTCGGCGGAGTTGACGCTCGTGTAGCGGACCACGACCCGTGTCGGCGTCGCCTGTTCGGCGGCGACGGCGATCGTCGAGGCTGTTCCCGGGGTCGCGTAGCGGATGACATTGGTGGCGAGTTCGAGGATGAAGCCGGTGAAGTGCGTGCCGACCGCGGGAGAGGCATGTTCGGGCAGGGCACCGACGGTCGTCGACAGCCGCACTCCCCCGGCGGCCGTGCCGTCCTCGATCGCGGAGACGAGCAGTCGAGCCTCGGCGCGGAGTCCGACGTGCGCGCTCTCGGGAGCGTCCGCGCGCAGGCGTGCGACGAGCTGCCGCAGGCGCTTCGTCGCCTCGGCGTTGACCAGAGCGAGTTCGGTGATCATCCGATCCGCGCCCGGCGCGTGGGGCGCCCGGCCGAGAGTCCTGATGATCGCTGCCTCGGTGCACAGGGAGTGGGAGATAGTGTCATGGGTGTCGCTCGTGAAGCGCATCCGCATCGTCTCGAGCGCTCGCGCGTTCTCGCGGGCCGCCTGCTCGCGGCGAGTGATCTCACGTTGGATCCGACGCTCGACGAACCCTGCGGCGACGCCGACGAGGCAGGTCGTCAGCCATCCGTAGCCGAGGTCGATGAGGCCGGGCACACCACCGTCGAGACCGTTCTGCGCCGTCGCCGCGACCTGGTACGCGAGGAGCGCGAGCGTCCCTGCACCGGCCGCCCACCAGAGCATATAGCTGAAGAGCACGGCCGTGGCGAGGATGAGCGCCTCGGTGGACATGTTCTCGAAGTCGGGGTACTGCCAGAGGAAGACCCCGCTGAGGGCCGCCGAGGCGACGACGACGCTCAAGGGAAGGAACGGCGCGACGACGATGAGCACGTAGGCGGCCGCGGTGAGAGCGACGTAGAGCGGTTCGTCGAGCTCGAAGGCGCCCGGCACGAAGGCCGTCAGCCCCATGACGAGAGCGAATGCGCGCAGCGGCAGGTCGACGAAGCGCGGACCGCGGAGGAACCGCCACACGGCGGAGCCTCGGCCCTCGGGTCTGTCCACGGTGGTCGCACGCATGACTACCATTGTCCTCCATCCGCGCCGATTTCGCGCAGGGTTCAGCGATTCCGGGCCCCTGGTCCCGCCGACGGCCGTCCGGATCCGACGTCCCTCACCTCCCGGAATGCGGTGAGGAGGACTCCCGTCGCCTTCGCGGGCAGCGTCCGTCCGATCGCCGCGTCGGACCCGCCCGATCGCCACCTCCGCGGGCAGCGTCCGCCCGCTCGCCGCGTCGGACCCGCCCGACCGCCGCCTCCGCGGCCTCCGCGGGCAACTCCCGTCGAGGCAGATGACCCCACATGCGAACGCGAACGACCCTGCCCGCCCCGACCCGGAATCCGGGTGCGGTGGCGAACAGGGTCGTCGGTGGTGCGGGGTGCGGCGGTGCCGGAGACCTCAGCCGAGGATCTCGGCGAGTCCCGCCTCGATGACGTCGAAGGCGTCGCCCAGCAGCTCATCGGAGATCGTCAGCGGCGGGAGGAAACGGAGCACATTGCCGAAGGTGCCCGTCGTGAGGACGAGGACGCCGTTCTTCGCGCAGTACGCCGCGAGCTCCTTGACGAGTTCGGGGTTGGGCTCGATCGAGTCGCGCTTGACGAACTCGGCGGCCACCATGGCACCGCGGCCGCGGATGTCGCCGATCTCCGGGTAGGTGCTCTGGAGCTTGACGAGACGATCGGTGATGAGCTCGCCGATCTCGGTCGCCCGCTCGAGCAGTCCGTCGTTCTCGTACGCTTCGATCGCGCCGAGCGCCGCCGCACACGCGGTTGGGTTGCCGCCGTAGGTGCCGCCGAGGCGACCCGGGCCGACCGAATCCATGATCTCCGCGCGACCGGTGACAGCCGAGAGCGGCAGACCGCCGGCGATGCCCTTCGCGGTGGTGATGAGATCGGGGACGATCTCCTCCCACTCCGAGGCGAACATCTTGCCGGTGCGGGCGAATCCGGCCTGGACCTCGTCAGCGACGAAGACGATGCCGTTCTCGCGGGCGAAGTCGACGAGCGTGGGCAGGAAGCCCTCGGCGGGGACGATGAAGCCGCCCTCACCCTGGATCGGCTCGATGACGATCGCGGCGACGTTCTCGGCCCCGATCTGCTTCTCGATCATCGTGATGACGCGCTTGGCAGCGTCCTCACCGCTGACCTTCGTGCCCGCCGCGTCGTTGTCGCGGAACGGGTAGGACATCGGGGCGCGGTAGACCTCGCCGGCGAAGGGGCCGAAGCCCGCCTTGTACGGGTGGGCCTTCGCCGTCATCGCCATCGTCAGGTTCGTCCGGCCGTGGTACGCGTGGTCGAAGACGACGACGGCGTCCCGGCCGGTGTGGGCACGGGCGATCTTCACGGCGTTCTCGACCGCCTCGGCGCCCGAGTTGAGCAGGACGGTCCGCTTCTCGTGGTCACCGGGGGTGAGCCGGTTGAGCGCCTCGGCGACCTCGACGTAGCTCTCGTACGGATTGACCATGAAGCACGTGTGGGTGAAGGCCTCGAGCTGCTCGGTCGCGGCCTTGACGACGCGGGGGTTCGAGTTGCCTGCGGTGGTCACGGCGATGCCGGAGCCGAGGTCGACGAGCTGGTTGCCATCGACATCCTTGACGATGCCCCCGCCTGCGGCCACGATGTAGGCCGGCAGGCTCGATCCGACACCGGTCGCGACGGCACTTGAGCGTCGCGCCTCGATCTCACGGGACTTCGGTCCCGGGATCTCGGTGACGATCTTGCGTTCCTGCGGCAGAGCTTCGCCGCCAATCTCCAAAGCTGTCATAACGGGAAGAATAGAGCGTGACGACGGTTCTTGTCATTCTCAGTCCGTCAGGTGGGCAGAACGCGCATTCAGGGCCGCCCAGAAGTACTGATTCCGTCGTCACCGCGACGTCATTCTCAGCGTCATCCGGGAGTCCCGCCAGGTCCCCTGAGCACGCAGGATTCCCTTCGCCGAGGTGGCCGACCGTCCGATCGGGACGTTCCCCGCCGCAGACGCCCGGTCCGGCGGGTCTCAGCGGTGCTGATTCCGCATGTCGACGTCCCGGTTCCGTCCGGGCAGGGTCCGGTCGTGTCCGCGCTCGGGGGCGACGATGATCTCCTGCGCTCCCGCCACGGTGCCGCTCTCGCCGAGGTCGACGCTCAGCGGGGCATCGGCGGCGACGGTGCGCTTGATGACCGCGAGCCCGATCGGGCCGAGTTCATAGTGCTGAGCGACCGAGGTGAGGACGCCGACGGGACGGTCGGATCCGCGGACTGCGGCGAGCACCTCGGCGCCGGGATCGGGATGGATGTGCCCGGATCCGTCGAGGTGGACGAAGACGAGGCGCCGAGGCGGCTGTCCGAGGTTGTGGACGCGGGCGACGGCCTCCTGACCGCGATAGCAGCCCTTCGCGAGGTGGACCGAAGTGCGCAGGAGATCGAGCTCGCCGACGAGGGACTTGTGGTCGATCTCATTGCGCCCCGGCCTCCACGCGGCGACCCGCAGGGCCTCCCAGGAGTCGAAGCCGGCCATCCGGAAGTCGTTCGCCGAGGCGGTCGCCAGGTCCTCGCGGGCGACGATGCCGATGACGAACGGGGTCTCGAGACCGGGGTGGTCGGTGCCGGCGACACCCTGACCGAGGTCGACCTCGGCGTACGAGGCCGAACCCGAGCCGATGTGCGGCCACGGGTCCGACCAGACCTGGGTGACGGGCAGGGATTCGGGCAGGGCGCGGATCGCACCGATGGTCTGGAAGTCCTCGCTGACGTCGGCGATCTCGACGCGCATCATGAAGACCATGCGGCGGAGGAACTCGAGCGTCTCGTCGGTGCGGAGGTCGCTGAGCGCCCAGAGCGCGTCACCGTCGTCGATGAGGCGCAGCCAGCCCTCGATGCGTCCGTTGGGGTCAAGGACGAGAGTCTCCGTCGAGACGCCGGGGGCCAGGGTGTCGATCTTCTGCGTCGTGATCGAGTTCAGCCACGTCAACCGGTCCGCCCCGGTGAGGCGCAGCACGCGGACGTGGGGCAGGTCGACGATCGCCCCGCGTTCGGCGAGCGCGCGCTGTTCGCGCAGCGGTTCGCCGTAGTGCATCGGGGTCTGCGCGAGGTCACCCGTGCCGAAGACCGCGGACGAACTCAGCGGTCGGGACAGGGACGACGGTCGCGGCGGGGCCGCCTCGGCGGGCGAGGATCCAGGGGTCCCCGGCGCACCCGCGGGAGAGCCCGGGGACGTCTCGGCGCCGGTCGGGGCATCGGGGTCCGGTGCGGTGGTCCCGGTCATCTCAGCTGAGCTTCTTCAGCCTCGCCGAGGAGTGGGTGGCGAGTTCGTGGCCGAGGGCGGCCATGTCCCACGCCCACATCAGCTCGCCGCCGACGAGACCGTACATGCGGGTCGACGCCGTGTACTCCTTCGCGGTCTTCGTCCTGGCCACGACGTCGGTGCTCAGGTCGATGCGCGGGCCCTTGACGTAGCCGGCGTAGAGCTCCATGACACCGTGAGGGTGGACGATCTCGGCTTCGATCTCGAAGGCGTCGTCGTTCGTCCGCAGGGTCTCGACCGCCGCCGCCGAGGTGAAGCTCGGCTCCTCGGTGGGCACGAGCATCCCTGGTCCGACGTCCCCGGCGTCGCGCGGACGCACGAGCTGCCAGATCCCGGTCTCCAGGGTCAGGGTCGAGTCGAGTTCGCCGTCCTCGGTGAGCAGCCACGCGTGCGCGTTGTACTGGAGGTACGGGGTGCCCGGGTGCGCGACGAATTCGATGCGCTGGCCGAACTGCTTCTCAGGGGTGTCGGCGTATCCGACGACGCCGACGCCTTCCCACGAGCCGATGAGCCACGAGAGGGGAACGAGTTCCGGGTTGACTGAGGCGTCGATCTCGATCATGGGTATCAGCGATTGACCACGATGAGGGACTTGACGACCTTGTAGGCGACACCTGCTGCGCCGAGCGCGGCGATGCCGACGAGACCGGAGAAGACAATTTCGAGCAGAACGAGGTTTTCTTCCATGCCGCTCAGTCTACAGTCCGAGCCCTGACGTGCGACAACCGTCCGGGAGCCGGGCGGCGGCTCAGCGGCGGCCTCCCACATGTTCGTGCCGCGCCGCCCGGCGGCAACCCTCCGGACGCTGAGCAACCCTGCGGCGAAGGGCGTGCTTGCCGGCAACCTTCCGGGCGCTGGGCAACCGTGCGCCAGGTTGCCGAGCGCCCGGGAGGTGGCTGAGAGACGAGTGGTTTGCCCAGAGGGTTGCCGAGCGCCCGGAGGGTTGCTGAGAACGGAGGGTTGCTCAGAGGGCGATGCGCTCGAGGGCGTAGACGACGACGCCGCCCAGGGCGATGGGGGCCGCGCCGAGGGCGAGCTGGACCGCGAAGCTGCGGGCCTTCTCGACGTTGCGCTTGAGTTCGATGTTCTGCGAGAGCTCGAGGTTCGCCGCCTGGTACTGGGCGTAGGCGATGAGGCCGAGCATCCGGTCGACCCCGGCGACGAGCAGACCCATGACGGCGCCGAGGATGAGCGCGATCGGCCACGTGAAGCTGCTGTCGAGGATGATCACGGACATGATGCCCGCGACCGCCGTCGACATCGCCACCGCGAGCGGGGAGGTGTAGATCGCCGGCCACGGCAGCGCCGTCATGCACTGGGCTGCGATGATCGCGACGAGGCCGACGACGATCGCCTCCTTGTCCCCGGGCACGGTGGCCGCCGCGACCCAGGTGCTCGCGGAGAGCACGATGACGACGCCGGCGACCTGCGCGGAGACGTTGGCGACCGCATCCGAGGCGCCCATGCCGCGGGTGAGGTTCTGCACGAAGGTCCACAGCAGCCCGAGGCCGGCGAGGACCGGAAGCCAATCGAGGTAGGGCGCGGTGTCGTCCTGCCACGCGGCGAAGAGTCCCGCGAGGCCGAAGAGCGCGAGCATGATCGAGGTCGCCCGCGGCTGCGGGGAGTCGGTGAGGCGCGGCCAGCCGTAGGAGACGCCCAGGACGATGAGTCCGGTCGCGATCACGAAGAGCGTGTAGCCCCAGTACACCGACCCGCTCAGGGCGACGGCGAGGGCAAGCGCGACTGCTACTCGAATCCATCTGATCACTCATCTATCGTGCCCTATCGCCCCCACCGGCGACGATTCGTGAAACGCCGCCGGGACGCATCTCGCGGCCTCGATATACTTTGGCTCAGGCCGCACACACGTCGATGAGGGGGCACGCAGAGCATGAGGATCCTGCACGTCTGCCCCGCCCCCGCGCTCTCCGCCCCGCTCGCCCCGCAGGCTCTGGAATACCTCGGCCACCAGGTCGAACGCATCAGCGCCGAGGAGATCCCCGGCTCCTCGACCACCGCCGACGTCGCCGTCGTCGACGCCTGCCTCGACCTCTCCCTGGCTCCGCGGATCGGCGCCGTCCTCGACTCCGCCGGCCTCAGCCTGCCCATCGTCGTCGTCCTCACCGAGGGCGGCCTGGCAACCGCCTCGGCGAAGTGGGAGGTCACCGACATCATCCTCACCACGGCCGGCCCCGCCGAGGTGGAGGCCCGGCTCCGCCTCGCCCGTGACCACTTCCGCTCTGCGGGCTCTCCCGCCGCCGGTCAGGGTCCCTCCCGCCTCGGCGAGCGTGCCGGGGCCGGCGGCACGGGACCGGTGGGCGGGTGGAACGAGAACGGCGAGCCGATGGTCGTCGTCACCGGTGCCCTGCGCATCGACGAGACCTCATTCACCGCCGATCTCGGGGGCCGGTCGCTCGACCTCACCTACCGCGAGTTCTCGCTGCTGAAGTTCTTCGCGATGCATCCCGAGCGCGTCTTCACCCGCGATGAGATCCTCCTCGGCGTGTGGGGCGACGACTACTACGGCGGCACCCGCACCGTCGACGTCCACGTCAGGCGGCTGCGGGCGAAGCTCGGCAAGGACCTCGAGAACGCGATCCACACCGTCCGCAACGTCGGCTACCGGTTCAGCCCCGACGCCGGAGCCGGTGACGACGACGAGGAGGGCGACCCCGGCGACACCACAGGGTCCGTCGACCCCGCCGAGCCACGCGACCCCGGCTCGGGCAGGACTCCCGCCGCTGCCTCCACCAGCCACCCCGCCGATGAGGAGATGAGTGCATGAGAATCGCCGCATCCGGTGCCGTCACGGGCACCCCGATCGACACCGTCACCGAGGCCGAGCTTCACTTCCTCGAGCGCGTGGCCGAATCCGACGGGGCACCGGAGATCTCCGGCGGGCTCCTCGCGATCGCCCGCGGTGAGGACCGCAGCCACGACGCGCAGACGGCCTCGAGCGTGTGGCGCGTCTACGCAGACGGCACGACCCCGGCCGGCGACGCGAGCCCAGCCGACGACCCTGCACCCGCCGACGACCCAGCCGAGCTCATCGGCTTCGGGATCCGGGCGCGCCAGGGCGAGCGCCACGCCGCCGAGTTCCTCATCGCCCCCGACCACCGCGGCCAGGGTCTCGGCGAGACGCTGCTGAGCACGATCCTCACCGAACAGCCCGAGGCATGGTGCTGGGCCCACGGCGACTCCCCCGCTGCCCGGCATCTCGCGGACAAACATGGTCTCAGCCGCGACCGTGTGCTCTTCCAGATGCGCACCGACGACGGCCTCACACTCTCCGACCTTCCCGAGGTCAGCGTCCCCGAGGGCGTGAGGCTGCGCTCGTTCGCCCCCGGCGACGAGGCCGGCTGGCTGCGGGTGAACAACGCGGCCTTCGACTGGCACCCGGAACAGGGTGGGCAGACGCTTGCCGACATCGCGGCCATCGTCGGTGCCGCGGACTTCGACCCCGATTCGGTCATCCTCGCCGTCCGCGACGGCGAGATCATCGGCTTCCACGAGACGAAGCTCACGGACGGACCCGAGGGCCGCCTCGGCGAGGTCTATGTCGTCGGAGTCGACCCGGCGATCCACGCGAGGGGGGTGGGCCGGGCGCTCACACTCGAGGGGATGCGGCGGATGGTCGCGGCCGGGGCGCAGGCGATCGAACTCTACGTCGAGTCCGACAATGCACCGGCGCTAGGCTTGTACGAGCGACTGGGGTTCCATGTCGCGGTCGCGCATGTCTCCTATGCGCCGGCTTCCTCGACTCAGAGCACTCAGGAGTAATCGATGTACGACGTCATCGCAGCCGGGCGCGAGCTCGACCTGCCCGATCCCGCCGACCGATTCCTCGACCGCGAACTCAGCTGGCTCGCCTTCAACGAACGCGTCCTCGACCTCGCCTCCGACCCGGAGGTCCCGCTGCTCGAGCGGGTGCGCTTCCTCTCGATCTTCGCCTCCAACCTCGACGAGTTCTTCATGGTCCGCGTCGCCGGCCTCAAACGCCGCATCAACACCGGCCTCGCCGTGCCGACGGTGACCGGACGGATGCCGCTGCAGGTCATGCACGCGATCAGCATCCGGGCGCATGAGCTCATGACCCGGCACGCGGAGCTGCTCAAGAACGTCATCGGACCCCAGCTCGACGCGGAGTCGATCTCGAAGGTCTCGATGGACGAGCTCACCGACACCGAACGGGCCCGCGTCGACGAGTTCTTCGCCGGCCACGTCTTCCCCGTTCTCACCCCGCTCGCCGTGGACCCGGCCCACCCGTTCCCCTACATCTCCGGGCTCTCCCTCAACCTCGGCGTCCTCCTGCGCTACCCCGACTCCGGCAAGGAGCTCTTCGCCCGGGTCAAGGTGCCCCCGCGCCTGCCCCGGTTCTTCAATGTCGCCGAGGCGACCGACCGTCCCGCCGGACGCGACGTCCCCGCCCGGTTCGTCGCTCTCGAGGACATCATCGCCGCGCACCTCGACGCCCTCTTCGACGGCATGGAGGTCATCCACCACTCGACGTTCCGGGTCACCCGCAACGAGGATCTCGAGGTCGAGGAGGACGACGCGGAGAACCTCCTCAAGGCTCTGGAGAAGGAGCTGCTGCGGCGGCGCTTCGGCCCGGCCGTGCGCGTCGAGATCACCGAGGACATCCACCCCCGGGTCCGGGAGATGCTCAAGGACGAACTCGGCATCGACGAATCCGAGATCTATCAGCTGCCGACCCCGCTCGACCTCTCCGGCATGTCCGACATCGCCGACGTCCCCCGCGACGACCTCCACTTCCCGAAGATGGTCCCGCAGATGAACAAGGACCTCTCGCTTAGGGAGTCGAGCGACCAGGTCGACGTGTTCGCCGCGGTCTCGAGCCGCGACATCCTCCTCCACCACCCCTACGATTCGTTCTCCACGAGCGTCCAGGCCTTCCTCGAGCAGGCCGCGGCGGACAAGAACGTGCTCGCGATCAAGCAGACGCTCTACCGCACCTCCGGCGACTCCCCGATCATCGACGCCCTCGTCGACGCCGCGCAGTCGGGCATCCAGGTCCTCGCGGTCGTCGAGATCAAGGCCCGCTTCGACGAGGAGGCCAACATCACGTGGGCCCGCAAGCTCGAACGCGCCGGCGTCCACGTCGTCTACGGCATCGTCGGGCTCAAGACCCATGCGAAGCTCTCCCTCGTCGTCCGGCAGGAGGCCGAGGGGCTCGCCCGCTACTGCCATGTCGGCACCGGCAACTACCACCCGAAGACCGCGCGCCTCTACGAGGACTTCGGCCTGCTGACGAAGGACAAGGCCGTCGCCGACGACCTGACGAAGCTGTTCAACCAGCTCTCCGGCTACGCCCCGCGCGCCGAGTACTCCCGCCTCCTGGTCGCCCCCACCCGGGTGCGGGCAGGGCTCATCGAACTCATCGACGCGGAGATCGCGATCGCCGAGGCGGGCGGTGAGGGCTGCGTGCGGATCAAGGTCAACTCGATCGTCGACGAGGGCATCATCGACGCCCTCTACCGCGCCTCCCGGGCCGGGGTGAAGGTCGAGGTCTTCGTCCGCGGCATCTGCGCCCTGCGTCCGGGCATCCCCGGGCTGAGCGAGAACATCACCGTCCGCTCCGTGCTCGGCCGGTTCCTCGAGCACTCCCGGGCCTTCGTCTTCGGCAACGACGGCGACCCGATCGTCTACATCGGCTCGGCGGACATGATGCACCGCAACCTCGACCGGCGGGTGGAGACGCTCGTCGAACTCGTCGCCGCGAACCATCGGGCGGAGATCATCGAACTCTTCGATCTCGCCTTCGCCCCGACCACCTCGGCGTTCGAACTCTCCGGGGACGGGACGTGGACGCGGATGACGCACGGACCCGACGGGGAGGAGCTCACCGACTACCAGTCCGAGCTCATCCGCAGGCATCGGAAGCGACGGCAGATCGGGGAGGACGCGTGAGTCCCTCGACGGTCGCATCCGCGCAGGCGTCCTCGCGGGTCACCGCCGACATCCTCGCCGCCGGCGCCGTGTGCTGGCGCAACGGCGCCGAGGGCATCGAAGTCGCCCTCATCCACCGCCCGCGCTACAACGACTGGTCGTGGCCCAAGGGCAAGGTCGAACCCGGGGAGACGCTGCCGGAGGCGGCGATCCGGGAGGTCAGGGAGGAGACGGGCTTCGACGTCCGCCTCGGCGTGCCCCTGCCCACCGCGGAGTACATGGTCGGGGGCAAGAACCTCAAGAAGGTCTTCTACTGGTCCGCCGAGGTCAAGGGGGAGGCGACGTTCGCCCCGCACAATCCGCGTGAGGTCGATGAGGCCGTGTGGCTGCCCATCGCCGAGGCGCGCACGAAGCTCACCGCGTACGCCGACCGGGAGCAGCTCGACGCACTCGAGAAGTTCGATGAGACGGATGCGCTGCGCGCGTGGCCGCTCATCCTCGTCCGCCACGGCAAGGCGTTCCCGCGTGCGAAGTGGTACGAGACGGAACATGTCCGGCCTCTGCTCGCGCTCGGCACCCGGCAGGCGATGGCGCTGACCGGGCTGCTCTCGGCCTGGGAGGTCAGGAAGCTCGTCTCGAGTCCGTGGAAGCGCTGCGTGGCCACCCTCGCGCCGTTCTCCGCGGCCACGGGCAAATCGATCAAGAAGGTCTCGACGCTGAGTGAGAAGGCCACCGCGGCCAACCCGGACAAGACCGCCCGCTACATCGAGAAGCTGCTCGAGAAGGGCAAGCCGACCGCGTTCTGCACGCACCGTCCGGTGCTGCCGACGATCCTGCGGGTCTTCGCCGAGCACGCTCCGAAGCGGGTTGCCCAGGTCCTGCCGACCGAGGACCCCTACCTCAAGCCCGGGGAGATCCTCGTTGCCTATGTCCGCCCGGGCACAGTCGCGCGCATCGTCGAGATCGAGCGGTTCCGGCCGATCGACGCCTAGGCGCGACCGCCTCGGCGGGGAGATCCGGGGACGGAGGCCGCGAGGGCGGGGGCAGCGTTTCCGCTTCGGCGGGAGCACACCTCACGCGAGGGCGCACGCCTGATCGCGTCGAGTGTTTCACGATTCGACCGTTCCCTGTGATCGAGCACTCAGGACTCCCCCAATCCTTCAGCGTCCATTCACCTTCCGTTCACTGAGCAAATCCCCAGCCTTTACACACCCTCTTTAGCGTTGAAGGCGAACGATCGAGATCGCTCGAAAACGTGTGCTCAATCCAGAAAGGCATCTTCGTGAAGCTGAAGCATCTTGCCCCCACCGTCGCATTCCTCGCAGTCGGCGCGCTCACCCTGTCGGCCTGCGGTGGAACCTCCGCCACGGGAGAGTCCGCCAGCGGCGGCGAAAGCAACCTCCAGGGCACCATCACCGGCATCGGCGCCTCCTCGCAGAAGGCCGCCATGGATGCATGGACCGCGGACTTCACCTCGGCGAACTCCGGCGTGACCGTCAACTACTCGCCTGACGGATCGGGTGCCGGACGCGAGCAGTTCCTCGCCGGCAACGCACAGTTCGCCGGTTCGGACGCCCACCTCGACGACACCGAGGCAGAGAAGGCCAAGGAGGTCTGCGGACCCGACGGAGCCTTCGAGTTCCCGGTCTACATCTCCCCGATCGCCGTGGCGTTCAACGTCGAGGGCGTCGACTCGCTCAACCTCTCCCCCGACACGATCGCGAAGATCTTCAAGGGCGAGATCACGAACTGGAACGATGCGGCGATCAAGGCCGACAACCCCGACGCCACGCTTCCCGATCTCAAGATCACCGCCGTCCACCGCGCCGACGACTCGGGCACGACGGAGAACTTCACCGAGTACCTCAAGGCCACCGCCGACAAGGTCTGGGACCAGGAGCCGGACGGCAACTTCCCGAAGAGCTACGGCGGCGAGGCCGCGCAGGGCACCGACGGCGTCGTCCAGACCGTGACCGACACCAACGGTGCGATCGGCTACGCCGACGCCTCGGCCGTCGGTTCGCTCAAGTCCGCCAAGGTCAAGGTCGGCAACGAGTTCGTCGAGCTCTCCCCCGAGGCTGCGACCAAGGTCCTCGACGCCTCGAAGAAGGTCGAAGGCCGCGGCGAAGGCGACCTCGCCTTCGACCTCGCCCGCGACACCACCGAGTCCGGTGCCTACCCGATCGTCCTCGTCTCGTACCACATCGTGTGCTCGTCGTACGCCGACCAGAACACCGTCGACATGGTCAAGGCCTGGGAGAAGTACGTCGTGTCGGAAGAGGGACAGGCCTCGGCTGCCGAATCGGCCGGTTCCGCCCCGCTGTCGAACGACCTGCGCTCGCAGATCAACACCGTCCTCGACTCCATCAAGGTCTCAGGCTGAAACTGACGCTTTGACCTGGAACTCCGTACAGTCGAAGAGCGGCGTAGCTCGCGCTACGCCGCTCTTCGGTGCCCAGGATCGCCCTCTGATCCACACTCGTCACCTGAGGAGCAGCTG
The DNA here is from genome assembly GCF_012027885.1 of Brevibacterium sp. LS14. NCBI lineage: Bacteria > Bacillati > Actinomycetota > Actinomycetes > Micrococcales > Brevibacteriaceae > Brevibacterium > Brevibacterium sp. LS14. The sequence continues at coordinate 72,264 of NZ_SJXG01000051.1, forward strand.
TGCCGACCAGCACACAAACCACTGAGACCGGCCCCGCCGGCACGCCTCAGCCGCGCGCTGAGGACCGTCCGAGCCCGACGGCGAAGGCCGTTGTGCGGCCCGGAGACCGGATCTTCTCCACCGCGACTCTGCTCGCGGGCATCCTGATCCTGCTCACGCTGGCCGGCGTCGCCCTCTTCCTCCTCGCCCAGTCGAGCGAAACCATCGAGGCCCAGATCTCCGATCCGAGCTCGATCACCGGCGGCAACGGTTTCTTCGCCTACGTCTGGCCGCTCGTCATCGGCACGCTCGTGTCCTCGGCGATCGCGCTCGTCGTCGCCACGCCCTTCGCGCTGGGCATCGCACTGTTCACCACGCACATGGCGCCGCGGAAGCTCGCCCCCGCGCTCGGCTACGTCATCGACCTCCTCGCCGCGATCCCGTCCGTCGTCTACGGTCTCTGGGGTCTCACGCTGGCCGGCAACCTCACCGGCTTCTACGCATGGCTGGCCCAGTGGTTCGGGTGGATCCCCCTCTTCGCCCCCGACGCCGACGGCAGCGTCTCGAACACCGGTCGCACGCTGCTCACCGCCTCGCTCGTCCTCTCGATCATGATCCTGCCGATCATCACCTCGCTCACCCGCGAGATCTTCCTGCAGACCCCGCGCCTGCAGGAGGAGGCCGCGCTCGCGCTCGGCGCGACCCGCTGGGAGATGATCCGCATGGCCGTGCTCCCGTTCGGCAAGTCCGGCATCGCCTCGGCGACCATGCTCGGCCTCGGCCGCGCACTCGGTGAGACGATGGCCGTGGCCATGATCCTCTCCCCGGGTCTGCTCACCGCCTCGCTCATCGTCAGCGGCAACCAGACCATCGCCTCTGAGATCGCGCAGAACTTCCCAGAGGCCGCAGGACTGAGGCTCTCCGAGCTCATCTCGATCGGCCTCGTCCTCTTCGTCATCACCCTGCTGGTGAACATGGCGGCGCGCGCAATTGTTGCCAAGACATCCGTGAAGGGCAGTTGATGATGTTGACCACTTCAGACAATTCGACGACCAAGACCCGCGCGCTGACCTCGAAGCAGCTGCCCAAGGCCACCCCGTGGATCATCGCCGTCGCCTCGATCCTCATCGCCGTCGGCATCACATTCGCGGCCACCGGCGGGTTCTCCGTCGCGATCGCCGCGATCCTCGCCGGCCTCATCAACCTCGTCGCGGTGCTCGTCATCTCCGGCGCCTACGAGGGCCGGCGCAAGGCCGTCGACCGGGTCGCCACGACGATCGTCACCTCGACCTTCGTCCTCGCCTGTGTGCCGCTGATCTCCCTGCTGTGGCTGACCGTGTCGAAGGGCGGGTCGGCGATCAACATCGATCTGCTCACCCGCACGATGCTCGGCATGAAGGGTGTGCTCGACCAGCAGTACGTCGCCGGTGAGGCCTCCCTGGCCGGCGGTTTCTACCACGCGATCGTCGGCACCGTGCTCATCACGCTCGCCGCCTGCGTCATCTCGATCCCGATCGGCGTGCTCACCGCGATCTACCTCGTCGAGTACGCGGGCAAGAACAAGCTCGGTCGGGCGATCACGTTCCTCGTCGACGTCATGACGGGCATCCCCTCGATCGTCGCGGGTCTCTTCGCCTTCGCGCTCTTCTCCACGATCCTCGGCATCGTCATGCCGGATGCCGCGGGGGCGGCGAAGACGGGCTTCACCGCCTCGGTGGCCCTGTCGGTGCTCATGATCCCGATCGTCGTGCGCAACACGGAGGAGATCCTCCGCCTGGTCCCGATGGACCTGCGCGAGGCCTCGTACGCGCTCGGTGTGCCGAAGTGGAAGACGATCGTCAAGATCGTCCTGCCCACCTCGATCTCCGGCATCCTCTCGGGTGTGACGATCGCGATCGCCCGTGTCATCGGCGAGACCGCCCCGATCATGGTCACCGCGGGCTTCGCGAAGTCGCTCAACTGGAACCTGTTCTCCGGCTGGATGTCGACGCTGCCGACCTACATCTACGATTCGCAGCTGCGGCCGGTCTCCCCCGGCGAGGCGGCCCTGGCGAGCTCCGAGCGTGCGTGGGCTGCGGCCCTCGTGCTCGTCCTCCTCGTCATGCTGCTCAACCTGCTCGCCCGCGTCATCGCTAAGGTGCTCGCACCGAAGGCCGGACGATGACCCGGGCGACCGCCTCGGCGGGGATCCCCTCCTCCTCCACGCTTCCGCACCTCTGACGCCTCGACAAGACAAGGACACACCATGTCAAAGCAGATCGACATCAAAGACCTCGACATCTACTACGGCGACTTCCAGGCCGTCGACGATGTCTCCATGCACATCAAGCCGCGGTCGGTGACCGCGTTCATCGGCCCCTCCGGCTGCGGCAAGTCGACGGTGCTGCGCACCCTCAACCGCATGCACGAGGTCATCCCGGGCGCGAGCGTGCGCGGCGAGGTCCTCATGGACGGCAACAACATCTACGGCGCCGGCGTCGACCCGGTCAACGTCCGCCGCGAGGTGGGCATGGTCTTCCAGCGCGCCAACCCGTTCCCGACGATGAGCATCAAGGAGAACGTGCTCGCCGGTGTGCGCCTCAACAACAGGCGCCTGTCGAAGTCCGAGGCCGACGACCTCACCGAGCGCGCGCTCAAGGGCGCGAACCTGTGGAACGAGGTCAAGGACCGTCTCAACCTGCCCGGTTCGGGACTCTCCGGCGGACAGCAGCAGCGCCTGTGCATCGCCCGCGCGATCGCGGTCGAGCCCGAGGTGCTCCTCATGGACGAGCCGTGCTCGGCGCTCGACCCGATCTCGACGCTCGCGATCGAGGACCTCATCAACGACCTCAAGGACAAGTACACGGTCGTCATCGTCACGCACAACATGCAGCAGGCCGCGCGCGTGTCCGACAAGACCGCGTTCTTCAACATCGCCGGCACCGGCAAGCCCGGCAAGCTCATCGAGTTCAACGACACCTCGACGATCTTCTCCAACCCGGACAAGGAAGAGACCGAGAACTACATCTCGGGTCGCTTCGGGTGATCCCGGGGCGCTGCGCGGGTGGGGCTGCGGCTGGCGTTGCGGCTGCGGCCGGCAGTGCGGGGGCTGTTGAGATGCTTTCCCTCCCCGCGTAAGAGACTCACCGTCCCCGCGTAAGAGACTCTCCGTCTCCGTGTGAACTTCCAGAGCGCCGGATCGGGCTTCGTGCCCGGTCCGGCGTTTCGCGTCCGCTGGTCACGCCCCGTACGCACGACCATCCCGCTTGTGTGGAGGATCCGCCGCGATATCCGCCGCAAGATCGAGACGAATCCTCCACCTACCAGCTGGTAGTGAGGCCTTAGGTGCCTATAGCGGACCCTGAGTGTGGCAACCAGGGCCCTGGGTCCTGCACTTGGCCCTGATCGGCCCACCCCATCCGCCCCGGTCACTCGGCCCAGCCCCGCCAGACCCGACCCAGCCCGGCCCGGCCCCGGTCATTTCATCAGATGTCCAACCCATCCGAACGACGGCCGGCTCCGAACACACGACATCAGAAGTTTCACCGCCGAAGCCGAAAGGGATCGCCATGACCACGTCGCACGCCTCTGCTTCTGCCGCCGCCCACTCGACCCGCAGCGCCGTTCAGATCGTCGCGGGCATCTTCGGAGCAGTCTTCCTGCTCGTCGGGATCCTCGGGTTCGTCCCCGGCATCACACAGAACACCGACACCCTCATGTTCGCCGGGCACCATTCGGAGGCCGCGCTCCTCGGCGTCTTCCAGGTCTCGGTGCTCCACAACATCGTCCACCTGCTCTTCGGGATCATCGGGCTCCTCGCCCTCCGGTCGCGCGCCTTCGCGAGGGGCTACCTCATCATCGGCGGCATCGTCTACGCGGTGCTGTGGATCTACGGCCTCATCGTCCCGATGGATTCGATGGGCAACTTCGTCCCGCTCAACTCCGCTGACAACTGGCTGCACTTCGTCCTGTCCGCCGCCATGATCGCCTCTGGAGTCCTCCTCGGCCGCAGGGCCAAGGCCGACTGACCCCTTCCCCGGCATCCCCAATCCCGCCGAGGCGGCTCCCGGTTCCCCACAGAACGCCGGGTTCCACCTCGGCGGGCGCCTGACTGGAGCGACCACCTCATCGAGACTGCTACTTTGCGCCGAGACTGCAGCCTGCAACTAGCCGTCTCGGCGGTAAGTGGCGGTCTCGATGGATTGGGGCGCGTGTGAGCGCCGAGTCGGCGCGCGATTGGACGCGCACTGCGAGTGCACTGCGGGTGCGCCGGGCGCCTGGTTACTCGCGTGGACCAGCACCTGTCAGGGGTCACCACTCACCGAGACCGCCACTTCGCGCCGAGACCGCACCCTGCAACTGGCCGTCTCGGCGCTAAGTGGCGGTCTCGGCGAAATGGGGCGGGTGCTCCGGGCGCGACGTGCCTGACCGCGCAACAGGCGCCCACTGCCCCGCGCTCACCGTCCAGCGGCGATGACTATGACGCCGATCGTCACGGCGAGCAGCGCTGCCGCCGGGATCGTCAGCAGCCAGCCGGCGAACATCGGGATGAAGTAGCGTGCCCGCGGGTGCCCCTGCCGCCCGGCGTACTGGGTGCCGAGGATCGCCGAGCCCAGCACGAAGGTCAGCGACACGGGCACGCGCATGATCAGTGCCGCGGCGTACATGAGCACCGAGGCGGTCGCATCGGCCGCCGCCGACTTCACCGGGTCGAGTCTGGCCATCCGCACCGAGAGCGTGCGCACGACCCGCCAGCCGCTCAGCCCCGTGCCGAGCGCAAGGGCCAGCGCGATGGTGATGCGCACGGGCCAGGAGATCTCGACGACGGCGAGCTCGCTGTGGGGCATGGTGTCGACGGCGAGGATCGCGACCATCACGAGGGCCGCGGTCTTCTGTGCGTCCTGGATTCCGTGGACGAGGGAGAGCGAAGCGGTGAGCACCGAGTCGACCATCCGGGCACCGCGGAAGAGCGGCTTCGACGGGGTCGAGGCGAAGATCTTCGACAGCAGCAGTGTCAGCCCCCACGCGAGGAAGAAGCCGAGCACCGGTGAGATGAGCAGAGGCAGGATCACGGAGTCGAAGAACTCGAGGCTGTCGAAGGTGAAGCCGAGGATCAGCCCCGCCCCGAGCAGACCTCCGATGAGACAGTGCGTCGAGGACACCGGCAGGGCGAGGAAATAGGTGAACAGGCTCCAGATCGTCGCCGAGACGAAGGCGATGAGGATGCAGGTGAGGATGATGTCCGTCGACATCCCGGAGAACCGGATGATCTGGTTGGCGACGACGATGGCGATGCCTTCGCCGAGCAGCGCGCCGATGAAGTTGAAGACGACGGCGAGCCCGAGCGCCCACTTGGGGCTGAGTGCGCGGCCGACCACCGCGTTGCCGATCGTCAGAGCCGCATCATGGAAGCCGTTGGACCCGGCGAAGATCACCGCAGCCACGATGACTCCGGCCATGAGCAGCTCCACGGATCATGACTCCTTGATCGCGATCGAGGCCACGGCCTTGCCGAGCTCGGTGAAGCCGCGGGCGGCGCGGACGAAGGCCTGCCCGAGCTGCGAGACCGCCGCCATGTAGGTCAGCCCCCGCTTCGCATTGGGCACGGCGTCGGACATCCGCCACTGCAGGGTCTCCACCTGGTGGGTGAGTCGGTTGATCGAGTCGACGAAGTCCCACTGGTCGACCTTGCCCGGCAGCTTCGTCACCATCCGCGAGGTGTGGTCGGTCTGGTTCGACAGGACCGCGAGGGTCTCGAGGACGCCCGAGGGCAGAGTGTCGAAGGCCTCCGAGGCGAGCACGTAGCCGACGCCGTGGAGTCGGTGGCAGATCTCGCGCATGTGATGGCAGAGGAGGTAGAGGTCGTAGCGGTCGAAGGGGGTGATGTAGTTCTCCCGCAGCGCCCGCAGGACCGCGCCCATGTCCTCATCGGCCCGGTCGCCGATCTCGCGCAGTTTGTCGGCGACTTCACGGCGCTGGCCGACATCGACGCCGGAGAGTTCGGCGAGGACGAGGTTGCATTGGCGCATCTGACCGACGAGATCGGCCATCCGCTCGTAGAAGACAGTGTCCTGCGGTACACGTCGGAGCCGCATGCGTATCCTCCTGCCGGGACCCGGACACCGCCGGACGCGTGCCGATATTTCTCTGTCGACGTTGAGAACCGGACGCTGAACCGAGAGCGCCTCTCGGCGATAGGCCGCTCGAAGCGGCTGAGGTTGGAGCCCGGGGCTTCAGCGATCCAACGTCCGGTGGCCACGAGGGCCGTCTTCCACGATACCGCTTCCTCCCCGTGCGTCCACCCCGCGCCGACCTGGGAAAGCTTGAAAAATCTCACAGTCCGCGACGTATGGTCTCGTGCCCGGGCAAGAGTCCCTGCCAGGGGCGATGCCCTCGCCGAGGTGGGGGCCGGTCAATGCGGCAGCTTGCCTTCGCGTCGGTCAGGTCCGTCGCTGAGGTTGGACGCGGACGATGCCCTCGCCGAGGTGGGGAACGGTCAGTGCGGTCGGTTCGGTATCCGTCGAGTCAGTCGAGCCCGCCGTGGCGGCGGGACATCGCCGCGTCGCCGAGGTCCTTCGAGAGCTGGCGCAGCCGCGTGCGGGTCTCCGGGTCATCGGCTCCTGCCGCGCAGATGCCGACGAACGCGGCAGCGCGCAGGAGGGCGATGACGACGTCTCCGCGGAAGGCGCCGACGAGGATCTCGTCGATCGCGCGGGCCACCTCGTCGGGTCCGGCAGGGATCTCGACGCCGGCGAGGATCTCCTCGAGCCCGATGCCGTCGGTGGTCCGGCGCAGGCCGAGGTCGAAGAGGTCGGAGACCTCACGCGGGGCGGTGACGATCCACTCGCGCAGCGCGTAGAGACGCCAGAGTGCGCCGGGGGCTGAGACCGCGGGAGCGGCCGACCACATCTCGGCGATGACCTCGAGGCCGATCTCATCGGCGAGTTCGACGAAGCGCCTGGTCGCGGCCTCGTCGCGGTTGCCACGGCAGTCGCCGAGGAGGAGCGCCGCCGTCGCGTGCGAGGTCTCCGAACGCGTGACAGGGTCGCTCGGGTCGCTCACGGCGTCGAGGTCGGCGAGGGGCACAGGGCGGTGGAACGGGCGCTCATTCATCGTGCGTGCAGTCTAGTCTCCGAGCCTGGACACCGGTAGGGCACACGCATCCGCCGTCGCCGCGTCCGCACTCGCCGCGTCCGCCCTCACCGCATGAACCCTCACCGAGGCGGCTCGAGGTCGAGGCGTGCGGCGAGCGCGAGCAGCGCCTCGGCGGTGGAGTCGTCGAGGTCGAGCGTCACGGCGTTGCCGGCTTCCGTCTCATGCTCGATCTCTCCCGGCAGTCGCACGTTCTCACCGGAGCCTCGGATCGCGCCGCCGAGCGCGCTCACCTTCGCCTCGGCGGCGCTGCGGCCGTTGAACGCTGCGGAGTCGATCGCGATGAGCATGTGCCCGTTGTTCATCTCCGAGGCCGGGTTATCCCAGATGTCCTGCGTCTCGTGGGCAAAGGTCGCCGAGGTGAGGCCCCCGGCGAACGCTTCGAGGAGCACCGCGAGCCCCGAGCCCTTATGGCCGCCGAACGCGAGCAGAGAGCCCGCCGCGGCCGCCTCGGCGTCGGTCGTCTCGCGTCCCTCGCGGTCGACGGCCCACCCTGCCGGGATCGGACGACCCGCGTTGCGGGCGGCGATGACCTTGCCGAATGCCCCCGCCGAGGTGGCCATGTCGACCGTGAGAGGCGTGCCCTCGGTGCTCGGCGCGGTCAGGGTCAGCGGGTTGGTGCCGATGACCTTCTCACTGCCGCCGTGGACGGCGACGGTGGGTCCGGTCGTCGAGGTGAGGAACGCGAAGAGTCCGGCGGCGGCGAGCTGGTCGGTCCAGAACGCTCCGGCGCCGTAGTGGCTCGAGTTCTCCACCGCGATCGCGCTCACCCCGTGTTCTCGGGTTCGCTCGAGCGCCCAGTCGACGGCGACCTGCATGACGACCTGCCCGAGGCCGCTGCCGCCGTCGAGCACCGCCGTGGCCCCGCCGTCACGGACCAGGGCGATCTCCGGCACCGAGGCGATGCCACCGGTTTCGAGGGCGCGGACATAGAGCGGCAGACGGAGGAGACCGTGGGAGGCGATGCCGCGCTGGTCGGCTTGGACGAGCGAGTAGGCCGTGAGAGCGGCATCGTCCTCAGGCACTCCGCTCGCGGCGAGGGCGGCGAGGGCGAACTCACGGAGGGAGTCGACGGAGAACTCGCTCATCCTGCCTGCTCCCGCGTGTCGGTCGTCTCAGTCGTGCCCCTGCCGTCCTCGGCGCCTGCACCACCCCGAACGCCTTCGGCATCCCGCGCAGCCGCGCTGCCTTGCCCATCTGCACCACCCTGAACGACATCCTCGGCGTGCCCGTTCCTGCCCTCGGACGCGAGCGTTATGCTCCCGGCGTCGGGGATCCCGGGCATGCTGCCGAGAACCGACGCATACGTGTCGGCAAGGTCGCGCCTCACCTCCGACGAGCCGTCAGCGTCGCCGGCCGAAGCCCCCTTGCCTCCTCCCGCGCCGTTGCTCCCCTCACCCGCGGCACCGCTGCCGACACCGTCGCTCGTGCTCGCGGAGAACCGGCTGAGTGCGCGGAGGATGTGTTCGCGCATCGCCGCCTCGGCGGCATCGGGATCGCACGCGGCGATCGCCGCAGCGATCTCGGCGTGCTCGTGGGAGGTGTCGGTGCCGTGGGGGTCGCCCGGGTAGAGGCGGAAGAGATGGAGGTGCGGGTGCATCTGCCGGTACGCGTCGATGAGGAAGCTGTTGCCGGTCGCCTCGAGGATGAGCAGATGGAAGCGGGTGTCGTGTTGGAAGAGCTCGTGCTTCCAGTCGGACGACCCAGCCTGTTCCGCACGGTACCCCGCAGTCCCAGCAGTCCCAGCAGTCCCAGCAGCCCCCGCAGCCCCCGCAGTCCCCGCAGTCTCTGCAGTCCCCGCCGCATCTGCGCCGCCGCCACCGGGTCGCCCCGAGAATGCGTCGATCTCGGCCAGCAGCGCCCGGCCGGGATTCGATGCCCGATCGACGGCGGCCATGCGTGCTGCCCACGGTTCGAGCAGGAGCCTGACCTCGATCATCATCTCGAGATCGCGCTTCGTCAGCAGCGGGGTCGTCGCGTATCCGCGCGGCTGCCGGGTGCGCACGAGTTTGTCCCCCTCGAGCCGCTGCATCGCCTCCCGCACCGGTGTCTGCGACACCCCGAGCTCACGGGCCATCCGGTCGATGGTGATCCGCTCCCCCGGCGGCACCGTGCCGTCGAGGATCATCGCTTTGATCCTCGCGTAGACGGTCGGGTCGGTCTCGCTCGGCATTCCGTCTCCCTTCGCGCGTTTCGCGACGGCTCGCGCCAGGCCGCCCTCGATGGTCTCCACTGTGCCCACGAGACTACCGCTGTCCTGCTCCGATATCGGCGAAGAGGGTACGGATTCCGTAGTCCCAGGCCGGCAGGTCCTCACTTCGGCCCACCGTGTTCCTCAGTGCTCCCAGATGGTCGTTGGCGATCATCACGACATCGCCGAGGTGGTGGGTGAATCCGAGTCCGGCCGCATCCCGGTCCTCGGTCGGGGCGAAGAGGGTGCCGGTGAAGAGGACGAAGCCGTCCGGGTACTGATGGTGGCGACCGTGGGCCGCGGAGACGAGGTCCTCGAAGCCTCGGCTGAGCGATCCGACCGAGTTGACGCCGGTGAGCTTGCAGCCGTCGTCACCGGTGACGGTGAGTCTGAGCTCGAGGCTCCTCGCGTCCTCGAGCCCGAATGTCTCGTCGAAGAGCCTGATGAGCGGCCCGATCGCCGTCGACCGGTTGTTGTCCTTCGCCATGCCGAGCAGCAGCGCGCTGCGTCCCTCGATGTCGCGGAGATTGACGTCGTTGCCCATCGTCACCCCGTGGATCGTCCCCGTGGAGTCGACGACGAGGACGAGTTCGGGTTCGGGATTGCTCCACTGCGAGAACGCGGGAATGCCGACGGCGTCCCCGGATCCCACGGCCGAGAGGACTGGGCCTTTCGTGAAGACCTCGGGGTCGGGCCCGATGCCGACTTCGAGGTACTGCGACCACCACCCCTTGGCGATGAGGGCCTCTTTGAGGCGAGCCGCCTCGGCGGATCCGGGCACGATCGCGGTGAGGTCGGCGGTGACCGCCTCGGCGAGTTCCGCACGAACGGACTGCGCTCTGGCCGGGTCGCCGTCGCAGCGCTCCTCGATGAGGCGTTCGACCATCGAACCGGCGAAGGTCACTCCGCACGCCTTGATGACCTGGAGGTCGATCGGGGCGAGGAGGACGGGTGCGTCCGCAGATCCAGGCGCCGCCGCGGCGGGGGTGGAGACATCGTCGACCGCCCAGTCCGCAGGCCGGGTCCTCACCTCGTCCAGGCGCCGAGGCAGGTCCGGGGTTTCGAGGATCCCTGAGACCGTGGGGTCGATGTCGGAGACGTCGTGGACGGCGTTCCCGGTGACGAGGACGGGAACAGGAGCCCGGCGTCCGGGGACGCGGAGGCGGCCGAGGAAGGTTCCGGTCGCCTCGGCGGGGAGGAGGTCGCGAATGCTCATGCGTGTCCGTCCTTGTCAGCCGAATCAACGGTGGAGGAGCCGACGGCGGCCCGGTCGCCGATGCGGGCCCAGCCGGGGCCGGTCGGGTACGTCCATTCGGCAACGGATTCCGCGACCATCTCCGCGCTCGTGCCCGGTGCGGTCGGTGCCTGGTAGCGGCCGTCGACGACGGAGACCGGAGCGACGAAGTGCTCGTGGAGGTGGTCGACGAACTCGATGACGCGGCCGTCCTCGGTGCCGGAGAGGCGGGCGAAGTCGAAGAACGAGTAGTGCTGGACGAGTTCGCACAGTCCGACTCCCCCGGCGTGCGGGCACACGGGGATGCCGAACTTCCTCGCAAGCAGGAGGATCGCGAGGTTCTCGTTGACGCCGGCGACGCGGGTCGAGTCGAGCTGGAGGATGTCGATCGCCTCGGCTTGGAGGAGCTGTTTGAACATGATCCGGTTGTGCACGGCCTCACCGGTGGCGACCTTGACGGGGGCGACGCCGCGGCGGATCTCCGCATGCCCGAGGATCTCGTCGGTGCTCGTGGGCTCCTCGATCCAGTAGGGGTCGAATTCGGCGAGCGCGTTGACCCAGTCGATCGCCTCGCCGGTCTCCCACTTCTGGTTCGCGTCGATGGCGATGCGGACATCGGGGCCCACGGCCTCGCGGGCGAGCGCAAGCCTGCGCCGATCGTCCTCGAGGCTGCCGCCGACCTTGAGCTTGATCTGCGTGAACCCCTCGGCGACGGCCTCCTTCGCCAGCCGCACGAGCTTCTCGTCGTCGTAGCCGAGCCAGCCGGGCGAGGTCGTGTACGCGGGGAAGCCGGTGGCCTCGAGGGCGGCGATGCGCTCGGCGAGACCCGCTTCTCCCGCGCGGAGGATCTCAAGCGCCTCCTCTTCGGTCAGGGCGTTGCGGATGTGGGTGAAGTCGATCGCGGCGACGAGGTCCTCGGCGGGCAGTTCGGCGAGGTATCTCCACAGCGGTTTGCCCGCACGCCGGGCCGCCATGTCCCACAGGGCACTGACGAGGGCGCCCGCGGCCATCTGCGTCACCCCCTTCTCGGGTCCGAGCCAGCGCAGCTGCGAATCGTGGACGAGCAGCGCCGAGGCGGCTCCGAGGTCGGAGAGGAGATCGTCGAGTTCGCGGCCGATGAGCAGGGCCGCGTACGACTCGACCGCGGCGACGATGAGTTCGTTGCCGCGTCCGGCGGTGAACACGAGCCCATGACCCACCTCGGCGGCATCGCCCTCACCGGCACGGATGGTGACGTAGGCGGCCGAGTAGTCGGGGTCGACATTGACGGCATCGGAGCCGTCGAGCTCGAGCGAGGTGGGGAATCGGACGTCGGTGGCGCTGATGTCGGTGATGAGAGGCACGGGATCGCGGTCTTTCTGTGCGGCGGGGAGACGGACGGGTCGAAGAGTCGGACGGCCACGGGTTGGGCATCGCTCAGGGGAACCCTCACACGGGGTAGCCCAGGAGCGAGGGCAGCCACAGGCTGAGGAACGGGACGACGGAGATGAGGACGAGGGTGGCGAGCATCGGGACGAAGAACGGCAGGGTGCCCTTGATCACCGTCGTCACCGGGTACTTCGTCACCGAGGAGAGGACGAAGAGGACGAGGCCCACGGGTGGGGTGAGCAGGCCGATGAGGAGGTTGAAGATGATCATGATGCCGAAGTGGACGGGGCTGAGTCCGAACACCTCGGCGACGGGGAGGAGGACGGGGACGAGGATGAGGAAGACGATGGGGCGGTCGGTGATGGACAGGAGCACATCGGCGGCGAGCTGCGGTGCCTGCTCACGGGCGAGGACCCAGCCGAAGAGGGCGGCGCCGGCGACGATGATGAGGACGCCGCCGGTCGTCTCGACCGCGGTGACGAGGGCGTGCCGGACCTTCGGCCACGTGAAGTTGCCGTAGACGATCGCGAGGATGCCGATGTAGGCCACACCCACGGCACTCGCCTCGGTGGGGGTGAAGACTCCGGAGAGGATGCCGCCGAGGATGACGACGGCGGCGCCGACCGGGGGCAGAGCGCGAAGCCCCGACCGGACGCGTTCGCCGAGGCCGGCCTTGGGCAGGCGCAGGTCCTCGCGTTTCCGGGTGAGGAACCAGCACATGACGCTGAGCGTGACGACGAGGAGGACGGCGGGGACGATGCCGGCGACGAAGAGGGCGCCGACGGACACGCCTGCGGTCACGGCGTAGATGATCGCCGGGATCGACGGCGGCATCATCGGGGCGATGAGCGAGGAGGCACCGGTGACGCCGAGGGAGAAGCCGACGGGGTAGCCGCGGCGGATCATCGCGGGCACCTGGATGCGTCCCATGGCCGCGGCATCGGAGATCGCCGCACCCGAGACCCAGGAGAAGCCGAAGCTCGTGAGGATGTTGACGTAGCCGAGCGATCCCCGCACGTGGCCGATGGCGGCGACCGCGGCGTCGTAGAGGCGGTCGGTGGCACCGGAGATGTTGGCGAGGTTGCCGAGCAGGATGAACATCGGCACCGCGAGGATCGCGAAGTCGAAGACCCCGGAGGTGGCCTGCTGGACGGCGAGCGCCGGGCTCGATGAGGGATCGAAGGCGATGTAGATGATCGAGGGCACGAGGAGGGCGATGCCGACGGGCACGCGCAGGGCCAGGAGGATGAGGAGCGCTAGGAGCATGAGGAGGAGGGTCATGTCACAGTCCTTCCAGCTGGGCTGCGGTGTCGACGGTGTCGGGGTTCTCCTCGGGGTATCTCGCGATCATGATCATCTCGATGATCGTGTGGATGAAGATGAGGATGAAGCCGACGGTCGCTGCGAGGTAGAGCAGGGCGGTGGGCAGCCCGGAGGCGGGCATCGCGATCGCTGCCACGATGTCGACCATCATGATCCCGGCGACGGCCATGAACGCGGAGACGGCGAGGACGACGAGGCGGGCGAAGGTCCCGATCACCCGGCCCACCCGGGGCGGGACGACGGTGGCGATGAGGTCGACGGTGATGTGCGAGCGGCGGGAGCTGACGAAGGCCGCGGCGATGAAGGTCAGCCACACGAGGGTGAGGCGGGCGACCTCCTCGGTCCACGACAGGGGCGAGTCGAAGACGTAGCGGGTGACGACCTGGAGGAGGACGAGGACGAAGACGCCGACCATGAGCAGGATGCCGATCGTGCGTTCGAGGCCGATCGCCCAGCGGTAGAGGGTGCTGCGCCTCTCGAACGAGTCCTGCTCGAAGGCCAGGGTCGCCTCGGCGTCGGCGATGCTGGCGACGGAGGTGGGGTCGGGGTTCGAGCGGTTCGGGTCGGCGGGGGCTGGGTCGGTGGGGTTCATCGGTTCTCCTCCCCCGCCTCGGCGCGGGCGTCTTCGAGGGATTTCTTCACGGCGAGGTAGGTGTCACCCCAGGTCACCCGGTTGGGCAGTTCCTTCGCGACGAGGTCGCGGAAGGCGTCGATGTCGACGTCGTCGACGACGGTGATCTCGCCGGTCTTCTTCCAGTCGGCGAGGATCTCCTTCTCCTGTTTGACGGTGCACTCCTCGACGCGGACGCGGGCGTCGTCGATGGCCTGGGTGAGGATGTCGCGCTTGGCAGGGTCCATGCTGTCGAGCAGGCGCTGATTGCCGACGAGGTAGACGCCCTGGACGATGTGCTCGGTGATGCTGATGTAGTCCTGGACCTCGTAGAACTTCGCCGAGGCGATCGTCGGGATCGGGTTCTCCTGGGCGTCGATCGTGTTCTGCTGGAGGCCGAGGTAGACCTCGCTCAGGGCCATCGGGGTGGCGGTGGCGCCCATGATGTCGAGCGTCGTGAGGTAGAGGGGTGCGTCGGGTGTGCGGATCTTCAGTCCGTTGAGGTCGGCGGGGGTGCGCACGGGTTTGTTGGCGGTGACCTGGCGGGCACCGTAGTAGAAGTTGCTGACGACGCGGAGGTCGGTCTCGGCGGCCATGCGGTCGAAGACCCCGGTCATGATGTCACCGGTCGTCGCGGCTTGGAGTTCGGCGGCATCGGCGGCGAGGTAGGCGCCGTCGAGGACGGCGGCTTCGGGATACCAGGCGCCGAGGAAGGAGGGGCCGCTGTTGACGAAGTCGAGGGCACCGGTGGCGACCTGTTCGACCATCTCGGCTTCGCTGCCGATCTGCGCGGCGGGGTAGATGAGGATGTTGAAGCCCTTGGCTGCGAGCTCTTCCTTCATCGGTTCGAGGCCGCACGAGTTCACGGGGTGGCTGGCTTCGTAGACGTTGCCGAAGCGCAGAGTGATGGCGTTGGGGTCGACCGCCTCGGTGGCGGCGCGGTCGACGTCGACGGGTTGGAACATCGCACAGCCGGTGAGCGTGAGCGCGGACAGGCCGGCTCCGATCATGGCGGTCAGACGCTTCTTCATGGATTCCCCTCAGACCGCCCCACCGCGGTGTGGGGCGTCACGACGTTGTGACAAGCTGATGGGCGGGACACCCAGGAGCCGGAATGTATAGCTTTTGCCAGAATCATATAGTTTAGATGTAACGGACACAACCCTCGGGGTGCGGGCGAGACCAGACCTGATCCCGCTCTGGCCTCGACCCGGTCTCGATGTTCGGTCAGCAAATGCTCGGCTGCTTGTACGAAAATCACAGCGTGCCCTACTAAAATGATCTCGGATCCGGGCTGAAGAATCGGCCCGTGAAGACAGTGAACGAGGAGGAGCTCCCGTGGCGAAACAGACAATGGTGCAGAAGGGTCTCGGCAAGGCGACGAAGCTTGCGATCAACGACGATGGGTCCTTGAACCCGCGTGCGCAGTCGGCGCTGTCCAAGCTGCTGTCGGTGCAGCGGCCCGTCGTGCTGGCCTATGTGCGTTCGCTGCGCAGGCGGAATCCGGATGCCACCCCTGAGGAGCTCGTCGCGATCATCCGCAAGCGCTATCTAGCACTTGCGACGACCGGTGGTGCCGCTGTGGGTGCGACGGCTGCGGTGCCCGGCATCGGGACGATGGCTGCGCTCGGTGTGGCGACGGCTGAGACGGCCGGGTTCCTCGAGCTCACGGCGCTGTTCGCGCAGGCGATCTCGGAGATCCACGGTCTGCCGGTCAACGATCCGGCGCGGGCGAATGCGCTGGTGCTCGGGCTCATGCTCGGACAGGACGGGAAGAACCTCGTCCAGCGGTTCGGGAAGAAGTCCGTGGGGCCGGAGGCGCTCCTCGGCGATTGGGGTGCGACCCTGACGAAGCAGCTGCCGGCGCCGGTCGTCGACCTGCTGCTGCGGAAGCTGCGGAAGACGTTCATCCGGAAGTTCGCTGCGAAGGCCGGCGGATCGCTGTTCGGTCGTCTGCTACCGTTCGGCATCGGCGCGGTCATCGGCGGTGTCGTCAATGCGCAGATGTCGCGCAAGGTCGCCAACGAGTCTAAGACCGCGTTCGGTGCAGCGCCGACGGTCTTCCCGCTCGAGACCGACCCGCAGTATGTGGCACCGAAGAGCGACAACAAGCTGCTGGGAACACTGCAGCACGTTGCCGCGCTGGTGCGGAAGAAGGACAAGGACTCCGTCGACGGCGAGGTCGTCGACGAGGGCGTCGAGCACGATGCGACGAAGTACGATTCGGACTCGTCGGTCTCGGATTCGACGAAGCCGTCGAAGGAGATCGGTCGCTGAGGTTTCGCAGGCGGCGGTCAGTGCGCGGTGGTGACCGCGGTCGCCGCTGACGCCGTTGCCGGATCGAGAGGGTGTCCCGCGAACTGCGTGGGGCACCCTCTCGGACTGCGAGGGGCACCCTTTCGGGTTTGAGCGAACGCCTGGTCTGGCCCTAGTATTGGGGAGTCTCCAACAGCAGCTTCCGGGCGCACGCCCATGCCGATCTGTTGGGACCGGGCCTCTAGCTCAGTTGGTAGAGCAGCGGACTTTTAATCCGCGGGTCGTGGGTTCGATCCCCACGGGGCCCACCATAGGAATAAGCGCCTCACCAGGAAAAACTCTGGTGGGGCGCTCTCGTTCATAGACTGCGTTCGCTGTGGAGACTTACTGGAATGTCACACAGGCCTGCCTGCATTCACCGAAGAGGCGTGGTCGCCCCAAGGCTGGATTGTCGCTCTACTTCAGGTACTCCGAAGCCATCTTCCGATAGACCTGCTCGAGCACTGCAAGAGAGCGTCGGGCGAGCCGCCCCTGCAATTCCGATCGGTACTCGTCAATGCCCCGATTCTGGTCATCTTTCTTACTGAGTGGGATCACATCGGCAGACACCCAAGACCACTCATGGGTCACCATGGGGAACACAATTGGGAACTGAAACCCGCCTGTGTTGAGCTGGAGAGCGTCGGCCCACTGGTGGTGAACCCGGTTCCTCGCGAAGCGGATTCCTCTGATTGTCGCGCGCTCTTCTACTTCCAGGAGATCTCTCCATCGGTATTTCAGCAACTCACCCCCAGGCTTCCAGTGATGAACGATATGATCATCCATCACAACGGCCCAGTTAAGTGCTTCGAAAAGCGGGAGGAATGTTGCTTCAGCACTCTGGGTACGCCTTGCTGTTTCGAAACGGAGGTGTGCGTCGATGTAACCGTTCAGCAGTGTTTCAAACGTCACTGTCATCTTTTCGCGCATGTCGCAATCAGACCACATTCGCATCGTCCCGAATGTGACAAATCCAATGAAACTCTTATTGCGCGGCGAACCGACCACTCTCGACGACGCCCACCACACGGTGGCCGCCGACCCCGGCTGAGCCGTCTCAGAGCAGGTCGAGCAGTTCGGGTGCCGCGCCTGCGCGAACGGCTTCGCGGGCTTCCTCCGGCGACTCGGCGGCGAGCGCCGCCTCGGCGAGGGCACGACAGTCGTCGAACGCATGGCTCCGCAATGCCAGCCTCACGGCACCGACCTTGCCCGGAGCCATCGACAGGCTCGTGATTCCCAAACCGACGAGGACGAGCGCGAGCAGCGGATCACCCGCGGACTCCCCGCAGACACCGAGCGGCTTGCCAGCGGCCTTCGCACCGTCGGCGGCTGCGGCGATCATCGACAGCACGGCAGGCTGCCATGGGTCGAGCAGCTCCGAGAGCTCGCCTTCCATCCGGTCGGCCGCCATCGTGTACTGCGCGAGGTCGTTCGTCCCGAGACTGCCGAAGTCGACGGCCTGAAGCACCTGTCGGGCACGCAGCGCCGCCGCAGGCACCTCGATCATCACGCCCGCCGAGGCGAGACCGTTGGCCCGCACCTGGTCTGCGAACCATCGGGCCTCCGCCGCGGTCGAGACCATCGGGGCCATGACCCTGACATCGGCACCCGTCGCCTCCGCCGCAGCCGCGAGCGCTTCGAGCTGAGCCGTGAGCACATCCGGCCTCGCCTGGGACAGACGCAGACCCCGTCGCCCGAGCGCCGGATTCTCCTCCGGCCCCAGGTCAGCGAACGCGAGCGGCTTGTCGGCACCCGCATCGAGGGTGCGCACGACGACGCGACGACCCGCGAACGGGGCGAACACCTTCCGATAGATCTCCGTCTGCTCCTCAACACTCGGGGCGCTGACAGCGGAGAGGAAGACGAATTCGGTGCGGAAGAGACCGACCCCTTCGACATCCTCGGCGCCGGCGAGCTCCGCGTCATCGACTCCCCCGATGTTGGCCAGCACCGCCACCCGGTGACCGTCGGATGTCGCACCCGGACCGCTCACCTCGGCGAGCGCTGCCGCACGTCGTTCACGACGCTGCCGCTGCGCCTCCACGGACTCCGGATCCGGACGGACGACGACCTCACCGCTGCCACCGTCGATGAGCAGCGGAGTGCCCATCGGGATCGCCGTCGCCTCCGGCAGCTGCACGACGGCGGGGATCCCCATCTGCGCGGCGAGGATCGCGGTGTGGCTCGTCAGCCCGCCGGCCCGGGTGACGATGCCGAGCACGAGGGAACGGTCGAGCGTCGCGGTCTCCGCGGGCGCGAGGTCCTCGGCTGCGACGATGCTCGGTTCGGTCAGCGTCGGCAGTCCCGGCGCAGGCTTCCCGAGCACCTCGGCGATGGCCCGGGCCCCGACGTCACGGAGGTCGGTGACGCGTTCGGCGAAGTACCCGCCGAGGGCTTCGAACTGTGCCGCGAACACCTCGATCGCCTCGGCGACGGCACCTGCCGGGCCCTTCCCCGCGTTGAGACGCTTCGTCACCTCACGGTGCAGCGACCGGTCGCGGGCGATCATCGCCGTAGCCTTGAGGATGTCGCGGGCCGTCGGATCGGCGCTCAGCGCCTTCTGATCGAGCGTGTCGGCGACGTGCATGAAGCTCGCGATGGCCTGCTCCGAGGCCGCCGCCGGATCCTCCGCCGCCGGCTCATCCTCGGGAGGCGCGACCGGCGCTGCCGCCTGGACGACGGGCCCGTACGCGGATCCCGGGCTCACTCCGATTCCGTGGAGCGTCGCCGACTCCGCCCCCGCAGCGGGCGCGCCGAGGGCCTCGCCGTGGCCGCTCATTGTGCGTCCATGTCCGTGGCGAGCAGGTCGACGAGACGATCGAGGACCGCCTCGGCGCCCTCACCCTCAGCGGAGAGGACGACCTCTTCGCCGTGCTTGGCACCGAGGGCCATGACGCCGAGGATGCTGCCGGCGTCGACGGCGTCCTCACCGGGGCGGCTGATCTCGACGTCGACCCCGGATCCGGAGACGGCTTCGACGAAGAGCGAGGCCGGGCGAGCGTGGAGTCCGACGGTCGAGGCGATGGTGACGGTGCGAGTTGCCATGATCTCTCCTTGTGGTGCGTGAGTTGTGGTGCGTGAACTGTGCGGTGCGATGGTGCGGGTGGTGCGGGTGGTGCGAGGTCTGATCATGCGGCGACCGGGGCCGCCTCGGGAAGGCTGTCGGCAGCCTTCTCAGCCCGGCGCCGGGCCGCGAGCGCCTTGAGCAGGACGACGAGGGCGGCGGTGATGGCGACGCCGACGGCGAGGGCGAGCACGAAGAGCAGCGGCTGGCCGATGAGCGGGAGCACCCAGATGCCGCCGTGGGGTGCGAGCAGCGTCGACCCGAAGAACATGACGAGGGCGCCGGTCGCCGACGACCCGATGGTCGAGGCGATGATGATCCGGATCGGGTCGGCGGCGGCGAATGGAATGGCGCCTTCGGAGATGAACGAGGCTCCGAGCAGCCAGGCCGCTTTGCCGTTCTCCCTCTCCGGCACCGAGAAGAGCTTCGGAGCGACCGTCGTCGCCAGGGCGAGCGCGAGCGGTGCGACCATGCCGGCCGCCATGACCGCGGCCATGATCTTCAGCTGCGGGGCATCCATGGCGGTGCCTGCCGCCGAGAGTCCGGCGGTGGCGAAGCCGTAGGCGACCTTGTTGACGGGGCCGCCGAGGTCGAAGCCCATCATGGCGCCGAGGATGAGCCCGAGGATGAGCACACCGCCGCCGGTGAGGCTGCCGAGTCCCGCGTTGAGGCCGTCCATGAGCGCGACGATCGGGCGGCCGAGCACGGTGATGAAGAGGCCTGCGGTGACGAGCGTGGAGAGGAGCGGGATGACGACGACGGGCATGACGCCGCGGACCCCCTTGTGGACCTTCCAGCTCGAGATCCATTTGGCGACGAACCCGGCGAGCAGACCGGTGACGATGCCGCCGAGGAACCCGGCATTCATCGTCACGGCGACGGAGCCGGCGACGATGCCCGGGACGAGGCCCGGCCGGTCGGCGATCGCGAAGGCGATGTAGCCGGAGAGGATCGGCACGAGGAAGCCGAACGACGCAGCACCGATGACGTAGGCGAGAGCCGCCCACGAGGTGAGGCTGGTGAGGTCGAAGTTCTGGGCGATGTTGTACTGGTCGTCGCCGACGAGGCCGTACTTGACGATCTCGATCGCTCCGCTCTCACCGAGGGCGATCTGCGCGAGCATGAAGGACACGGCGATGAGGATGCCGCCGGCGGCGACGAACGGGATCATGTAGGACACACCGGTCATCAGCCACTGCCGCAGCTTGGTGCCGAATCCGAGCCGTTCGGTCGCCTCGTCTTCGGTCCGTTCGTCGATGATCGCCGAGGCGGTGGCCTCGGTCGGTCCGGCTGCGGCCAGTTCGGCGGCCCTGCTGATGAGCTGGGGTCCCTCCGAGATCGCCTTCTTCACGCCGACGTCGAGAGTCGGTTTGCCGGCGAAGCGTGCCCGTTCCTTCACCTCGACGTCGTGGGCGAAGATGACGGCGTCCGCCGCGGCGATCTGCGCCGCGGTGAGCGGGGTCGATCCGGCTGAGCCCTGCGTCTCGACGATGATCTCGTGGCCGGCCGCGCGGGCGGCGTTCTCGAGGGATTCGGCGGCCATGTACGTGTGGGCGATGCCGGTCGGGCACGAGGTCACACCGACGAACCGGAAGGTGCGGTCGGCCGACTCGGCGGACCTCGCTTCCGCGGACGGCGGCTCCGTGGACGGCGGATCCGTGGGCGACGGCTCCGTGGACGGCGATGAGGCGGGAACCGGGGCGGCCGCCTCGGCGGGGGTGTCGGCACCGTCCGTCGTCGGGGATCCGGCAGCCGTCGAGGGTCCGGCCGACGCCGGGGCTGTCGGCGACGTGGCAGCCGTCGCGGACGCGTCATCGTCGAGGTGGACCTGCTCCTCGACGATGGCGACGACCTCCGCCGGGGTCGCGGCGTTGAGCAGCGCCTGTCGGAAGTCCTCCTTCATCAGAGCGCGGGCGAGCTGTGGGAGGACCTTCATGTGGGCGTCCCCGCCGTCGGCGGGGGCCGCGATGAGGAAGACGAGGCGGGCGGGACCGTCCTTGGCACCCCACGGGATGCCGTCGGTGGTCCGGCCGAAGACGAGCGAGGGCTCGGTGATCGCGGCGCTGCGGGCGTGCGGGATCGCGATGCCTCCCGGCAGGCCGGTCGCGGTCTTCGCCTCGCGTTCCTCGACGTCGGCGACGAAGAGGTCGAGGTCGGTGCAGCGACCGGTGGCCACGAGGCACTCGGCGAGCCTCCGCGTCGCCGCGGACCGGTCGGCGTCGCCGAGGTCGAGCAGCACCTGTTCGTCATTGATCAGTGGCATGGCGGTTCCTTTCGTGACCCGGTGGGCGAGTCAGTCGTCCAGTGGCAGGGCGAGCTCGGGCTCGCGGGTGATCGACAGCGGGATGTCGACGAGGTGGGCAGGGGTGGGCACGGCGGTGCCTTCGAGCCGCACGGCGGCCGCACCCCACACCACTCCCTGGCTGAGAGCGCTCGCGGCACCGGCACCCTGGTCGAGTCCGAGCAGCAGGCCGGCGAGCATACAGTCGCCGGCTCCGACGGTGGAGACAGGGTCGGTGATGACCGCTGTCGCGTGGAGGGCCTCCTCGGCGGTGACGAGGACCGCACCGTCGCGGCCGAGGCTGACGGCGACGTTCTCGACGCCCGCTGCCACGAGCTCCCGCGCCGTGTCGATGACAGCTCCGAGGGTGTCAAGGGAGCGGCCGCAGAGTTCGGCGAGCTCGATGCGGTTGGGCTTGATGAGCGTCGGTGCGGCGGCGACGGCCGCCGCGAAGGGCGCCCCGGAGGTATCGACGGCCACCCTGGCCCCGCGAGCCTGGGCCTCGCGCACGAGCGCGGCGTAGAGGTCGGCGGGTGCTCCGGGCGGGAGGCTGCCGCAGCCGGCGATCCAGACACCGGGGGCGGCGTGCTCGAGCGTGGTCTCGAGCAGACTGTCGACGTCGGCGGCGGTGAGTGCGGGGCCGGCTTCGTTGAGCTTCGTCGTCGTCCCGCCGGGCTCGAGGACGCTGATGTTCATCCGCATGCTCTCGGCGATGGGGACGACCCTCGTGGGGGTGCCGTCCTCGGCGAGCAGCGTCTCGAACAGTGCGCCTTCGGGACCGCCCGAGGGCACGATGACGAGAGGGTCAGCACCCATCGCGGACAGCGCCCGACCGACGTTGACGCCTTTGCCGCCCGGGTCGACACGAGAGGCGTGCGCCCGCAGGACATGGCCGCGGCGCAGCGCGTCGACGGTGACGGCACGGTCGACACTGGGGTTCGGCGTGAGGGTGACGATCATACGGTCACGACCTCCGGTCCCGCGGCGCGCAGCTCTTCAGCGCTCTGGTCGCCGAGGTCGGTGTCCGTGATGATGAGGTCGACGGCGTCGATGCCTGCGAAGCGATGGAGGTGGACCTGCGCGGCTTTGCTCGAGTCCGCGACAAGGATCGACGAACGGCAAGCGTCGACCATGGCCCGCTTCGTTGCGGCCTCGGACTCGTCAGGCGTGGTGAGACCGCGGTCGACGTCGAACCCGTTGGTGCCGATGAACCCGACATCGATGGTGAGCTCGGACAGCGCCTCGGTGGTCCACCGTCCGACTGCGGCACCGGTGAGCTCGCGCACCCGACCGCCGAGCTGGAGGAGTGTGATCCCCGGTTTCGCCGCGAGGGCCGCGCAGATCATCGGGCTGTTGGCGACGACGGTGAGGGCCAGTTCGTCGGGAAGGGCCTGGGCGATCGCAAGAGTGCTCGTGCCCGCGTCGAGGAGGACGCTGCCGCCGTCGGGGATCTCCTCGAGGGCGCGCAGTGCGAGGCGCCGCTTCTCCGCGGCGCGGTGGCCGATGCGCTCCTCGAGCGCCGGTTCGAGAGAGAGGGCCTCGGCCGGGATCGCTCCCCCGTGCATGCGCTTGAGCAGTCCGCGCCGCTCGAGGACCGTGAGGTCCCGCCGGATCGTCTCGGCTGTCACATTGAGCTGATCAGCGAGGGCGGTGACCTCGACTCGGCCGGCCGACCGGGCGGCGGCGAGGATGGTCTGTTGGCGTTCGGCGGCGTACACGGATTCATAATCTCACACATTCGGGCATAAACACAGCAAAACCAACATCTGTTTTTGGGAATGTGTCACGCAGATGTGCTGAGCAGGGACAATGCCGACGAAGTGTGCCGCTCGGGCGCGGACATCAGGAGGCCCCGCGTTCCCTCCCTGACAAGGGAACGCGGGGCCTCATCGCGTGACCGGAACTGCCGGTCGCAGTCACGCGAGTCGTGGGCTTCTCAGAGGCGGGCCTACCGTTCGAGCTGACTGCCGCCGAGGGCACGCTGGAGCGGGATGCTCCCGTCCTGCCACGGGGTGATCGCCCAGACGACGGCGTAGGCGCCGAGGCCGACGACGGGAAGGAGGAAGGAGAGGAGGACGAGGATCCTCACGAGCCAGACGTTGAGCCGCGTGACCTTCGCCAGTCCCCCGGCGATGCCGCCGACGATCCGGTCGGGTCCGCGGCGGAAGCCGATCTTGCGGATGGAGTCGAATATCGCGTTCATGTCTTCGACACTACGCCGCGCTCACGCCGCCCCACAGGGGTGAAGACCTGAGACTCGACTGAGGAAACCCATAATCTGCGAAGCACCGGGAGGGTGACGGCGAGGGCCGGCATCGGGACTCGGCTTCGGGATATCGGCATCGGGACCCGGCCCCCGCCTCGGCGAGGAGTCCCCCACACCCGGACTACGCGGTCCGGCGCAGCTCAGCTCCGGAGACCTTCTCGGTGACGTCGAAGCGCTCCCGGTACCGGCCGGTGAGCAGGCACCACTGTGAATAGAGCGCGGTGCCGGAGTTGAAGACGAGAAGGGTGAGCGGGTAGAGCAGCCACTGCAGCCACATCGTCACGCTCCGCAGCGGCGGCACGTGGACCGGGCGCGGGGGCAGCAGGGCACGGAAGACGACGACGGAGACGATGAGCCCGATCATTCCCAGCTGTTGGACGAGACCGACGGTCATCGGCATCCGCTCGATGAACTCGGTCGCCTGACCGGTCTGGGTGGCGACGACGAAGGGGATCCACCCTCCGACGGCGATGATCACCGAGATCGTCGCGAGGCTGACGTGGCCTTCGAGCAGAGAGAGGAAGCGGAGGAATCCGGGCCAGAACGGGGATCTGGCGTCCCCGGCGAACACCCTCACCCCGACGTAGGGGACGTCGCTCGCACCGTACGACCAGCGGCTGAGCTGCTTGAACTGTGCGACCATCGTCTGCGCGAAGCTGCCGGCGAGCACGGCGTCCTGGTAGATCGGGACGTGGACGGGCACGACCCGATAGTCGCCGTCGAAGTGGAACCAGCTGCGCCAGTACTGGTGGCCGTCCTCGACGATCGTCCGCGTCGACCAGAACCCCATGTCGATGAGCGCCGGCAGCGGCTGGGAGTGCGAGGCGAAGTTGCGCAGCGCGAAGAGCCGCACCGTCGTCGTGAGGTTCCAGAAGCAGTTCGCGCTC
Organism: Brevibacterium sp. LS14; assembly: GCF_012027885.1. Lineage (NCBI taxonomy): Bacteria > Bacillati > Actinomycetota > Actinomycetes > Micrococcales > Brevibacteriaceae > Brevibacterium > Brevibacterium sp. LS14. The sequence goes on from NZ_SJXG01000051.1 coordinate 96,893, forward strand.
GCGACCACCCGCGACGGCGCGGGCGCATCCCAGATGTTCGTGATGTAGAGGCTGATCGGCTGGAACGAGACCCTGGCCCGGTCCGGCGCGATCGCATACTCGTAGGCGACGCAGTCGAAGTACGACTCGTGCGGGATGTTGTCGCAGTCGAGGGTGGTGACGATGACCCGCTCCGGGTCGATGGCCTCCTCCCGCACCCAGGCGGCGAGCGCCCGCCCCGCGTGCGTGATGTTCGCGCCCTTGCCGGCGATCTCACCGGGGACGCCCGCGGGATGGGGGACGAGTTCGAACGCCCGGAACCGGTCACCGTAGACCGCGGCGAGGCGGCGGGCGGTCTCCGCCATCGCCGGGCCCCCGCGCTCCTCGTAGGCGAAGAAGACGACGATCTGTCCTGGCGAGGTCGACGTGTGCAGGAGGGCCCGGATCGTTCCCGCGATGACCTCGAAGGGTTCGTTGTAGGCGGCCACGACGACGGCATGGATGAGCGTGGAGGGGCGCATCACCGAAGCGGGATCCGCACGCACCCGAGCGACCTCGGCGAGGTGCTCGGCGGCACGGAACCCGCCGAGTGGGACCGGCAGGGGCGCACGCCCATCCATCGCCCGCTCGAGGTCGACGAGCCGGGCCCTCCAATCGACGCGGGCGGCCCGCCGGTAGCGGGCGAACCCGCGGGCGACGTCGACGGCTCCGCGCATCGCCCGGACGAAGGTGAGGCCGACGATGGTGAGGACGTAGACCGCGCCGAGCATCGCGTCGACGAACGGGAGGACGAAGACGAGCGCGATCGCCGTATAGCTGATGAGCGCCGGCAGCGCCTCGAAGAAGCGGTACGCCCGGGTGCGCTCACCGGTCGGCAGTTCGATGTCCGCCGAGGCGGAGGTCCGGGTCCGAGGGGTCCGGACGAGAGCGGAGGGAAGACTGGGCCTGACGGGGAGATCGGTGCCGCGCATGAGGCGGTCGATCCCGGAGGTCGGTTCACCACTGATTCTCACAGTGTTGATCCTGCGGGGGGATTCTGACCTGGGGTTGATCCGCAGGTGCAGGCCAGGTGAACACTTGGAGACGGCAAGCCCGGTTGTCAGGGCATGCGACCTCGGCTCCTCCCCGCTGATTCCGGAACCACCTCGGGGGTCCTCACACCCAGAGCACTTCGGCCTGGGCTCGCACCCGGCCGGCGGCGACATGGTCGGCGAGGACGAGCGCACCGTCGAGGGGACTGCCCGCCGCTTCGACGACGGCGGCGTCGGGGCGCCGATGCTGCGCTTCGGCGCGGAAGGCCTCGAGCAGCGCCTCCCCTGCCTGGGTGAGCCCACCGGTCACCGCGACCCGCTGCGCCCCGGCCGCGGTCGCCGCGGCGACGGCGCTGCGGGCGGCCTCCCGTCCCGCCTCGGCGAGGAGGTCGACCGCGACGGGATCGTCGAGGCGGGCCAGAGTCGCGACGTCGGCGGCGAACTCGGCGAGGAGGCCCGCCCGGTCGCTGCGCGTGTAGAACGTCGCCGGCCACGAGCTCGGCTGCCCGAACCGACCGGTGGCCGCCGCGAGCAGTGCGGCACCGCGGACGTCAACCTTGTCGTGGGCACGCAGGGCCGCCTCGAGGGCGAGCCGTCCCAGCCACGCCCCGCCCCCGCGGTCGCCGAAGAGGTGCCCCCAGCCGTCGACCCGCGACCACTGCGCGGTGAGCACCCCGTGATCGTCGGCACCGGGATGGGCGATGGCGATCGCGCCCGTGCCGAGCACCGCGATCGCCCCGCCCTGTCCCCGCAGCGCGCCGAGGTGGGCGGTGACGGCATCGATCGTCACCGCGGTCGGGGCGTCCGCTTCGGCGGCGATGACCTGCGCGAGCACCGCGGGATCATCGGTGAGGGAGGCGATCCCGGTCGCCCCGATCCCGATGCCGACGACGCGTGGGATCTGCTCCGGCCACGCCTGCCGTGCCGCGGAGACGAGCCGCCGGATGACGACGGGAGCGCTGCTGCCCTCGGGTCCGATCTCGACGCGGGGCCCGGTGAGGGTGCCCAGGACAGTGTGTTCGCCGAGGCGGTCGGAGCGTGTCGTGTCCGCGACCGCCGGGTGCGCCGCCGGATCGTCGGCGCTCTCCGGGGATGCGGCGGGGTCCGCGTCCCGGTCTGCGGCCGCGGCCAGCGCGACGCGGGAGCCGGTGCCGCCGACGTCGATGCCGAGGACGAGTTCGGCGGCCTGACAGTCGCGCATCAGTCGCTGCCTCCGGCCGCGGGGCCGTCGGCGGTCGGGGCCGAACCGCCGGTCTGACTCGGGCCGCCGGGCGGAGCCGATCCGCCGGTCGGGCCGGCCGCGGCGATCGCCGCCCGCACCGAACCGTCATGGGTGCTCAGCAGCTCGGCGGCCACGGCGGGAGTCACCTCGGCGAAGGAGACGACCAACGCCGTCTTGAGGTCATCGCCGCATCGGGCGAGGAGGTCGCGGGCCGCTGCCTCGTCGAGGTCGGCGGCGTCGGTGAGGATGCGCACGGTGCGGTCGCGCAGCTTCGCGTTCGTCGCGACGACGGAGACCATGAGGTTCTCCCACGTGCGGCCGAGGGCGACCATGAGGGCGGTGGAGAAGCCGTTGAGAGCGAGCTTCTGCGCGGTGCCGGCCTTGAGCCGGGTCGACCCGGTGACGACCTCGGGGCCGGTGTCGAGGACGATGTGGGCGGCGGCCGCATCGGCGACAGGGGCGTGCGGGTTGTTCGAGATGAGCACGGTGTGCGCGCCGTTCGCCCGGGCGGCTTCGAGGGCGCCGCGGACGTAGGGCGTCGACCCGCTTGCCGCGATGCCGATCGCGACGTCCCGCTCCCCCAGCGCGGCACCCGCGGTGCGTCCGTCGGTCAGGGAGTCCTCGGCGTTCTCGACGGCGTTGACGAGGGCGGGCTCTCCTCCGGCGATGTGTCCGACGACGCGGCCGGGTTCGAGGTTGAACGTCGGCATGAGCTCGCTCGCGTCGAGCACCCCGAGCCGACCCGAGGTCCCCGCCCCGAAGTAGTGGACGGTTCCGCCGGCTCGCATCCGCTCGGCGGCGGTGTCGACAAGGGCCGCGAGCTGCGGCAGGGCGGCTGCGACGGCGTCGATGACGACCCGGTCCTCGGTGTTGAGGAGGCGGAGGACGCCGAGGGCATCGAGGTCGTCGAGGCCCGCACTGCGGGGGTTGCGCTGTTCTGTCGGGGACAGCCGGGGCCGGGCGTCGGCTGACGGCGCGGGCTGGGACTGATCGGTCATGGACGGAGGCTTCCTTCCACCTCGGCGGGGGTGCGGGCAGGGGCGGACGGGTGGCGCATGGAGAGCAGCCCGCCGACGACGACCATGACGATGACGCCGAGGAGCGGGTACCACTGCCAGGCCACCCAGATCTCACCGGTGACGTACTTCTCCATGATGAAGAAGTACGCGTTGACGGCGATGGCGAGGACGAAGGCGATGTTCGCATCGACGGCGGTCGCGCGCTTGTTGACCATGCCGAAGACGAACGCGCCGAGGAGGCCGCCGTAGGTGATGCCGGCGATGCCGAGGGCGAGGATGACGATGTTGCCGGAGTCGGATTCGAAGACCGTGGCCGGCAGGATGAACGCGATCCCCCATGCGATCGTCGCCCAGCGGCCGACCCTGAGGCCCCCTGCGTCGGTGAGCGGGGTCCGCCTGAACCGGGCCCAGACGTCGGTGACGGTCGAGGACGACAGGGCCGAGAGCGAGGACGACAGGGTCGACATCGCGGCGGCGAGGATGCCTGCGAGGAGGAGGCCGGAGATCCCCGGCGGGAGGCCCTCGATGATGAAGAGAGGGAAGATCTCGTCGTCGCGGGTGAGCCCGAGGTCGGCGGGCAGGGCCTGGTCGTAGTAGGCCCACAGGGCGAGTCCGACGGCGAGGAAGATCGCGAACTGGACGAAGACGACGAAGCCGGAGACGATGAGCGCCTTCTGCGCGTCGGCCTTCGTCCGGCACGACAGGAGCCGCTGGACGATGATCTGGTCGGAACCGTGGGAGGCCATCGCGAACACGGCGCCGCCGACGAACGAGGGGATGAACGATCCGGCCGCGTTGATCGGGTTGCCCTCGAAGACGAACATCTGCAGCTTTCCGGCGGCGGCCGCCTCGGCGAGCCATCCTCCGCCGACGCTCGCGGTGATGACGACGATCGCGAGGACCCCGCCGAGGACGTAGAGGACCATCTGGGCGACGTCGACCCAGACGACGGCCTTGATCCCGCCGATGAACGTGTAGACGATCGTCACGAGCGCGAGGACGACGATGATGACGAAGTAGGACGTGTGGACGCCGAGGCCGTCGAGGATGACCTTGAGCGGGATCGCTGCGGCGAGGACGCGGATGCCGTCGGCGAGCAGGCGGGTGAAGAGGAAGGTGATGCCCGCCGTGGTCTGCGTCGACTGGCCGAAGCGCTTGCCGAGGTAGGCATAGGCGGTGATCATCTCGCCGTCGTAGTAGCGGGGAAGCATGAGGAAGGCGACGATGATGCGCCCGACGATGTAGCCGAGCGCGAGCTGAAGGTAGGAGATGTCGCCGAGGTAGCTCATCACGGGGATACCGATGACGGTGAGTGCGCTCGTCTCGGTCGCGACGACGGACAGGCACACCGCCCACCAGGGCAGATCCCGTCCGCCGAGGAAGTAGTCCCTCAGTCCGCTCTGCTTCCCGCTCAGCTTGAGGCCGAGCCAGGCGGTGGCGACGAGGTAGGCGACGATCACCAGGAGGTCGATGATCTGCATGGTCGGTGCTCCTTCGGTGGGATTCGCGTCGGTGGGGGTCGGCTCAGGTGGGGTTCGCGTCGGGCGAGGGCGGGTCGTGCGGCGGCCCGCCGAGGATTCGCAGCCGGCGGGGCCGGCGCTCCAGGGGCGCGGGCAGCCGCAGGGGCCTCCACCCCGGGCTCAGCCGTCCGGCGATGGTCGGGCGGGCGGCGCCCGTGAGGCTCGGCTCGGTCGAGGGCAGGCCGTGCCAGCTCAGCCAGCCGATGAGCGCCATGAGCACGGCCTCCTTCGACCCCTCGGGCAGGCCGAGGGCCGCGTCCGTCGTCTCGAGGGTGACCGTCTCTCCGAGCTCGGCGCGCAGGGCACGCATGAGCGTCGGGTTCCGGGTCCCACCCCCGGAGGCGATGACCGCGGTGACGCCGTGGGGACGGACCGCCTCGGCGATCGTGCGGGCGGTGAGCGCGGTGACCGTGGCGATCGCGTCGACTTCGCTCAGCCGAGGATGGTCGGCGAGGTATCGGTCGAGGTAAGCGGCATGGAAGTGCTCCTTGCCCGTCGACTTCGGGGCGGGCAGCCGGTAATAGGGTTCGCCGAGGAGGTCGCTCAGCAGTGCCGCGTCGACCCTTCCGCGGGCGGCGAGCTCCCCGTCGACGTCGCAGGACTGCGCACCGTAGGTGATCCGGCGGGCGAGGACGTCGATGAGGGCGTTCGCGGGACCCGTGTCGAAGGCGAACGGGTCTTGGTCCGGGGCGATGACGGTGACGTTGGCGATCCCGCCGAGGTTGAGCAGCGCGGTCGGGGTATCCGCATCGGTGAGCAGCATGGCGTCGAGGATCCCGACGAGCGGGGCTCCCTGCCCGCCGGCGGCGATGTCGCGGGAGCGGACGTCGGAGAGGACGGGGACGCCGAGGGTCTCGGCGATCCACGCGGGCTGGCCGAGTTGGAGGGTCGAGGTCACCCGCGCCTCGGCGATGTCGTGGCGCACGGTCTGGCCGTGGGAGACGACGAGGTCGGGGACGGCCCCGACGTTCGCACACACCTGGGCGAGCGCCTCGGCGCTGAAGCGGCCGAGGCGACCGTCGACGTCGCTGACGAGGGAGAGCGGCAGCTCGACGGGTTCGAGGAGGCGGAGGATGTCGGTGCGCAGGGCAGGGTCGAAGGGCATCTCCTCGCCGGCGAGGAGGCGCACCCCGAGCTCGTCCGCGGACGGGTCGTGGACGAACTCGGCGAGGGCGACGTCGAGGGCGTCGGCCGAGGTTCCCGTCATCAACCCGGCGATGATCATGCCCGGTCACCGCTTGCAGGGGTGGGGGTTGCGGGGCGGGCTGCGGCGCGGGCCTCGGCGGGCGTTGCGGGGCGGGCTGCGGGGCGACCTTCGGGGCTGGCCGGTCGGACGGGGACGGTGAGTTCGGTGCGGACCTTGTAGCGGTCACCGCGGTAGACCGAACGGACGACCTCGAAGGGAACGTCGTCGGCGCTGCGCGAGATCCGCTCGAAGAGGAGCGCCGGAGCCTGCGGTGGAGCCGCGAGGTGGGCGGACTCGTCGGCGTCGAGGAGGGTCGGTTCGATCGTCTGCACGCTGTGGGCGAGCTCGATGCCGAAGCGGGTGCCCAGCAGCTCGTAGAACGAGCTGTCCTCGAGGTCGTCGGCGGTGAGGCCGGGGACGCGGGCGGCGGGGATGTGGAGCTCCTCGAGGGCGATCGGCTCCGCGTCGGCGAGGCGGAGGCGGAGGATCGTCACGACCTCGTCGTCCTCGCCGAGGTGGAGCTTCCGGGCGATGTGCGCCCCGGCCGGGCCGCGGACGAAGCCGAGGACGTGCGAGCCGGGAGTGAGCCCGCGGGCGAGCATGTCCTCGGTGAACGAACTCGCGGCCAGCGGCTGGTCGAACTTCGGGCCGAGGGCGAAGACCCCCGCGCCGTGGCGCCGGCGCACGACGCCCTGGGCGACGAGTTCGTCGATCGCCCGACGCAGGGTCATCCGGGAGATCCCGAGCTGCTCGGCGAGCTGGCGCTCGGGCGGGAACTGCTCCCCGGCGGCCATGCCCTCGAGGCGATCGAGGAGCTGGTCGCGGATCGAATGGAATTTCGTCACCTCCCCATTGAGGCACAGCTCACATCCGATTTCAAGACCACTGGTCTAATTCTTGCAGGTGGGGTTGCGGTCGGGTCGGCAACCGCTCGGCTTCGATCCGCAGGGCATGGATCGATCCGCAGCGTGTGGATCGTAACCGCGCGGATGGCCGGGATGCGGATGCGACCCGCGCGGTCACCTGACCGAGCGCGAGAGGGCGGTCGGGACGCGGGCATCCTCGCCGAGGTGGTCGACCCGCCGGCGACCGCAGCGTGCACACCGGACGTAGGCGACCGTCCCCGTCGAGACCCGATGGCATGACTCCGTCAGCCAGCCGTGTTCGCAAGCGTCGGCGTCTCCGTTCGGGGACGGGTTCCGTGTGGTCGTCTGCTCTGTCCTGGCTTCCATGACTCCAGCCTGGTGTAATGGTCCTATGCAACTCAACCCTTACGGTGAGTACGCCGTTCTCCTCGCAGCCTCGCTGGCCAACGACTGGCCAGGCGACCGCGCCGGAATCGAAGCACGGACTCGGGAATTCGGGATGACGATGGGATTCACGCCGACACCGACCGACCTCGGCGACACTCGCGCCGTCATCGACGAATGGCTGAGGGTCGTCGATGCCGAGAGCCCGGAAGCCCGCGCGGAGCTGCTCAACGCGATCATGGCGAGCGCGGCGGCATTCCCGCGGCTCGTCGACCATGACGACGAGGGCTGGCACCTGCACTACCGTGATGCCGATCAGTCGCTGGCCCACGTGCTGCGGGCCGTCATCTGCGTCGGCACCGCCCTCCACCTCACGACGCGCGGCATGCACCGTCTCGGCAGGTGTGCGGCGGGGCTGTCTCCGGGCGACCCGTGTGCGAACGTCGTCGTCGACGTCACGCGCGGCGGCCGTCAACGGTACTGCTCGGTCCGGTGCGCCAATCGCGATGCCGTGCGCCGCCATCGCGCGAAAAGCACCCGTCCGTCAGGCTGAGGGCGGGGTTGCGGCGGGTCGGCAACCGCTCGGTTCCGATCCGCGTGGCATGGATCGATCCGCAGCATATGGATCGCAACCGCGCGGATGGCCGGGATGCGGATGCGAACCGCGCGGCTGAGCGCACGCATTCGTCGCGAGGGGTTCCCGTGGGAGACGCCAGTTCCTAGCATGGTGACATGACTGAATACACGGGACAGACACTCACCGACGCCCTCGAGGCCGCGGGGCTGAGCGACTGGCACGGCGCCGACGACACGATCGTCGCCACCTACGCCACCGGAGACTTCGCCACCGGACTCGAGTTCGTCAACCGGGTCGGTGCCGCCGCCGAGGCGGCCAACCACCATCCGGACATCACGCTCACCTACCCGAGCGTCGAGATCACCCTGACGAGCCACGACACCGGTGCCGTGACCGACCGCGACCTCAAGCTCGCCGCACGGATCAGCAACTTCGCCGCGGAGGCAGGCATCACGGCTGATCAGCCGCAGTGACCTAAGCTGAACGAAGCCACCGTTCGCCTGCTGAGGGGAGACTCCGTGTACGCCGCTGCCGAGAACCGCTACGACTCGATGACCTACCGCAGGGTGGGCCGATCCGGTCTCGTCCTGCCGGCACTGTCGCTGGGCATGTGGCACAACTTCGGCGACGATGTCGCCTTCCAGACCCAGCGCGACTTGGTCCGCCGCGCCTTCGACCTCGGCATCACCCACTTCGACCTCGCGAACAACTACGGCCCGCCTGCCGGATCGGCCGAGATCAACTTCGGCCGGCAGCTGCGCGAGGACCTCGGCCCCTACCGCGATGAGCTCATCATCTCGACGAAGGCCGGCTGGGCCATGCACCCCGGCCCCTACGGCGGACCCGGCGGCAGCCGGAAGTACCTGCTCTCGAGCCTCGACGCGTCGCTCGCCCGCCTCGGCCTCGACTACGTCGACATCTTCTACTCCCACCGCCCGGACGCCTCGACTCCGCTCGAGGAGACCATCGGCGCGCTCGACACCGCCGTGCGCTCGGGGCGCGCCCTCTACGCAGGCATCTCCTCGTATTCGGCCGCCGACACCGCCCGCGCCGCTCAGATCGCCGACGACCTCGGCACCCCGCTGCTCATCCACCAGCCCTCGTACTCGATGCTCAACCGCTGGATCGAGGACGACGGTCTCCTCGACACCACCACCGAGCACGGACTCGGCGTCATCGCGTTCTCCCCGCTCGCCCAGGGCCTGCTCACCGACAGATACCTCGGCGGAGTGCCCGAGGACTCACGGGCCGGCAAGGACACTCCGTCGTTCAAGGACGGGTTCCTCTCCGAGGACAACCTCGCCCGGATCCGCGGACTCGGTGAGATCGCCGCCGCCCGCGGCCAGTCACTCGCCCAGATGGCGCTCGCCTGGGCGCTGCGCGATCCCAGGGTCTCCTCCCTCGTCATCGGCGCGAGCCGCGTCGACCAGCTCGAGACCAACGTCGCCGCCCTCGACTCCGCGCCGTTCACCGACGACGAGCTCTCCGCGATCGACGACTTCGCCGTTGATTCGGGTGTCGACATCTGGGGAGACGCCCGTCGGAGCACGCAGAGCTGAGCCAGGGCCGTCCCCATCCGATCAGTCCGCCGCGTCGAGGAGCGCTCCCGTCCGGCCCGACCACTGCGGTCGGAACGCGTAGACGCAGACGAGTCGGAGCAGCGCTGACCGTTCGTAGAGCCGCACCCGTGCCAGGTCGCACCCGCCCGCCAAGGCGGCGTCCGCGATCGCCGTGAGCACGACGTCGGTCTGGTGCTGAGTCCAGATCCCCTGCTCGCGCCGCCACCGGGCGTGCGCGCGAAGATTGCCGAGGTCGAGTTCCCGCTCCCCCGCGCACGCCGTGTCGACGTCGAGCAGTCCCGGCCCCGCCTCGGCGTCCCACATCAGCTGCTTGTCGTGGAGGTCGCGGTGGAGGGGACCCCAGGTCCCGGGCCTGCGACCGCCGAACACAGAAGAGACGTGGTCACCCGCTGAGGTTGAAACGGTCCCGGCGTTCGCGCGCAGCTCGCCGGTGACCGCGGCGAGGAGCGGATCGAGTCCGGCCGTGAGCGCGCCGAGGTGGTCGTCGGCCCGGTCGCGCCAGTCCTCGAGCACGCGGGCTTCGTCCGCCGCGGTGTGCTCTGGAGCATCCGGGGCGAAGGAGCCGCCGTCGGGCGCACTGCCGGCCCGAACCCACGCGTCGAGGCAGGCCGTCCAGGCGCGCGCCCAGTCCTCCCCGAGCCCGGCGGGATCATGGAGGTCGAGTCCTGGGACTCGAGACAGGCGCACGGTCGAGTCGTCGGAGTCGAGGACCGTGGGGAGGGTGAACCCTGCGGCGAAGGCAGCTGCGCGGTCCTGACCGGCGAGGATGGCCGCAGCTCTGCCCTCGCGCACGCACTTGGCGAAGGTGCCGTCGGCGAGAGCGACGACGGCGCGGCGGCCGGGCCGATGCGAGACCACCCGGGCTGCCCCTTCACGGAGGAGACGTGCGAGTCCCGGAAGCTCCGGATCGTGCCCTGCAGGGAGCATGGTCACCTGGTGCACCCCTGGGGGTGAGACCCCATCGAGGTATCCCGCGCGCAGCCCACCATCGACGATCGCCTCGAAGGCGATCCGCCCCTTCTTCGCCGGCCACGCCCGCCGCACCCGTGCCTCTGCACCCTCGATGCGCACTGTCGACGGGATCTGACCGCCCGCGCCAATGCCAGAGCTGGTATCGGAGCTGGAGTCGGCGTCGGTGCCCGCGCTAGTGCCGGAGTCGGCGTCGGCGGCATCGTCGGCGTCGGTGCCCGCGCTGGTGCCGGAGTCGGCGTCCGTGCCGGAGCCGGAGTCCGCGCCGCAGCCGGAGTCCGCGCCGCAGCCGGAGTCGGAGCCGGAGTCGGTGCCGGCGTCGGCGGCACCGTCGGCCTCGGCGTCAGCGTCAGCGAAAGTGGACCGGCGACCGCTGCGACCGGATCCTGAGCCGAGTGCCTTCTCTGCTAGCACGAGGTGCCGGTCGGTGTGCTCCCGCCAGTCGGCGCGGCACGATCGCCACGGTTCGATCGCGGTGACGAGCAGTGCCCAGGCCGTCCATGCCTCGAGTGCCCCGGCAGCGGTCGGACCCGCGACCCCGGCTGACTCGGCGCGCATCGTGAAGCCGCCTGCGCGGTCGTACCCGCGGAGGAAGCCCGCTTCGAGGCCCGGGCCGTGTCCGTCCTCGCGGAGCCGGCACGCGGCGGTCCACCGGCCGAGGTCCATACCGGTCGGTCCGACCCCGGCCCGGTCGAGATCGATGATCCGCGGGTCGCCGTCGCCGACGAGCACCTGGTCAGGGCTGAGATCGCCGTGGATCGCCCGATTGCCGCGGAGGACTCCCGCGGATTCGAGCCGCTCGCCGATCCGACGCGTCAGCTCGGCGACTCGTCCGTCCTCGCCGAGGAGACGCGACAATGCGCGCTCGGCGTCGGCGAGCATCGCAAGCGGCTCGGCACCGATCTCAACATGGGTTACCTCCCCGGCACCGTGCGCATGGAGGTGGGCGATCGACTCTCCGACCGCCTCGGCGAGGGTGGGATCCGGATTCCCGTTGAGGTCCCCACTGCCCCACCAGGGCGTGCGCACGGCGCTCTCCTGCTCGCCGAGGCGGTGGACGGGAAGGGTCGGCAGGCCCCATCTCAGCCACTGCTCGGATACGGCGACCATGGCAGAGAGGGAGCCGGTGCCGATCCGAACGAACTCGGCACCGCGGTCGGGAGCGCGCAGCAGCACCCGGCGGCCGGGGTTGCAGCCGACGACCGTGCACGAGTCGAGGTCGAGGGTCGTCGCAGCCGCGACGAGGGGCCGGGCGAGCTTCGGATCGGCGCGCACTCCCCCGCTGAGCAGGACGAACCCGGTGTCGCTCACCGCGTGGTCGAGCACGGTCTCCCCCACCCGCGCCGCACGCCGACGGAGGTTGGCGAGTTTGTCGGGATCGGCCATCACCGCGGTCCACCCCCACCCTCCGAGGTGGTCGACCCCTGGCCGCCGCCAGGCGACGATCGCGCTGCGGCCGGGTTTGATCCGGATCCGCACGGGTTCCACGGGGAAGCCGAGGTGCGCGCTCAGGGCCCCGGGCGAGCGGAGGTCGGCGAGGAAGGGCACACCGAAGTCGGGGGTCGTTCCGGAGGCAGAACCGTTCGCCGTCAGAGCTGTCGCAATGGTCACGGTCGACTCGACTGCCGTCATCGGGCGGCTCCCATTCCCACGGCGGTGCGGGACGCGTCGTCTGCGGCTGCGTCGTCGGCAGCAGTGTCGACGGCGGCCGCCTCAGCGACGGGGGCCGCCTCGGCGACGGGCTCCTGCGACACCCCGGCGCTCACGGTGTCCTCGGCCTGGTCGCTCATCCACTGGGCAACGCGGCTCGTCGGGTCGGCTGCGAGATCCTGGGGAGAGCCGTCTTCGACGATCCGCCCGTCCTCGAGCCACACGACCCGGTCAAGGCCTCTGACCATGGCGACGTCGTGGGTGATGACGATCCCGGTGCGGCCTTCGGTGAGCGCCCACAGGGACTCGGTGACCTGCGCTCGGGTGCGCGGGTCGAGCCCGGTGCTCGCCTCGTCGAAGACGACGACCGGGGCGGAGCGGACGAGGGCCCTGGCGATCGCCAGACGCTGCCTCTGCCCGCCGGAGAGCGTGTCCCCGCGGTTGCCGAGCACGGTGTCGTAGCCCTCGGGAAGGGCACGGATGAACTCGTCGGCACGGGCGGCGCGGGCGGCGGCCTCCACCTCGGCGTCGGTGGCGTCGAGGCGGCCGTACCGGATGTTCTCCCGCACGGTCGCCGCGAAGAGGACGGACTCCTGGAGGAGGACGGAGACGCTGCCGCGCAGGGAGGCGCGGGTGACGTTGCCGGTGTCGTAGCCGTCGAGGTAGATGCGTCCCTCCTCGGGTTGGGCGAGGCGGAGCAGGTAGCTCGTCAGGGTCGATTTGCCTGCCCCCGAGGCGCCGAGGATCCCGATCCTCTGACCGGCGGGGATGAGGAGGTCGAGGCCGTCGAAGAGCGGCCGGCCGTGCCCGTCGCGGGAGCGGATGCCGTCGAAGACGACGTCGCCGCACACCGGTCCCATCGCCACCGCTCCGGGGCGGTCGGCGATCTCGATCGGTTCGTCGAGGAGGTCGGCGATCCGCTCCCCCGAGGCGGTGGCGCGGGCGATGCGTCCGGTGTACTTCGCCATGTCCCGCAGCGGCTTCATCGCGATCTTGAGGTAGAGGAGGAAGAGGACGAGGTCGCCGGGGGTCATCGCCCCGCGGAGCACCTGGTAGCTGCCGAAGGCGAGGACGAGGGCCTGGGAGATGCCGACGAGGACATCGGTCGAGCGTTCGAGGCCGGCGGCGAGGCGGCGGGCACGCACCCCGGCCCGCAGGGCCCGTTCGTTACCGTCGGCGAAGTCGGCGGCGACGGTGCGTTCGAGTCCGTAGGCCTGGACGACGCGGATCGCCCCGAGCGCCTCGGCGGCGGACCCGACGAGGCGGCCCTCCCCCTTCCGGGTCGAGCGGGAGGCGGTCGTGATCTTCGGGGTCGAGACCCGGGAGAGCACACCGTAGACGACGGCTGTGGCGAGGACGATCGCGCTGAGCACGGGGTCGAGGACGACCATGACGACGAGGAGCACGGCGAGCGTGATGATGTTGCCGAGCAGGGGCAGGCCCGCGGTGACGGCGACCTCCTGGAGGCGGCCGATGTCACCGACGAGCCGCTGCGAGGTGTCGCCGATCGACGCGCGCGAATGGTACTTCAGCGACAGCGCCTGGATGTGGTCGAAGACCCGGGTGCGCAGCTGGGTCGCGACGCGCGCGCCGACGAGGGCGAAGCAGATCGTCGAGGCGTAGTTGGTCACCGCCCGTCCGGCGACGATGACGGCGAGGCCGATCGCCGCGGCCGCGAGCGTCGTCGCGACCCCGGAGCCGATATCGAAGCTCGCATCGATGTTCGCACCGAGTGCCGCGGTGACGGCGTCGACGGCGATCTTGATCGGCCACGGTTCGAGGATGCGGAAGACGACGTCGGCGAGCAGGGCGAGGAGGCCGGCGATGATCAGCCACGTGTGACGGCCGAGGTGCGGGGTGATGATCCGCAGCGTCCGTCGCAGGGCGCTCGGGGTCGGGCGGGTGGGGCTCGTCGTCATGCGGTCTCCAGGAGGACGGGGTCGAGGATGTCGCGGCATCGGCTCGTCCACGAATGCCGGGCCAGCGCCTCGGCGCGGGCGGCCTCACCCATGCGGGTGCGCAGGGCAGGGTCGTCGATGAGCGACTGGAGCGCCTCGGTGAGGGCGGCGAGGTCGTCGGGCGGGACGAGGATCCCGGTCCCGGTGCCGGCGATGAGGTCGGGCAGGGCCCCGACCGCCGAGGCGACGGTGGGCAGGCCCGCGGCCATGTACTCGTAGACCTTGAGCGGGGAGAAGTAGTTCGGCCCGCCCGGGTACGGGGCGGTCGCGATGTCGAATCCGCGCAGATGGGCCGGGACGTCGGCCGGGGCGACGGCCCCGTGGAAGGTCACCCGCTCCCCCAGGTCGAGGTCGTCGGCGAGGCGGACCAGCGCCTCGGCTTCGGGGCCGTGGCCGACGATGTCGAGGTGGAAGGACCCGCGCAGCCCGGCGCACGCGCGCAGCAGGCGGTCGGTGCCGTGCCACGGTTTGAGGGTGCCGACGAACCCGATGTGCACGGGGGCACCGGGTGCCGCCGCATCGGCGGGGTCCGCGCCGGGGACGATCCGGTCGGTGTTGACTCCGTTGGGCACGACGGCGACATCGTCGAGGCCCGGGTAGTCGCGGTGGACCCACTCGGCGACGGCGTCGCTGACACAGACGAGCCGGGTCGCCTGTCCGAAGCTCACGGCCGTGGCTCTCGCGGCGTGGTCGTCGTGGACGAGTCCGCGGTGCGTGCGCTGTTCGTCGATGAGCGGGGCGTTGACCTCGAGGAGGAGGGGCACGCCGAGGCGCTCGCTGATCCTCGCTCCGGCCGTCGAGAAGAGGGAGTACCGCTCGTAGACGACGTCGATGCCTGTGTACTCGCCGGCCACGAGGTCGGCGAGGAGGTCGGAGACCCGCAGGAGGGCGATCTCCCGGCTGCCGCGCTCGAGCCCTGCGGGCAGCTCGAGGCGGACGACGTCGAGGTCGGCGAGGTCGGCGGGCACCGCGTCATCGGTGCGGGTGCAGAACACAGTGACCTCGTGGCCGAGCGCGCGGAAGCTGCGGATGACCTCTTGGGCGTGGACGCTGGCACCCTTGGTGCCGAAGATCCCGATGCCGGGGTCGAGGAGGACGTAGGCGATTCTCATGAGGCGACCTCGAGTTCCTCGAGCGGCTGGTCGACATCGTCAGCGGGCCGGTCGATGAGATCCGCGAGCGCCCGGGCCTGCCGCCGGGAGTCGTGAAGGTCGGCGACGCGGTCGCGCGCGGCATCGGTGATCCGGCGCAGGGACTGCGGATCATGGGCGGTCAGGCCGATCACCTCGGCGACGGCGGAGGCGATGGCATCCGGGTCGGTGCCGTCGACGAGCCAGCCGGTCCGCCCGTCGATGACGATCTCGGGCACGGCGGTGACGCTGCCGGCCACGCAGGGGATGCCCGCGGCCATGCCCTCGAGGAGGACGGTGGGCAGACCGTCGACGTTGCCGTCGGAGCCGGGGACGAACGGCGCGACGAGGGCGGTGTGGTCATCGATCATCGCTGTGACCTCCCGCTGGGTCAGTGCCCCGTGCATCGTCACGATGTCGGCGAGGCCGAGCTCGGTGATCTGCTCGTGCAGCTCCGCCTCGAGCGGGCCGGTGCCGACGAGGTCGAGTCGAACGTCCCGCCCGGACTTCCGGAGGAGTGCGAGGGCGGGGAGGAGGTGGGTGAAACCCTTCTTCTCGACGAGGCGGCCGACGGCGAGCAGTCGCGCGACCCCGCCTGCGGGGCGCCCCGGACGGTAGGGGAAGCGGTCGAGTTCGAGTCCGTTGCGCACGACGTGGATCCGCTCGGCGAGGACCGGTCCGAG
Source organism: Brevibacterium sp. LS14 (assembly GCF_012027885.1). Classification (NCBI taxonomy): domain Bacteria; kingdom Bacillati; phylum Actinomycetota; class Actinomycetes; order Micrococcales; family Brevibacteriaceae; genus Brevibacterium; species Brevibacterium sp. LS14. The sequence goes on from NZ_SJXG01000051.1 coordinate 112,647, forward strand.
GCGCCGGCGCAGATAGTCCCGGTTGAAGTCGCTGATCGCGACGACGTGGTCGGCGTCGGCGGTCTTCCGGGCGAGGTCGGCGGTGACGACGCTGTCGTGGAAGATGTCCTTCGCGTGCGTGGTGAACGAGTACGGGATCCCCGTGAGCAGGGATGCGGCGCGGGCCACGGTCGTCGCCACCGAGGCGAAGTGCGCGTGGAGGTGGGTGATGCCGTGCTCGCGGGCGAGCCGGGCGACGGCCAGCGACTGCGCGGCGTCGTCGTGGTCGAGTCCGACGAGGTCGCCGAGGTTCTCGGCCGTCCCGTCAGCGAGCACCGGGTCCGCTGCCGCCTCCTGCCACAGCTGCCAGAATCCGTGGGCGCTCGAGGGGCGGGGGACGTGGATGACCGGGGCCTGGACCCGGGCGAGCTCCGGGTGGAACCGAGCGTCGGTGCACGGGCGCAGGGAGAAGATGACGATGTCCTCCCCCGCCGCCTCGCGGGCGAGGATCTCGGAGACGATGAAGGTCTCGGAGAACCGGGGATACATCTTGAGGACATAGGCCCGCCGAGGCGGGACCTGGCTGGGGACGGTCTCAGACGGCACAGCGGGCCTCCTCGGTGAGGGTGGTCGGGCGGGCGGGAGCGAACGGGAGGGTGCCTGCGGTCGAGAGGAGCTCGGCGGCGAGGACTGGGACCCGGCGCAGGCCGTCGCGGTCGATGTGATCGCGGGAGACCTCGGACCCGGCCCGGAAGCCGAACCAGTCGCGGAGGAACTCCGGGGTCGCCTCGGTCAGGGGTGCGGAGTCAAGGGCACCGGCGGCGGTCAGGGCTGCGGCGCGCCGCGGCTGCTCCTGGCGGTGGCCGACGCGGGGGATGACGAGGACAGGGGTCCGGGTCGCCATGACCTCGGCCATCGTGTTGTATCCGCCCATGCACACAAGAGCCTCGGCGCGGGCGATGAGGCCGGGCATGTCCGGGCTGTGCCGGACCACGGAGGTGCCGACGGGGGCGAGGGCGGTGAGGCGGTCGACCTCGGCGGTCGCCATCTGCGGGCCGACGACGACGAGGTGGCGGAGGCCTGCGGGTGGGGCGGCGAGGATCGCGCGCTCGGCGAGGGCGGCACCGTCGGAGCCCCCGCCGAGGCAGGTGAGGACGAAGGGCGCGGCATCCGTGAGTGCGGGATCGTCCGCGGGGACGGGCGTCGAGGGTTCGCGGCGGGCCAGCGAGAGGTATCCGGTCATCCGGGTGAGGCGAGCCAGTTCGGCCGGCACTTCGCCGGTGGCGCGGGGGTCGTAGACCTCGGGATCGCCGTAGACCCACACCTCGTCGAACGCTCGGGCCACGGCGTCGGGGCCGCCCACACGGTCCCACTCGCCGGCGATGACCGCCGGGTCGTCGAGGACCTCCCGGAGCCCGAGGACCGTGCGGGTCCCGTGGACGCGGCAGCGGTCGAGCGCCTCGGCGAGTTCGCCGTCGATGCCGAAGGGGTGCCGGTCGACGATGAAGAGGTCGGGCTGCTGCTGGTCGAGGACGGCGGTGATCGCTGCGGATCGCAGGCTGCGCAGTCCCTCCATCGTCGAGGCGAGCGCGCGGGGAGCATATCCGCCGTTCGCGGGGGTGACTCCCGGCAGGATCATCCAATCCCATCCGGTCGGCAGGTCGAAGCGGGCGGCTTCGGGGCTGCCGGCTATGAGGAGGCCGCTCACCGGTCGACCGGTGAGTTCGGGCAGCTGCGCGGCGAGAGCGAAGGCGAGCGCCCGGTTGCGGCGGATGTGGCCCAGCCCCAGGGAGTCATGGGAGAAGAGCGCGATACTCAGATTCTCTGTCATACCACTCAGCTTGGCCGCGAAGATTAAGCCCCAGGTAAGACGGGGATGAGAGAACTCTCATGTGCGCCCGACCCGACAGGTTCGCTTGTTCGTGTTCGACCCCGGCTGCGCGCGGGTTGCCATCGGCGGCGGGCGGTCAGCTGTCGTGGCCCGCACAGTCGGCGCGCCAGGTCGTGCTCAGTCGACGCGGTAACCGAATCCGCGGACGGTCGTGACGAAGTCGCTGCCGAGTTTGCGGCGGAGGTAGCCGACGTAGACGTCGACGACGTTGGATCCGGGGTCGAAGTCGAAACCCCAGACATGGGAGAGCAGCTGTTCGCGGGAGAGCACACTGCCGCGGTTCCTCAGCAGGATCTCGGCGAGGGAGAGCTCGCGCGCCGAGAGGTCGACGATACGCTCATTGACCCAGACCTGACGTCCGAGCAGGTCGATGCGCACGTCGCCGCGGGTCAGCTCCGTCGTCGGAGACTCCTGGACGGTCTCCTTGAGCCGCAGCCGGATCCGCGCGAGCAGCTCACCGAAGCGGAAGGGCTTGATCATGTAGTCCACGGCGCCGGACTCGAGGGCGTAGATCGTGTCCTCGGCGTTGTCGCGAGCGGTGAGGACGAGCACCGGCAGGGAGGGCCGCTGTTCGCGCAGCTGTTCGAGGACGCTGAAGCCGTCGAGGCCGGGCAGGCCGATGTCGAGGACGAGGAGGTCGAAGTCACCGGTGATCGCGAGATCGCGGCCGGTGATGCCGTCAGCGGCGATCTCCGTGGTGAACCCGGCGGCCCCGAGGCCCTTGGCGATGAAGGACGAGATCCGGTCCTCGTCCTCGACTACGAGAATGCTCTTCACTGGTGTCCTTTCGGCAGGATCATGCGGAACTGGGCGCCGACCTCGGTCGGGTCGAGGACGATGGTGCCGCCGTGGGCTTCGGCGATGGCACCGACGATCGAGAGTCCGAGTCCGAAGCCGCTGCCCTCGGTGGATCCGCGGGTGAAGCGTTCGAAGATGTCAGTCGCGATCTCCGGCGGGACTCCTGGGCCGTCGTCGCGCACCCACAGGTGGACGTGGGTCGCGTCCTCCGTGGCACCGAAGGTGATCGTCCCGCCCTCCTCGGTGTGGTTGACGGCGTTCGCGGCGAGCTGGAGCAGCGCCTGGGTGAGGCGTTGGCGGTCGGCACGGAGGACGAACGACTCGGGGACGTCGACCTGCCAGTCCCGCGACGCCAGCCCCGTCGCCTTCGCGAGGACATGGTGGAGCAGGGCCGGGATGTCGACGCTGCCGGGGCACACGAAGTCGGGGCGACGGGAGCGGGCGAGGACGAGGAGCTCTTCGACGAGGCGGGTCATCCGGTCTGTCTCGTCGAGGAGGAGCGCCCGGGTCTCGTCGACGTCGTCGATGTCGGCGGCGTTCATCGTCTCGAGGTGGCCGCTGAGGATGGTCAGCGGCGTGCGCAGCTCATGGCCGACGTCGTCGAGGAACTGCCGCTGCGTCGCGAACGAGGATTCGAGCCGGTCGAGCATCGCGTTGAAGGTGCGGCCGAGTTCGGCGATGTCGTCGCTGCCGCGGGTCTCGATCCGGCTGCTGAGATCACCGGCGGAGATCGACTGGGCGGTCTGTCGCAGTTCGGTGACCGGGGAGAGCAGACGACGGGCGACCACGGAGGAGATACCGGAGATGATGAGGGTAGCGAGCAGGGCGACGACGACGTAGAGCTGCATGACCTGGGTGAGGTCGGCCCGGCTGTCCGATGCGTTGGTGACGACGACGAAGGCACCGCGCGCGTCCTCCTCTCCCGGCTCCCCGCCTCGGTCACTGCCCCGGTCCGCCTGCTGCTCCAGCGGGGTCGGCGACGCTGAGGTGGCATCCCCAGGCGCCGAGGTGATGGCGGAGACGGGAAGCACGTAGCCGATGTACTCGTTGCCGTCGATCCGCAGCGAGAACTCACCTCCCTGGTCGGATTCGGCTTCGACGGCGTCTTCGAGCGAGCGCGAGCCGCGGATGAGGGTGTTCGGTTCTCCCTGGTAGAGGACGCGCCCGTCGCTGAGGAACGCGAAGAGCGCTTCGTGGGCGTCAGGCTGGTTCTGGGCGAGGAACTGCCCGAGCATCTGGTCGACCGAGGTGAAGGGCTGGCCGGTCTCCGGGTCGACGCCGGTCTGCGCGAAGGCGCGCATCTCGGCGATCTCCTGTGACATCGACGCGGACAGGCGGTTGGAGACGTTGTTCGACTCCACCGAGTAGAGGACGAGGCCGACGATCGTCAGAGCGAGCACGGAGAGGAGGGTGACCGCGATCGTCAGACGGTTCTCGACGGTGAGCCGGATGCGACGATCAGTCGTCGTCATCGTCACCGCCGTCATCGTCGTCATCATCGTCGCCGTCGTCGCCGGCGCCGTCATCGTCGCCGTCGGAGGGCACCTCCCGGGGCGGGTTCGGTGCCGGTTCGTAGGAGTGCTGGAGTTCGCCCCGTCCCTTCGCCGAGGCGTCACCCCCCGATCCGCTGCCGTCAGGCGTCTGCCCCCCGTCCCGAGAACCGCTCGAATCACCAGCGCTGCCGTCGGGGGCGCCGGAACCCTGCGCGGACCCCGTTCCGTTCGGATCGCCGGTTCCGTCCGTGACCGTGGCAGTGGGGGTGACCTTGACCGGGCTGAGGTCCGGGCGTTCGGGGTGGGACGTTCCGCGGACGAGGACGAAGGCCAGCACCGCGAGAATGACGACCAGCCCGGTCACCACCGCGCTGATCACTTTCGACTGTCGTCCCACACCTTCCACCCTGCCCAAGGCCGCGGTCGATGTCGAGCGATCGGCGATGAGAGTCTTCTTAAGCGGCGTCCACGCAGGCATGCGATACTGTGAACGCCCACCGCCGACGCAGCCGCAGGAGATCCCATCAGCGTGGAACGCCGCCCCGACGACGAACACGACCGCCGCGACGACTCCCTCCCCGACGACGATGCCCCCGCCGCGAACGGCGAGTCGACCGCCGCGGCAGCGAAGGAGAACCCCTGGGCGGCGCTCAAACCCTGGCAGGGGAAGGCGGCACCGCTCGACAAGCTGCTCCTCTTCGTCATCATCGGCGTCCCGATCATCTACCTCGCGCTTCTGCCGCTGCGCCCGTGGATGCTCGTCAACGCCCCGGTGCTCCAGGAATTCATCAACGGGGCGAAGACCGCCATCGTCGCCGCCGGCGCCTACGCCCGGGTCGGGGAGATCCCACTGTGGCTCGTCATCGTCGCCGGCTTCGTCGGCATGGTCAAACTCGACTGGGCGTTCTGGCTCGCCGGTCGGCGCTGGGCCGACGGTGTGCTCCGGCTCTTCGCCCAGGACGAACGGCAGCTCAAACGCATCGAGCGGCTCAAGGGCATTCCCAGCTGGGCGCTCTTCCTCATGACCGTCATCGCCCGCTGCCCCGGAATCCCGCAGACGCTCGTCTTCATCGTCGCCGGGTGGACGGGCATGCGCCTGCGCACCTTCCTCATCGCCGACTTCATCGGCAGCCTCATCTTCACGCTCATCTGGGCGATGCTCGGCTATCAGCTCGGCCAAGCGGCCGTCGACGTCCTTGCAGTCATCGACAGATACGCCCTGTGGATCACCTTCGCCTTCATCATCGGCATCTTCGTCTACGCCTTCGTCAAGGAGAACCGCAAGGCGAAGGCCCAGGGGTAGCAGCGGCGGCCATCAGCCGGCTCGTGCGCTGAGCACCGGCTCCTCGTCGTCCTGACGGCCGATCCCGCCCGGCATGATCCTGCGATGGGCGGCCTGCCAGACGAGCCTGGCGAGATCCGCGGCATCGAGGCGGAGGACGGGTGCCGCCATGTCGATGAGCCGCCGGGCGGCGTCCGGGGTCAGCGTCTCCGTCTCGCCTCTGCCCTCCCTCTCACCTCCAGCCTCGCCGCCGCCATGGTCACCGATCGGCTCGGCCACCTCCTCGGCGTCGGCAACGGCTTCCACCGTGCGCGACCCATCGGCACCGTCGGCGCCGGCGCGGACGGTCTCACCGAGATACCGGAGAACGACCCGATCGGGCTCGAAATGATCGGAGCCGGCGAGGGAGAGGAGGTGGAAGTAGGTCACCGCCGAGTGCTGACTCGGCAGCGCCGTCCATCCCTTGGCGACCGGGTTCTCACTGACGTCGGGCCCGATCGCCGAGAGCAGATCGGGCACGGTGTCGATGTCGAGATCGGCCATGAGCCGGGTCGCCCGGTCGACGACCTCGGCCTTGAGTGGGGCGCCGGGATGGGTGTTGGCGGGTTTGCGGTTGCAGGCGACGGTCTCCGCCCACGCTTTCGCGCCTCCGGCGGCCGCGATCGAATACCGCAGCGCTTTCGCCCCGTCCCGGTACCCGTGCCTCGACACGTATCGGTCGATGACATTGGCGACGGCTGTGGGGTGGGAGCCGGTCGCGTAGATCGCATCGATGATGCACAGCGCGAGACTCTGCGGGTGGCTGATCGGGTGCGGGCGCTCCTCGTCCGCGACGAGGGCTCGGCAGCGGCACACCAGCCGGTCGACTCCGTCGGTCGTGATCTCCATCGGTCTGACCTTTCGTCGGGCATCGCCTTCGCGATGCGGGTTCCCCGGCCTGGTGGCCGGGAGGGTGACGACGAGAGTAATCCTCGGTACTGACACGAGATGATCGGAGTGGATTCGAACGGCGATCGGCGAAAAACGCCGATGGCGTTCCGCAATCGTCGCCGAGAGGGAACGGACAGCGCGTCTTGGCACGTGCAACATCGGTCTGGCAGTGTTGAGCCATGAACAGCGAAGCGATGATCATCGACGGGCCCCTGGCCCGCGCGGCACGGATCCTCTGCCAGGTCTCGGCGGCCGACGTCGCCGCGCAGGCGGAGATCGACAAGGCCGACCTCAAGGACTACGAGAAGTGCCGCGACGACCTCACCTCGGAACAGGAGCGTCGACTCGTCCACGCTCTCGAGCACTACGGCGCCCACTTCATCCCCGACGGCGATGACGGCGGATACGGCGTGCGCCTGCGATTCAATCGGCTCAAGGTCCGCGCCGTCGAGCGCTGGGAGAACGAAGGCGGCACGACCGGCGCCGACGACGTCTGATCCCACGCAGGCGGCGTGTTCGGCACACCCCGAACACGCCGCCTGCGACCGGTGAATGCACTGCGGGGCGCCCCTCTCGATGAGGGACGCCCCGCAGTGCGATTCGAGCTCAGGCGCCGCTGAACTCAGAGGCTGAGCTCAGCCGCTGAACTCAACCGCCGGTCTCAGCTGCGGCCGATGAGTTCGAGGTTGTCGACGACGCGGTTGGAGAAGCCCCATTCGTTGTCGTACCAGGCGACGACCTTGACGTTGCGGCCGTCGACGCGGGTGAGTTCGGCGTCGAAGATCGACGAGGCGGGCTGCCCGACGATGTCGGAGGAGACCACGGGCTCCTCTTCGTAGTCGAGGATGCCGTTGAGCGGTCCGTCGGCGGCCGCGCGGTAGGCGGCGAGCACCTCGTCGCGGGTGACGTCGCGGGAGACCGTCGTGTTGAGTTCGACGATCGAGCCGACCGGAACCGGCACGCGCATCGCGTCGCCGCTGAGCTTGCCGTCGAGGCCCGGAAGCACGAGTCCGATGGCCTTCGCCGCGCCGGTCGAGGTCGGGATGATGTTCGCCGCCGCAGCGCGCGCCCGACGCGGATCCTTGTGCGGGCCGTCCTGGAGGTTCTGGTCGCCGGTGTAGGCGTGGACGGTGGTCATGAAGCCGTGCTCGATTCCGGCGAGGTCGTCGAGGACCTTCGCAAGCGGGGCGAGTGCGTTCGTCGTGCACGAGGCATTGGAGATGATCGTCGCCTCGGGGGTGTAGGCATCGGTGTTGACACCGTAGGCCAGGGTGACGTCCGCACCCTTCGAGGGGGCGCTGACGAGGACCTTCTTCGCTCCGGCGTCGATGTGTGCGCGGGCCTTGTCCGCCTTGGTGAAGCGGCCGGTGGACTCGAGGACGACGTCGATGTCGAGGTCGCCCCACGGCAGCTGGGCCGGGTCCTTCTCGGCGAAGACGCGGATCGAGTGGCCGTTGACGACGATGCTGTCGCCGGTGGCCTCGACGGTTCCGGGGAAGCGTCCGAGGGTGGTGTCGAACTTGAGGAGACGAGCGAGCTCCTCGACGTCACCGAGGTCGTTGATCGCGACGACGTCGATCTCGCTGTTGCGCTCGCTGAGCGCGCGCAGGGTGGCGCGACCGATGCGACCGAATCCGTTGATGGCGATGCGGGTCAATGTCTCTCCTTGGGAGGTCTGATAACCGGTACATCACCATGATCCCCAGCGCGACGACCCGACAACAGTGGCCAGCACGACAACCTGCGAAAGGTTCTCGCCAGTCTTATTGCCACAAAGCGAAAGTTTCCGGCCACACCTGCTCTCACCAGGAGAAGCTGTGTCTCAGCCCGAGAACGTGTGCCGGTACTCGTTCGGGGAGATCGAGAGGATGCGCTGGAAGTGCATCCGCAGGTTCGCCCCGGTGCCGAGCCCCACCTGGTCGGCGATCTGCTCGATCCCCAGGTCGGTGTTCTCCAGCAGCTCCCGGGCGAGGTCGACGCGGGCGCGGAGCACCCACTGCATCGGGGTGTACCCGGTGTCCTCGACGAAGCGCCGGGAGAATGTGCGCACCGAGACTCCGGCGTTCGCGGCGAGCTGGCCGAGGGTGAGCTCCTCCCCGATGTGCTGCAGCGCCCACTGCCGGGTGTCGGCGAAGACGTCGCCGAGGGGCTCGGGAACGCTGCGGGGCACATACTGCGCCTGCCCGGCACTCCGATAGGCTGCGGCGACGAGACGGCGGGCGACCTGGTTGGACAGGCCCACACCGTGGTCGCGCCGAATGAGATGGAGACAGAGGTCGATCGCCGAGGCGGCCCCCGCCGAGGTGAGCAGCTGACCTTCGTCGATGAAGAGGACGTTCTCGTCGACGTCGATCGTCGGATAGCGGCGGGCGAGCGCCTGCGCCGTCGACCAGTGGGTCGTCGCCCGACGGCCGTCGAGGAGACCCGTGCGCGCAAGGACGAAGGTGCCCGTCGACAATGCTGCGATCCGCGCGCCCCGCTCGAAGGCGGTGAGGAGTCCGCCGATGACAGCGGCCGGGGCCTCCCCTGCGACCGCCGAGGAGGCCCCGGGGATGAGAATCGTGTCGGCCTCGGCGAGCGCCTCGAGCCCGTGGTCGACGGCGAAGGAGAGTCCGTCGGCTCCGGTGACCGTTCCGGGTTCGACCCCGCACACGGTCACCGAGTAGGGCCAGCCACCGGCGGTCGTCGCCGTCCCGGGCACCTGGCCGACGCTGTTCGACTCGGCGCCGAAGACCTGCACCGGGACGCCGAGGTCGATCGCCGAGACCCCCGCGAGCACGAGCACGGCCATGCGGTGAGGTTTCGGGCGCGGGGTGCGCCGTGCTGAGGGCAGCAGTGCGTCGGCAGTCATCGTGCCCTCCAGTCTAGGCACTCACCTGGGCCTGTCGGCGTAACCCCGGCAGGCGTCGGACCGGGAACCCCGGCGGGGGTCGGGCCGGGGGCCACGGCTCGCGCCGGGGCGAACTCGGTCTCCGTCGTCGCCGTGTGTTCGGCTGCGGTCGCCTTCGCCCGTGCGCGCAGTCAGTACGCGTAGCTGCCGGGGACGATTCCCGGCAGGGTTGCCACGCCGATTCCCCCGCCTGCGACGAGACCGCTGCCTACGGTCCCGGCGTGGAGTCCGACGGGTGCGGCGGCTCCCGACCCGGCCCCTGCCGGAGGGGCCGCGCCCGCACCCACCGCGGGATTCGACCCCGCGGTTCCGGCAGGATTCTCCGTCCCTGCACCGGCCGGTGCGCCGGCGACACCGGCAGCGCCGGGGGCCTCGACGGTCCCGGTCCGCGCCTCGGCAGCACCGGTGAGCGGCCCGGGGGTCACCGCCTTCTCGGGCAGCGCCGATGGGGTCGGGGGGACCACCTCGGCGGGGACAGCCTCGGTGATGGCTTCGAACATCGCCAGGGTGCCGTGCTGGGCGGCCAGGGACACGGGTTCCGGATCGGAGGAGAGCTTGACGCCCACGGTCTGCGTGGCACGGTCGATGTAGAGCATCTGCCCGTGGATGCCGATGCCGATGACGACGTCTCGACTGGCCGAGGGCACCCAGAACTGGCTCCGGTACATCCCGCCGGGATACGACTGGCCGGAGGCGGATTCGGCGAAGACCTGCGCCGAGTCAGGACCGCCTGCGAAGATGTCGTCGACCCAGGCCTCGGAGACGACGCGGGTGCCGTCGGCGTTGACCCCGCCGCGGGCGATCATCTCGCCGAAGCGACCGAGGTCGCGCAGGGTCGTGCTGATGGCGCCGTCGGCGATCGAGCCGCCCCATCGGTCCTGACAGACCTGCGCCGCGTGGGCGGCACCGATGCGCGACCACACGAATTCGCTGGCGACGACAGCGAACGGGCGTCCGACGACGTTCTCGCACACCCAGGCGAGCACGTCGGTCTCACAGCTGCGGTAGACGAAGGAGGACCCGTGTTCGCGTTCGCTCGTCAGCCCGGTGAGGAAGTCCTTGATCCCGTGCGCCGAGGTGGGGGTCCGCGGCGCGAAGTCGACGGCCTCGAAGAGCCTGCGGATCTCCGAGCCGTCCTCGAGGTACTCCTCGGAGAACTTCACGCCCGAGCGCATATCGAGGAGGTCGCGGATCGTGGCCCCGGCATAGCCGCTCTTGCCGAGCGCGGGAACATGGGTGGTGACGAGGTCGTCGACGCGGAGCAGTCCCGCATCGGCGAGCGCGCCGACGACGATCGAGACGATCGACTTGCTCACGGAGAAGAGCATGTGGCGCCGGGCCGGCTTCATCGGCCACGCGTACTCCTCGGCGATCGCGACCCCGCCGCGGGTGACGAGCCAGGCGTCGGTGAAGGTGTTGGCGAGGACGTCGCCGACGGTCGTCCAGCCTTCGTCGTCTGCCGCGGTCCACTTCTTCGCATCGATCGTCAGCGACCGGAAGTCGTTGTCCTGCGAGATGTACTCGCACACGGAGCCGATGCCGCGCGGGATCCCGGCGCTGGGGAAGATCTCCTCCATCCGGGTGAGCGCGAAGGCGAAGTACTCCGGCCACTTCCAGGAGTCGAGGTCGATGCTCTCGAGGATCGCCTCGGACGGGTCGACGATCGCCTCTTCGCTCGCCGAGGTGAGTTCGCCGACGTGGGGCAGCGGCCGCTTCCCGGGTCCGCCGGGTCCCGCCGCACCGGAACCGGAGCCGGCCGCGTCATCGCCGGTGGGATCCTCGCCGAGGCGGTCCGTGCCGTGCGAACGGTCCGTGCCGTCCGAGCCCTGGCCGCCGCGATCGCCGCTGCCTCCGCGGTCCGTGCCTTCGCCCGCCGAGGCGTCGGTGGCCTGCGTGCGCTCGGCATCGGACTTCTCGTCGCCGTCGATGCCCTTGGTGTTGCCCGACAGCGCCCCGATGCGTCGGGTGGCGGGGTTATGAGTCAGGCTGTGGAGCACCTTCTTCATATCCGCCATCTCTGCCTCCGTCTGTGGTCTCATGCACCGCCGAGCCTACCTCCCGGACATGGACGGCAACAGCCTCCGGAGCCTCAGATCGTGAATCCCACGGCCTCACCGGCTGAGACGGAACGCTGTCACCAGGAAGGACACGCGCGGCAGTTACCTATCAGTTATTTAACTTACAACCATCCGACACGAGAAGTTCAGACCCGCGTCGCGGACGGTTCGCCGCAGCGCTCACGCGCCCTCGCCCGTGTCTCCCCGTTCACCGCGTCTCGTCGAGGCTCGTCTCCGACGGCGCCCTGGTGGACCGGAGGACCGCAGCGAGAGCCGGGAAGACGAGGACGGTGCACGCGCCGGCGAGGACGAGGAGGGACCCGATGTCGGCGGTGAGCAGACCGGAGCTCTCAGCCAGGGAGGTCACGGCGACGATGATCGGCAGTCCCGTGGCCCCGTAGAGGCCCACCTGCGCCTGCTCCCTGAGACCGCTGACGCCGGGGGTGATGCAGAGGAAGCGCTCACCGAGCATGAGCGGCAGACCTCTGAGCAGCAGGATCGCTGTGAAGAACCAGAGGAGGGTGAGGGGCTGTTCGGCGACGGCGGCCAGGGCGATGCCCATCCCCGAGTAGACGAAGAAGACGGGGATGAAGAAGGAGAACCCCAGGGTCTGGAGGCCGACCTCGAGACGTTCGACCGCCTCGGCGGGGGCGATCCGCTTGACGAGCATGCCGGCCATGAACGCACCGAGGACGACGTCGAGGTCGAGGAGGGCGGAGAGGAACATCAGGGCGATGAGGACGAGCATGATCGTGCGCAGCACGAGTTGGGAGGTGCCGCTGGCGCCGTCGATCATCGCCCGCTGCAGGGAGGGGATGCGGCTGCCGAGGTGGAGGGGGATGACGACGGTGAGAGCCATGATGACGACGAAGGCGACGAGGATGAGGGCGCTGAGGGAGAAGCTGCGTCCCGAGAGGAGGAGGGCCATGGCGAGCACGGGGCCGAGCTCGCCGACGGCGCCGTGGACCATCGTGCCCGCTCCCACGGGGGTGCGCAGGACCCCTGCGCTGGTGAGGATCGGCAGGAGCGTGCCCAGGGCAGTCGAGGTGAGGGCCAGGCCGATGGCCGCCCAGCCGAAGAATCCGAGATCACCGGCGAAGAGTGCGGAGAAGCCGACGGCGAGGGCGAAGCTCACAGCCCAGACCAGCCACGAGAGCCTGCCCTGCCGCGACTTCATCGCCTGCGGGTCGATCTCGAAGCCCGCGAGGAGGAAGAGGAGGCCGAGTCCGATCTCTGAGAGGAGGCCGAGGCTCTCTGACGGGTGGGCGAGTCCGAGCACGGAGGGACCGATGAGGAGACCGCCGAGGAGGAGCCACACCGTGTCGGGCACCCATCCGCGGGTGAGCCTGGCCAGCAGCGGCGAGACGCAGACGACGGCGACCATGAGGACCAGCGGTGCGAACTCTTCTGCGGTGTCCATAGCGCTCAGGGTACAAGCCGGATCGGGCTGCGGACCGTTCGCCGCGGAACGGTGACGCGAATGTGATCGGGTCGCCGTCCACCCCGTCAGGCTCTGCCGGCCGCCCCGGAAGGTCGGCTAGTCTCGTGGGCACAGGGTCCCGTGGCACGGGGACCCCTCCACCCGATGCGAGGAGTGACACACGATGCCCGTGATCCAGATCGACCCCGACCGCTCGGCCGACTGCCTCACGATCGGCTGGCGACTGCCGGCCGGCGCCGACGCTGTGTGGGCGCATCTGCAGGACGTCGACGCTCTCAGCGAGTGGCTCGGGCGACCGCTGACCTTCGACAGCCGCCTCGGCGGTGAGATCATCGTCGACCATGCCGACAGCTACCTGTGCCGGTCGGAGGTCCTTGCGATCGACGGCCACTCCGCAGAGATGACGTGGTCGTTCCCGGACGAGCCGACGAGCCGGATCTCCGTGGCGGTCGCCGCCGGCGATCTCAGCGGAGAGGGCGTGGAGGGCCCGTCGGCCGACGGCACGTCCGCCTCCGGACCGTCAGCCGACGGCACGTCCACCTCCGGGCGGTCAGCCGACGGCGGCGACGAAGAGCCTGCGAGCGTGCTCACTCTGCGTCACCTGGGCCTCGGCGACCTCATCGACTCCTACGCGACGGGCTGGCTCACCCACCTGAGCTTCTTCGAAGCGTCGCTGGCGGGCACGCCGCTGCCGTGGGAGCAGTTCTGGCCGCTGTGCGAGACCTTCGATCGGCTCCTCGACCGCACGGGTCGCTGAGCGGCTCAGGCGCTGACGGTCAGGCCAGCTGATCGACGAACCCACACGAGCGAACGGCGCCTGGTCACCGGTCGATGACGACCCACATCGTCGTCGAGTCCTCGTCGGAGACGAGCACGAACCGCCGGCTCGAGGACAGAGATGCGAACTCGGAAGTCTGCTTCTCAGAGACCTCTCTGCCCGTCGCCGCTTCATAGAAGCGCGTCGTCCCGGCGTCGGTGACGACGACGAGACCGAGGTCGGGCAGCACTCCCTGACCGCCCCACGGCATGCCGAACTGGGCGTCGTCCTCCGCGGTGGGAGCAGAGACGGTCCTCACGTCGCCTGCCGACCAGACGGTCCTTCCCGTCCGTGCATCGAGCGCGTCGACCGACTTCTGCAGCCCGGGCACGATGACGAGGGGGCCGTCGGGCCCGTCGACGGGGGCGGTCTGCGGGGCGCCGGGGAACCCGAGGGAGTCGAGGCCCGCCTCAGGGGCATCCGCCGTCCATGCCTTCAGTCCACCGGTGGAGCCCTGGTACTTGATCGCCGAGGCGTAGAGCTGGGGCTGGAGGCACGTCGGCTCTCCCTGCGGGGTGAACGCGGGTTCGACTGCGCACACGGGCTCGACGATGTCCTCCATCGTCGCCTCGGTCTGCGCGCCGGCGCCCTGCGTGCCCGAGCCCTGAGTGTCGGCGACCGCCATGACCGGATCCGTCGACTGCGGAGGGGCGGCGGGCAGGTCGAGGACGGCGGTGCGCGTCACCGCGGCCGAGAGCGGATCGTCGGGGTCCTCGGCTCCGTAGACGTAGAGGGCGGACGCCGGGTCCGTGGTGGGTCTGACGTCGTAGTAGTCGACACCCGTGTCGTCGACGGTGCGCGCGGTCTCGAGCGAGATCGTCGAATGCTCCCCCGTCTTCAGGTCGATCCGGCTGAGCGCGGATGTCCCATCATCGTCCCAGGACAGGTATCCCGTCGACCGGTCGGGTGAGATGTTGACCGCTGTGCCGCCGAACGTCCGGGCTTCCTCGCCCAACGACAGCGCAGGCCAGGCTTCCTTCCCCGTGCGGGGATCGAGGGCGACGACCATGAGGTTGCCCTCCGGCGACGTCGGCTCACACCCCGAGTCCTCCATCCCGAGGTAGGCGAGGAGGATGAGGTCGCCCTCGCCGAGGTTGGGGCTCACTCCCGTGGTCTGCGACCCGAATCCCGTGGCCGGGTGGCAGCTGCCCTCATCGCCGGGCACCGTGAACGACCACTGCTCACTGCCGTCCGACCACGCGTAGGCCGTCGTCGTGCCCGAGTAATCATGGATGATGACGTTCTCACCGGCCAAGTATGCCTCCGCCCCGCCGCGCTCGTCGTCGATGAGGGTGTCCCTGCTCCACAGTTCGCTGCCGGTCGCGTCGATGACGCGCACCTTCTGGGCATTCCAGTCGGTGATGAGCGCACGGCCGACACCGTCGTCGACGACGACGGAGGACAGGGAGTCGAGCTCGATCGGGTCGCTGAGGGTGGGGACGGTGGTGGGAGTCGGTGTCTGCTCAGTGGACGGAGCAGTGGCACTGCAGCCGGTCGCCGCCAGCAACGTCGCAGCCGTGACGGCGAAAACGGCGCGCAGGTTCATCGGGGAATCCTCACATTCATGAGCTGATCGTAGTCCACGTGTAGTCACGTTGTCGGGCAATGGTCGAGCGCCAGCTGTCGGCGGTGTGGATCCCGCCCGGTCCCGCACCGATGATCTCGTGTCACCACCGGGCTCTACGATGAGCCCATGAGTCCGTCACCGCGCACCGTGGGCATCGTCCTCTTCGAGGGCTTCGAACTCCTCGACGTCTTCGGTCCCGTCGAACTGCTCAGCGTCGTCCCCGACGGCTTCGCCATCACCTACCTCGCGGCGAGCCCGGGACCGGTCCGGAGCAGTCAGGGCGCCGAGGTGGTCGCCACCGACTCCCTGTCCGACTCCCTGGCATCGGGGTCGGTTCCCGACATCGTTCTCGTGCCCGGCGGAGGCGGAACGCGAGGACTCGTCGACGACCACGACTTGCTCGACCTCATCGCCGCGTGGGCGTCGCGGGCCTCCGTTGTCACCTCGGTGTGCACCGGTTCGGCGGTGCTCGCAGCGGCCGGGCTGCTCGAGGGGTACCGGGCGACGTCGAACAAGCGGGCCTTCGCTTGGGCGTCGGCGCAGGGGACGGACGTCGAATGGGTGCCGCACGCCCGCTGGGTCGAGGACCGGGACCGGTGGACGTCGTCGGGCGTGGCGGCGGGCATGGACATGACTGCCGCGCTCATCGCCCGCCTGGTCGGTGAAGAGGCGGCGACCACTGCTGCCCGCACCGTCGAACTCGAGGTCCACAGCGATCCGGACTGGGATCCCTTCGCCGAGCACTACGGGCTCGGGATGTAGGCCATGGGGCGCGGCGGCATGACAGACCGTAGTTGGGACGAGGTGCGTGCCACCTGCGGGCGCAGCTTCGGCCGGGATGCCGCCACGGGCCGAACGCCCGATCAACCTGCCCCCACGGACTGCCTCACACGAGACCGAGGTCCTCCGCGACCCGGATCGCCCGCGCTCGCGAATCGACGCCGAGCTTGGCGAAGACGTTGACAAGGTGACTCTTGACGGTCGCTTCGGTGACGAAGAGCTCCTGCGCGATCTGCGCATTCGAGGCCCCGGTGGCGAGCAGGGCGACGACCTCACGTTCCCGGCGGGTGAGCTGCGGACCGGGATTGCGCATCTGCGCGATCGCCTTCGCGCTGATCTCCGGCGGAAGGTAGGTCTCGCCCCGGGCCGCGCGCTCGATCGCCACGGAGATTTCGGTCGGTTCGATGTCCTTGAGGAGGTAGCCCGCCGCGCCGGCGCTCAAGGCTGCGACGATCTCCGCATCATGGTCGAAGGTCGTGAGGATGAGCACCGCGGGTGGTGTCGGCATGTTCCGCAGAGCCGTAGTCGTCGCGATCCCGTCCATGCCCTCACCCAGACGCAGGTCGCACACGACGACGTCAGGGCTCAACCGCTCGGAGAGGGTGAGCGCCTCTTCCCCACTGCCGGCTTCTCCGACGACCTCGATGTGCTCGGGAACGTCGATGACCGCGCGAAGCCCGGCCCTGACCACAGGGTGGTCGTCGACGAGGATGACCCTGATCGTCATCTGCGCCCTCCTCGCGGAAGCGTCGCCGAGATCGCGAAGCCCGCTCCCGGGGCGGTCTCGATGTCGAGCTCGCCCCCGAGTTCACGCATCCGCGAGGCGATGAAGTCGAGTCCGAACCCCGAGTCGGTCTTCCGCGTCCGAGTCTGTGGGTCGGCCAAGCCGACGCCGTCGTCGACGATGTCCATTCTGATCGAATCGCCGAGGTCGCTCAGGCTCACGCGCACGCGTGTGGCCTGCGCATGCTGACGGACGTTGGCGAGCGCCGACTGCGCGGTCCGCAGGAGGGCGACCTCCGCCTCGGCGGGCAGGGCCGGCCAAGTCTCATCGACGGTGAGGTCCGCCAGGATCGTCGTATCGGACTCGAGCCTGCTGAGCAGGCGGCCGATGGCCGCGGGCAGGGCGGCATCCTCGAGTTCGGCCGGGGCGAGTGCGGCGATGATCCGACGGACATCGCGCGACCCCTGGGCGGCGAGATCCTCGACCTGTCGCAGCACCTGCGCGGCATGGGCGTCTGTCGTGCGATCCGCCTCGGCGTGGGAGATGAGGCGGATCGAGGAGATCTCCTGGGCCACGGTGTCGTGGATGTCCCGAGACACCCGGGTCCGCTCCTCGATCTCTCCCGCATGACGCTGGGTGAGGGCGAGTTCGTCCTGGACGTCGAGGAGGCTGCGGTGGGCGGCCTCCAGCGACTGGAGCAGCTCCTCGCGTCGGCGTCCCTCCCGGAGGAGTTCGATGTATCCGCGGGAGAGCCCGAGGGCGAAGACCGCGCCGATGAGGGAGCCGATGACCGCGGGAGTGCTCACGCTTCCGTGGTGGATGAGCGGTGCCGCGACGGTCGCGAGGTAGGTCACGGCGGTGAAGACGACGGCGATGGGCAGGGAGAAGAGGTGACCGGCGAGCAGCCAGAGGAGGAACGCGACCCAGATGAATTCGGCGGAGACGACGAGCATGAGCAGCCAGATCGCGGCGAGGACGAGCAGCCACCATCGGGCGAGGTCGACCGAGCCGCTGCGGGCGGCCCGCACCGCGCCGAACCCGTACCAGGCGAGGAGGACGAGACTGACCGCAACCACTGCGAGAACCGGGGCTCCCGCAGTGATCGCCCGGAGGCTCGAGATCACGGTGAGGACGACAGCGATCGCGTGCTGACCGATCTCCATCGTCCGCGCCGTCCACCTGTGTGGGCCCACTGCTCCTCCTTCTCCCCCACCGTCAGGATAGTCGTCGGGGCGGCCCGCCGCGGCGGCCGAACCTGCATCCGCAGGCGTCCGCGCGTCTTCTGCTGCGGCCGCGGACCGCCCCGGTTGGGTCCCGACTGTCACCGGGCGTACCCAATCGGACCGCCGGTGCGGGCGGAACCTTCCTCGACTGCGACGTCGGCCCCGACCGCGAGGCCGACGTTCGCGCGCGATACCAGCTGGGCGGTGGTGCTGTCCTCGCCGCGGGTTCCCGTCCCCGCATCCGGCGCGAACTCGGTGATCGCCCGGTCCGGCCACCAGATCCGGGGACCGGCGAGCGCGATGATCGCGGGCACGATGACGGTGCGGACGAGGACCGTGTCGACGAGGACGCCGACGCCGACGATGAGCCCGAGTTGGCCGAGCACCATGAGCGGGAGCATACCGAGGGCGGCGAAGACCCCGGCGAGGACGATGCCCGCGCTCGTGATCACCCCGCCGGTGTGGGCGAGGGCTTCGATGATGCCCTGCCTCGACCCGTGGAGCGCCGACTCCTTCTTCGCCCGGTGGGAGAGGAAGATCGAATAGTCGATGCCGAGGGCGACGAGGAAGAGGAACGCGAGGATCGGCACCTGCGCGTCGATCGCCGCCTGCCCGAAGAAGACCCTGCTCAGCGCCGACCCGAGGCCGATCGCCGCCGCCGTCGAGGCGACGTTGACGACGAGGAGGGTGAGGGCGACCAGCGGTGCCCGGAGGATAGCGAGGAGGACGAGGAAGCTGATGGCGAGGATGAGCGGAGCGATCGTCGCGAGGTCCCGGGCGTTGCCGTCACGGGCGTCGAGCTCGGTCGCCGCGGCCCCTCCGACCTCGGCGTGCGCGCCGTCGACCGCGTGGACCTGAGAGCGGATCGTCTCGACGAGGGCGAGTCCCTCCGGGCTGTCGGGTTCGTACTCGCCGGTGACCATGATCTTCGCGATCCGGTATCCCTCGACCGTCGCCTCGTCGACGGTCCCGGCACGGACGACCCCGTCGATGCCCGAGACCGCGTCGACGACCTCGTCGGCCTCGCCCGCGTCGGCGACGATCCAGATCGGCTGGGATTCCCCGGGCGGGAAGTGCTCGCCGAGGACGTCGAGTCCCTGGGCGGACTCCGACTGCACCCTGAACTTCTCCGACTGGTCGAGACCGACGGTCGTGCCGATGAAGCCGGCTGCCATGACCGCGAGGAGGGCGATGCCGACACCGAGGTGGATCCCCGGGCGGGCGACCACCCGGGTGGCGATGGCCCGCCAGAACGTCGGCGTGGTCGCACCCTGGGCCGAGCCTCGGGAAGCGGCGGCACCGCGGTCGGCAGCGGCACCGCGGTCGGCAGCGGCACCGTCGGCCGCCTCGGCGGGGTCGGCATCGTCGGCGGGACGCGGGACGAAGGGCCAGAACACGCGCCTGCCGCAGATCGCGAGGACGGGCGGGAGGGCGAGGAGGACCGCGCAGGCGGCGATGACGAGGCCGGCGGCAGCGGTGATGCCGAGTCCGCGGGTGCCGGGGATGACAGCGAGGACGAGGCTGAGCAGTGCGAGGACGACGGTGAGGTTCGAGGCGAGGATCGTCGTCGCCGTGTGCCGCCATGCCGTGGCGAGTGCGAACCGATGATCCGGGTGCCGGGTGAGCTCCTCGCGGTAGCGAGAGATGAGGAGGAGGGCGTAGTTCGCGCCGGCCCCGAAGACGAGCACGCTGATGATGCCGGCGTCGAACTGCAGATCGAGACCGTCGCCGATCGCCCCGGTCACGCGCCCGGCGAGTCCGTCGGCGGTGCCGATGACGATGAGCGGCAGCAGCCAGAGGATGGGCGAGCGGTAGGTGACGATGAGGAGGAGCGCGACGATGGCGATCGTGACGATGAGCAGGGTGAAGTCCGCGCCGTCGAAGGCTGAGGCGATGTCCGCGCCGATCGCCGGCCCACCGGTGACGAGCAGCTCCAGTCCCGTGTCCTCGAGCGCCTGCGCACCGGGATCCGCGGCGATCGTCCTCCGCAGCTCGCCGACCGTCTCGGCCGTCTCCGTGTTCGTCTGCCCGACGGTGATCGGCACCATGAGCAGGGCCGCCTCACCGTCGTCGCTGACGATCGGACCGCCGACCGCTTCACCGTCCTCGCCGAGGCGGGACCCCAGCTCGCCGAGCGCGTCCCGGTCCGCGGCGCTGAGCGTCGCGCCGCCGGGGCGGGAGGCGACGACCATGACCGACTGCTCGTTCGCGCCGGGGAACTGATCGAGGACCGCCTCGGCGCGCGCGGATTCCGAGTCCGGCGGGGCGGACTGCGTGGGACGGTCCTCACCGGCTCCGGAGAGGAGGCCGAAGAGGACGGTGACGAGGAGGACGAGGGCGGCGAGGACGAGCCAGGCGCCGCGTTTCGACACGAGGACCGTGCCGGTGCGAGTGAGCAGATTCTTCATGCCTCCAGCTCATCAGGGCAGGGGCACCGGGCACATCGCCTGTCGGTTGAGACTTCGTCTGCAACTTTCGATGGGGATATTCGCCGGGGAGACGAGGTGCTTCAGCCTGCTGAGAAGCGTCCGAGGCGATGCCGGCCGCGGGGCGCCGACCGAGCCGAGGTCAGTCGATGACGGCGCCGGCGGACTTCATCTCGGTGAGCGCCTGAGCACTCGAATCGGCGCCGACGCCGGCGATGAGGTCGGTGAGGACGCGCACGCGAAGGCCCTCGCTGAGACCGTCGAGGACGGTTG
Organism: Brevibacterium sp. LS14; assembly: GCF_012027885.1. Taxonomy (NCBI): domain Bacteria; kingdom Bacillati; phylum Actinomycetota; class Actinomycetes; order Micrococcales; family Brevibacteriaceae; genus Brevibacterium; species Brevibacterium sp. LS14. The sequence continues at coordinate 133,218 of NZ_SJXG01000051.1, forward strand.
CGCGCACGCAGTGGTCGGTGGCGATGCCGACGACGTCCACCTCGGCGACGTCGAGCCTCTGCAGGAGATCGCCGAGGCGGTCCCCCGTCTCCGTCGCCCCTTCGAACGCGGAGTAGGCGGGCACCCCCTGACCCTTGCGCACCATGTGGGTGATCGGGCTCGTCGTCAGCAGCGGGTCGAAGGCCGCACCGTCGGTGTCGGCGACGCAGTGGACCGGCCACGAGTCGACGAAGTCGGGGTCCGCCGCGAAGTGCCCGCCATTGTCGTTCTCCCCGTCATGCCAGTCGGCGGACGCGATGATCGCGTCGTAGTCCCCGGCATACTCGCCGAGGTAGTCGGAGATCCTGGTCGCGACGGCATCGCCGCCGGTCACCGCGAGCGCTCCGCCCTCGGTGAAGTCGTTCTGGACGTCCACGATGAGAAGTGCCTTCGCCATCCAACGAGCATAGTCGCTCCGGACCGACGATGGCAGGGGTCGTGGTCGGCAGCGTCGAAGGGGCGGGTCAGTGCCGGCAACCCCGGCGGGGCGGGTCAGGGTCGGGGAACTCCTCGGCGCTCCGAGCTGCGGCGCGGCCACCCCGATCGGGACAGGGCAGCCTCAGATCCACCCGGCGGCGGCGAAGGCTCGCCGATAGATCTCGTGGATGACGGCCTGTTTGCGCGCGTTGTAGCCCATCGTCGTCTCCCCCGCGGCGTTCGCTTCGTCCGCGGCGCGCAGCTTCGCCTCGACGTAGCGTTCCCGATCCTCCGGGTTCGCCGTCAGCCACTCACGGAAGACGCGGTGCCGGGCGACTTCCGGGCAGTGGGGGCCGAAGACGTGGAGATTGCTCAGGGGCAGTTGCTGGATGCCATCGGGGTCCTGGTGCCGGAAGGCCCGGTGCTCATACCAGCCGGGTTCGCGGATGACGAGGTCGTAGCCCGCCTCGGCGAGCGCCGGCCGGTAGGCGTCCTCGTCACGGGGGTCGGCGACGACGAGGTCGATGTCGATGACGGGTTTCGCGACCAGACCCGGCACCGAGGTCGACCCGATGTGCTGGAGCGCGAGGACGCCCTTCCCGAGCGCACCTCTGATCGCGACGGCCAGCGCCTCGTACTGGGCGGCCCATGCCGGGTCGTGGTCGACGACGGCGATCTCGGCCCGGGGGCTGGGCTTGACCCACAGGTCGGGGTCGTCGATGTCGTTGAAGACGACGATGTCAGCGGGGTCGACGTTGGTCGGATCGGCGGCTGTCATTCCGTCGACTCACCGGCCGGGACGTGAGCTGACCGTCTGTCTGACCAGTAGGCCTGGGAGAAGTGCCGCCGCCGGTCGAGCGGCAGCTCGCGGCGCAGGCCGTGGCGGACCGCAGAGACGAGCCCCCGCTCCCCCGCGACCCAGACGTAGAGACCTGCGGGGCCGAGTCCGAGGTCGCGCACATGGTCGATGAGCGCCTGACCGCGGGATCCGGTGCTGCGCACCCACGTCCAGGTCGCGTTCGCCCGCTGCCGCTGCGGGATGCCGTCCGTGTCACCGTCGTCCTCGATGATCGCCGTGGCCTCGACCTCATCGGGAATCCATGACAGCCACGAGTTCACCGCCGGCACGGTGCTGAGATCGCCGAGGAGGATGAGGCGCTTCGTATCCCGCGGCAGATCGAGGCGGTCCGGGGTGACGCAGGCGTTGATCACCGTTCCCGGCTGCGCTGCCTGCGCCCACCGCGTCGCCGGGCCGAAGGCGGCCTCGCCCGCAGTGCGGTGGTGCGGGAGTACGAGGTCGAGGGCGAACGACCCGGATCGGATGTCGACGTCGACGAACGTGTAGTCGCGGCGGCTGACACGGCCGGATCCGCGTGCGGGCCCCGGGTGGTCGGTGGTCGCAGCGTCGCCGTTACCTGCCTTCGCGGACCCATCGCCGGCCTTGGCGTCGGCACCGGCCGGAGACTCGGGAACCCACAGTCGCACCCACGCCGTGGGATAGACGTCGGTGAGATCGTGCAGGAGGTCGTCACCGGTGAAGTGGATGCGCCGGTAGCGATCGCTGAAGTCCTCGACTCGGGTGACGACGACCTCACGGTCGGTGCGGTGCCTCAGGCGCCTGATGCCGCGCGGCCAGGTGACCATGGTCAGCTCCTGTCGGCTCGGTTCGATCCGGTACAGACAAGGCTACTCCGCCCACCCTGTGCCGCGGGAGGCTTCGGGGGCTGATCACGGACGTTCGTCCGCCTCGGCGAGGTGACGCCTCGGCGAGGGGCGGGACCCGCGATCACGGCGGTATCGGGACGCCCCCGGCCCGATCAGCTGCGCTGGGCCTCGCGGACAGCGTCCTTGCCTTCGCGGAAGCCCCGCTTCTCCGCCTTCCGAGCCGCCTTGTCCGCGGCCTTCGCAATGGCGTGGCGCGTGTCCTCGGTGCCGACGATGACGAGGAGTCCGCCGAGGGCGGCGAGGTTCTTCGCGAACTGCATCTTCTGTGCCGAGGCCTCCGGCTCCTCGTCCTCCCAGAACGCGTGGCCGGCGAGAGTCGTCGGGATGAGCGAACCGGCGAGGGCGAGCGCAGAGAGTCGCGGCTTGATGCCGAGCAGCAGGGTGGTTCCCGCGGCGAGCTGGATGCCGCCGTTGATCCGGACGAGGAGTTCGTCATCGTCGGGGAGCACCGGCACGTACTCCCGGATCTTCTCCAGCGTCGGCGCGGCCATCTGCACGCGCCCGCCGGGCTTGGTCAGCGCGCCGTAGCCGCCGATGATGAAGATCGGTGCGGTCGCCATGCGTCCCACGGTGCGCAGCAGCGATGATCCCAGTGCCATGAGCGTCTCCTTCGTCGGGTGGTTCGAGGTGTCCGCCGAGGTGGTGCCGACCGCCTCGGCGACGAGGTCGTTCGGGGCTTGAGCCTATAGGAAGGAATGACTGAGCTCAATGCTCTGGTGGGGAAATCTCGTAGGCGCGCCGACCTGCGGATTCATTCCTCGGCGGGTGCCGAGTTACGACGAGGCGGCTTGACGTCGACCTCCGGCTGCCGCCGGAACTGCCCGGTGAGGACGAGGACGAGGACGACGACGGCGGAAACGAGCCACCCGGAGACGCCGAGGACGGTGACGAGAGCCATGTCCGGAGTCGGGGAGTCGGCGCTGAGGACGAGAGCGAGCAGCATCCCCGACGAGGCGTTGAGAGCGGCGTGGGCGAAGACGGCCGGCCACAGGGACCCGGTGCGCAGGCGCAGCCACCCGAAGAGGACGCTCAGGGCTATGCAGCCGCCGACCATGAAGGCGAGGCCCGTGAGGTCGGGACGGCCGAAGTTGTAGCCGAGGAGGATGAGCGGCGCGTGCCACAGCCCCCACACGAGACCGATGAGGAGCAGCGCCGGCCATGTGCCGAGCGGCCGCAGCGAGGTGAGCAGCCATCCGCGCCAGCCGACCTCCTCTCCGAAGGCGAAGAGCGCGGTCGCCCCGGTGTTGACGACGACGATGACGAGGTAGACGGCCACCGCTGCGCCCAGCGGGAGCTCCTCGAGTCCCGGCAGCGCCTGCTGCTGCGCGGAGAACCCCGAGAGTCCGACGAGGTCGAGTCGCATCCAGCCGAACGCGCCGGCGAGGAGATAGGTCGCAAGGACGAGGAGGTAGGTGGCGAGTACCGCCAGGCCGGTCCCTCCGAGCACCCGTCCGACCGGATAGAGGGGCCAGAGGCCGAGGCGGCGGGGAATGCTCGCGAGCGGTTCGCGGGCCCGCCTTCGTTGGACGATGAGCGCTGCGATGGTGCCGAGCAGCGGAGTGAACATGAGCGCTTGGCCGGTGAGCTGGACGAACGTGAGGTCGCTCAGTCCCTTGCCCGAGAGCCACAGCGGCAGGCAGACGAGCCAGCCGAGACCGACGGTGACGACGAGGAACACGCCGACCTCGACCCATGGGACGCGGGTGGGCACGATCGGGGGCGCAGACTCCGCGGACAGGCGCGAGCCAGGGGCCGCCTCGGCGGGGGTGCCGGTCGGGGCAGCGGACTCCGCGGACAGGCGCGCGCCGGGCACCGCCTCGGCGGGGGTGGAATCCGCCGTGGGGACGGGACGCTCAGCGGCAGGGTCGGGGGCGCTCATCGGATCCTCCTCGCATCGTGACGTCTCGCTGATCTCTGCCTCCAATGTACGGCGGAGCGTCGGCGACGTCCTCCCCCGCGCGGATGACCGAGGCCTCCGACGCGCAGGCGAAGCCGCGCCCCTGGTCAGCTCCCCGGTCGGCTACGATGAGCGGGTCCCACAGTGATTCGCGCAAAGGTGCCGAAATGACAGAACAGTCCCCGCAGACCCCTCGCCCGCCACAGTCCCCACGGTCGGGAGCCCACCTCTCCGACGGGGATCACCTCTCCGTCCTCGGCTACAGCGACTCCTTCGAGCGGTCGATGAGCGTGTGGGCGAACTTCGCGCTCGGATTCACCTACCTCTCCCCGCTCGTCGGCGTCTACTCACTGCTCGCGGTCGCCCTCGCGGCCGGCGGCCCACCGTCGATCTGGTGGATCGTCATCGTCGCCGCAGGTCAGATGCTCGTCGCCCTCGTCTTCGGCGAGGTCGTCTCCCAGTTCCCCATCGCCGGCGGGATCTACCCGTGGGCGCGGCGGCTGTGGGGCAAGCGGTACGCGTGGATGGCAGCATGGGTCTACATCTGCGCGATGATCGTCACCATCACCTCGGTGGCGGAGTTCGGGGCGGGCTTCGTCGCGAGCCTCTTCGACTTCGAACTCACCCGCAACGTCACCCTCGTCCTCGCGCTCGCACTCCTCGTCCTCGCGCTGGCGATCAACTTCAGCGGCACGAAGTGGCTGGCCAGGATCGCGCGCATCGGCCTCTTCGCCGAGCTCATCGGCGTCATCGGGCTCGGCCTCTTCCTCCTCATCTTCGAGCGCAAGCACCCGTTCTCCGTGTTCTTCGATGCGATGGGTGTGGCCGGAGACGGCAGCTACCTCGCCGCGTTCATGGGTGCTGCCGTGGCCGGGCTCTTCCTCTTCTACGGGTTCGAGGCCTGCGGCGACGTCGCCGAGGAGGTCTCCAACCCCGCCCGCGGCATTCCCAAAGCGATGATCATGACGATCGTCGTCGGTGCGGTCTCCGCCCTCTTCTCCTTCGGCGGGTACGTCCTCGCGGCCCCCAACCTCGACGAGATCGTTGCAGGTGAGGTCGTCGACCCGATCCCCTCGATCCTCGAAGGCAGCCTCGGACCGGTCGGTGCGAAGCTCTTCCTCCTCATCGCGATCCTCGCGTTCATCTCGTGCGTGCTCAGCCTCCAGGCCGCCGCCTCGCGCCCGATCTTCAGCTTCGCCCGCGACGGGATGATGCCCGGCCACCGGTGGCTGTCCCGAGTCGCCGAGGGCACGAAGGTCCCCCGCAACGCGCTCATCGTCGCGTGCACCGCGCCCGCGCTCATCTGCGTGCTCATCTGGTTCAACGACGGCATCCTCGTCGCGGTCACCTCGTTCGCGATCCTCGGCATCTACCTGAGCTTCCAGATGGTCGTCCTCGCCTCCCTGCGCCAGCGCGTCAAGGGGTGGAAGCCGGCGGGTCCGTGGTCGCTGGGAGCGTGGGGAATCGTCGTCAACGTCCTCGCGCTCGCGTACGGGATCTTCGCGATGATCCTGCTCGCCCGACCCGGCGAGTCCGGGGCGTTCTTCGCCGACTACGTCGTCCTCATCGGACTCGTCGTCGTCCTCGCCGTCGGCTTCCTCTACCTCTTCATCGCGCGCCCCGACCGGAAGTCGGATGCGCCGGAAGGTGATGCCATTGCCGTCGCCGAGGCGATCCGCGCCCACCGTCGCGACTGACGTTCCAGCCGGGCGGGGTGGCGGCGCGGGGGTCGCGGCGGCGCAACCGCTCGGTTCTGATCCACACGGTACGGATCGATCCATGCCATGCGGATCGAAACCGAGCGGTTGTGCCGCCGTCGCAGGACCGGCCGGACACGGCACGGCGGACCACCTCGGCGAACCACCCAGGCGGACCACCTCGCCGCCTCCACATAAAAATTCATTCCCCTGCATAACAATTCGACACAGACGCCCCGGGACGGCTACAGTGAGGGGCATGTCGAAAGTTCTCTCCTCCCTGCCCATCGGTGAGCACGTCGGGATCGCCTTCTCCGGCGGTCTCGACACGTCCTGCGCGGTCGCGTGGATGCGTCACAAGGGCGCGATTCCGTGCACGTACACCGCGGACATCGGCCAGTACGACGAACCCGACCTCGAGGGCGTGACCGCTCGGGCCAAGGAGTACGGCGCCGAGATCGCGCGCTTCGTCGACGCCAAGCGCCTCCTCGTCGAAGAGGGCTTCGTCGCCCTCCAGTGCGGGGCGTTCAACGTCCGTTCGGGCGGGAAGACCTACTTCAACACGACCCCGCTGGGCCGGGCGGTGACAGGCACGATGCTCGTGCGCGCGATGAAGGAGGACGGCGTCGACATCTGGGGCGACGGATCGACCTACAAGGGCAACGACATCGAGCGCTTCTACCGCTACGGGCTCATGGCCAACCCGAAGCTGCGGATCTACAAGCCGTGGCTCGACTCGGCGTTCGTCGAGGAGCTCGGCGGTCGACAGGAGATGAGCGAATGGCTTGTCGCCCACGGCTACCCGTACCGCGATTCCGCGGAGAAGGCGTATTCCACGGATGCGAACATCTGGGGTGCGACGCATGAGGCGAAGAGCCTCGAGTTCCTCGACGCCGGTCTCGACATCGTCGAACCGATCATGGGCGTGCCCGCGTGGCGCGACGACGTCGAGGTCGAGACCGAGGAGGTCACCGTCCGCTTCGAGGCCGGCCGCCCGGTCGCGATCAACGGCGAGGTCTTCGACGATCCGGTGGCACTCGTCTACAAGGCCAACGAGATCGGCGGCCGGCACGGGCTCGGCGTCTCCGACCAGATCGAGAACCGGATCATCGAGGCGAAGTCCCGCGGCATCTACGAGGCCCCGGGCATGGCTCTGCTCCACATCACGTACGAGCGCCTCCTCAACGCCATCCACAACGAGGACACGATCGCCCTCTACCACGAAGAGGGACGCCGGCTGGGGCGGCGGATGTACGAGGGACGGTGGCTCGACCCGCAGTCGCTCATGCTCCGCGAATCCATGCAGCGGTGGGTCGCCTCGGCGATCACGGGCGAGGTGACGCTGCGCCTGCGCCGCGGTGACGACTACACGATCGTCAACACCGAGGGCCCCAACCTCTCCTACCACCCGGAGAAGCTGTCGATGGAGCGCGTCGGCGACGCCGCCTTCGGCCCGGAGGATCGGATCGGCCAGATGACGATGCGCAACCTCGACATCGCCGACTCCCGTGCCCGCCTCGAGCAGTATGCGGCGATGGGCATCGTCTCGGGCCCGACCTCGGAGCTCGTCGGATCGCTCGAGGCCGGTGGCGCCGAGGAGATCGCGAGCACCGACGTCGACGTCGACGCCGCGACCGACCGGTCGGGCCTCTCGGCCGCGTTCGACACCGGCACCGACTGAGGGCGCCGGCACAGAATCTGCGGTCCGCCGACCGTGGGCACGGACTGCGCCTGTGGTGGGAGGACCGTCGGCGTCGCCTGGCACCGGTGTTGCTGCCGGACGACGCTCACACGGAGGACCCCCTCGAATGGGTATCGGATTTCGAGGCGGGTCCTCCGCTTGTCTGCTTATCTGCGCCGATCGGCTTGTCCGCTTATCCGCGCTGATCGGTCGGGTGCGTGTGCTCCCCTCCCGTGATGGCACCGGCTATTCGTTCGCCCGCTCCGTGATCGCGCCCGCGAGGAGGATCGGGTTCGAAATCTCCGTGTTTGTCGAACCCGATCCTCCTCGCGGACGCTGTCCTCATGCAGACTGAAGCCATGACCACGGAAGGTGTGACCGATTCCCGAACCCTCGCCGAGGTGATCGACGCCGAACTCCGTGCCCGCGCGGATCCCACTCGCGCCGAGAAGGAGAAGGCGTACCTCAAGAGCGCGCTCACGCACTACGGGGTGAGCGTTCCCGACACCCGCGCCGTGGTCACGGACGCGATGCGGTCGGCCGAGTTCGACCACGATGCGGTCGTCGGTCTGGCCACGGAGCTGTGGTCCGGACCGGTCGGCGAACGCCCGTCGGCGGCTGTGCGGCAACTGCGCTCGGTCCCGATCTACGAACGGCGATCGGCGGCGGTCATGGTGCTCGTTCGGGGGAAGGGCCACCTCAGCGGCGCGGATGCCGATCTCATTGAAGCCTTCATCCGGGAGGCCGGAACCTGGGCCCTAGTCGATCCTCTCGCCGGCGATCTCGCCGGTCCTCTCGCCGATGCGAGCGGCGAGTTCGATCAAGTGCTCGAGAGATGGGCGGTCGATGAGGACTTCTGGGTGCGGCGGGCGGCTCTGTTGGCCCACCTGCGGCCACTGCGCGTCGGGGCCGGTGACTTCGAGCGCTTCTCGCGCTTCGCCGACGCGATGCTCGAGGAGCGTGAGTTCTTCATTCGCAAGGCGATCGGCTGGGTCCTGCGCGACACCGCGAAGAAGCGGCCTGACCTCATCTTCGAGTGGCTGCTGCCGCGGGCGCACCGCGCCTCAGGTGTGACGGTCCGGGAGGCGCTCAGACCGCTGTCGCCCGATCATCAGACCGCGATCCGCTCGGCACACCAGAGTGGACGCTCGTCGCACGCTTAGCAGCACCCCGCACCTTCGACGACACATCGCCCCGACAGCACAGCCCCGGAGGCTGATCTGGTTCGAAACGCGACGCGATATCGAACCGGATCCGCCTCCGGGGCGCTGGGTTAGCGGGCGCTGGGCAGACGGGCGCCGGGCAGGCGGCCGCGCGTGGACGGCCGCCCGGCCGCCGCACCGAGCGGCGAGCGCGTCAGGCGGTGACGGCGGCCGCAGCCTCGTCGATGAGGTCGGCGACGGCCTTCGGCTGCGAGGCGAGCGAGGCATGGCTCGCGTCGAGCTCGATCGTCTTCTGCGGCTGCATCCGCTCGGCCATCCGACGCTCGTTGTCGGGCGCGATCATCCGGTCCTGCGTCGAGACCTGATACCAGGTCGGCTTCGCCTTCCACGCCGGGTCAGTGACTGCGTCTTCGAAGGTGGAGCCGAGCGGGGCCTTCTGCGTGACGGCCATGACGAGGGCCTGCTCGTCACCGAGGTCCTGGCAGAAGCTCTCGTGGAACTTGTCCTGCTTGACCCAGAGGTAGCCGTCGGAGTCGGGCTCGAGGTTGGGTGCCGCCTCGGGAGGCATCTCCTGCGTGATCCCGCCCGGGCTCTCACCGGCATCGGGCGCGAAGGCGGCGATGTAGACGAGGCCGAGTACATTGGGCTGATCGCCCATCTCCGTGATGACGGCTCCACCGTACGAGTGGCCCACGAGGACGACCGGGCCATCGATCTGGGCGACCATCTTGCGGGTGCGTTCGGCGTCGTCGGCGAGAGAGGTGAGAGGATTCTCCACCGCATGCAGGTCGGTGTAACCGCGCTTGTTGAGCTCGACGATGACGTCGGCCCAGTGGGCTGCACCTCCCCAGAATCCGTGGACCAGGACAACACTCGGCTTATCTGACATCGGTACTCCTCGGTTTCACGGAAGCTTCCTTCGGAACCTTCCTTGGTTCAACGGGGGTGCAGGGCGGGTGCCCATCGTGAGAATACAACGGCGCTTGCACCTCCCACCGGGGAATTCCCTGTGAACGGGGTGACCTATCGCGTCTCAATGCCGAGGGGATTCATGTCGTGACAAATTATTCCGTGAATCCTCTTTTGACATGACAAATATCTCGCTAGGGTGGTGTGTGCCCACCCAGTCTTCGAAGGAGAAGTCATGACCGAACGACTCGGCGTCGCCGTCATCGGAGCCGGCATGGCCGGTCGCGCCCATGCCGCCGCCTGGCGGGCCGCCCCGACCGTCGGCACCGGAACTCTGCCGACCATCGACCTCGTCTCGATCTGCGATGTCGTGCCGGACGCCGCTCGAACCACGGCCGAGCGCTTCGGCTACTCCCGCTTCGACACCGATTGGCAGGACATCGCCGCCGCCGATGACATCGACATCGTCAGCGTCGTCGTCGCCAACTCGCTCCACAGGCCGATCGTCGAGGCGCTCCTCGCCGCCGGCAAGCACGTGCTGTGCGAGAAGCCGCTCACCGATACGATCCCCGAGGCGGACGCCATGATCGCCGCCGCCGAGAACGCGGATACGATCGCCCGTCTCGGCTTCACCTTCCGCCGCACCCCGGGTCTCGCGGCGATCGCCGACCTCGTCGCGAACGGCACTCTCGGGCCCGTCCAGCACGTGGACGCTCACTACTGGACCGACTACGCGTGCTCGCCGACCGCGCCGATGAGCTGGCGGTACCAGGGAGGTGCCGGCACCGGGGCACTCGCCGACGTCGGCAGCCACCTCACCGACTCCGTCGAGTTCATCGCCGGTCCGATCACCGCGGTTTCGGGAGGGCGGTTCCACACCTCGATCACCGAACGCCCGCTTCCCCTCGGCCATGTCACCGGTCATGACCATGTCGAAGTCAGCGACGAGTACGAGCCCGTGACCAACGACGACTACGCAGGCTTCGGCGTCGAGTTCGGCACCGGCTCGGGCACCCTCCAGGTCTCGCGCATCGCCGCCGGGCACCCGAACACCTTCGCCATCGAGGTCTTCTGCGAGAACGGATCCGCCGGCTTCGACTTCCGCCGCCCCGGCGAGATCACCCTCGGCCACACGACCGGCGATCCCACCCGCGACGGACTGACGACCGTGCAGCTCGGACCCGCCCACCCCTACTTCGCCACCGGCGTGCCGATGGCCGCCCCAGGCGTGGGCATCGGTCAGAACGACGGCTTCACCTTCCAGGCCCGTGCCTTCCTCGACGAGGTCGTCGGTCGACCCGAATCCGAGTCCTACCCGCGGTGCGCGACCTTCGCCGACGGCCTCCACGCCCTGGCCGTGCGCGACGCCGTCATCGCCTCGGCCGCGAACGGCGGGGTCGCCGAGGAGGTCACCCGATGAGGCTCGGCGTCTACACGGCCATCCTCCACGACCGCGGGCTGCCCGAGGCGCTCAACGCGATCCGCGATCTCGGCCTCGATGCGGCCGAGATCAACGTCGGCGGCTTCCTCCCTCCCGTGCACATGCCGACGATCGACGACATCCTCACCTCCGATGCCGCCCGCGACGACTACCTCGCGACCTTCGCCGAGGCGGGGGTCGCCCTGGCGGGCCTCAACGCCAACGGCAATCCGCTCGACCCGAACCCGGAGATCGGCCCGCCCACGCTCGCCGACATCGAACGCGCCATCGACGTCGCCGCTCGCCTCGGTCAGACCCGGGTGGTGACGATGTCGGGACTGCCCGGCGCCCGCGCGGAGGCCGCGACCCCGACGTGGATCGTCAACCCGTGGGAGTCCTCGCACCTCGATACGCTCGAGGACCAGTGGGCCCGGGCCGTGCCCGTGTGGCGCGAACTCGACCGCCGGGCCGCCGACCGCGGCGTGATGATCGCGATCGAGATGCACCCGCACAACCTCGTCTTCAACCCCGCCACCCTCGAGCGCCTCATCGACGCCACCGGGGGTGAGAACATCGGCGCGGAGATGGACCCCTCCCACCTCTTCTGGCAAGGGATCGATCCGATCGCCGCGATCGACCACCTCGGCGATCGGGTCGTCCACGCCGCAGCCAAGGACGTGCGGATCAATCCGGCGGCGGCCGTCCACGGCGTCCTCGACGACCGGCACACGCGCTTCACCGGGGACCGGATCACGCGGATCCGCGGGGGCGCGGCGATCAACCGATGGCCGGAGGGCTCGGCCTGGGACTTCGTCGCGCTCGGACGCGGACACGACCAGGACTTCTGGGATCGGTTCGTCGCGGCCCTCGCCGCCGTCGACCCCGACATGGCCGTCCACATCGAACACGAGGACGAGGCGCTGGGGCGGATCGAAGGACTCGAAACCGCCGCCGAGGTGCTGCTCACCGCCCGCGATCACGCCGGGTAAGCTCGAGGGCAGACCGAGACCGGAACGAAGCAGGGACCCCATGGCACGCGCACCCGAGACCGAGCTGAGCGAGGAGTTCTTCGGCACCCTCGACCGCTCCGCCGGGGCCGCGCCGCTCTACGTCCAGATCGCCCGCCGCCTCGAGGCCGCGATCACCGCCGGAGACATCGCCGCGGGCACCCGTCTGGAGAATGAGGTCTCGATGGCCGAGCGGCTCGGTCTCTCCCGACCGACGATCCGGCAGGCGATCCAGGACCTCGTCGACAAGGGGCTGCTCGTGCGTCGGCGCGGGGTCGGAACGCAGGTCCTCCAACGCCCCGTCGCCCGGGCCGTCGATCTCACGAGCCTCCACGAGGACCTGCAGAAGTCGGGCAACGCACCGGCGACGACCGTGCTCAGCCACCGCGTCGAGGCGGCGGACGCGGAATTCGCCGAGCGCCTCGGTGTGGCGGTGGGGTCCCCGACCCTCCACCTGCGCCGACTCCGGCTCATCGGCTCGACGCCGCTCGCGATCCTCCACAACGTCCTGCCCGAGCCGTTCGCCGATATCACCGCCGCCGAGCTCGTCACCGCCGGTCTCTATGAAACCCTGCGCGAGCGCGGGGTCGTCTTCTCCGTCGCCCATCAGACGATCGGCGCCCGCGCTGCCGCCGACGACGAGGCCGACCTCCTCGACATCACCCCAGGCGCCCCGCTGCTGACGATGCACCGGACCGCGCTCGACCATTCGGGCCAGATCATCGAATGGGGCGACCACTGCTACCGACCCGACCTCTACTCGTTCGAGACGACGCTCGTCTCGCGCTGAGCGGCGGGGGCGCTGAGGGGGCTGGCACTCTCGTGGTCGTCGAGGAGTGCAGCAACCGCGCGGTGTGGATCCGCACGCGGTGGTTCGATCCGTACCAGGGGGATCGAAACCGAGCGGCTGCCTCACGACCGCTCCCGGGATGCGAGCACTCCCCAGAACCGCCCCCAAAAAAAGGGGGTGACGCAGAGCACGATGAGTGATATTGTCATGACAAATAGTTTGTCCTGACAAATAGACACGCGGCACTGCAGCCGCACGGAGGGAACCGACGTCCATGACTCAGACACCTTCGCCGTCACCGCAGGATCACCCGCGGAACGAGCAGGCTGACGCGCAGCCGGTTCACCCGCGGACCGGTACGGCTCACCCGCGAATCGAGCAGGCCGACGCGCAGACCGACCGGACTCCCGCTCCGACGACCCCGCGCACCACCCCGTTCGACCTTGTGAGCATCGGGCGCATCGGCGTCGACATCTACCCGCTCCAGGACGGTGTCGGCCTCGAGAGCGTCGAGACCTTCGGCAAATACCTCGGCGGTTCGGCCTCAAACGTCGCCGTCGCCGCTGCCCGCTACGGACTCAACTCCGCGATCGTCACCGCCGTCGGCGACGACCCGTTCGGGCGGTACCTCCGCGATGAGCTCACCCGCCTCGGCGTCGACAACCGTTTCGTCGCCACCGACACCGAGCACAACACCCCGGTGACGTTCTGCGAGATCTTCCCGCCCGATGAATTCCCCCTCTACTTCTACCGCGACCCGATCGCCCCCGATCTCACGCTCACCGAGGCCGATCTCGACCTCGACGCGATCCGGACCGCCCGGATCTTCTGGGCCACGGTCACGGGTCTGAGCGTCGAACCCAGCCGTTCGACCCACCATGCGGCCTGGGCGGCCCGCGGTCGCGCCGAGCACACGGTCCTCGACCTCGACTACCGCCCGATGTTCTGGTCCGATCCCGCGACGGCCACCGCCGAGGTGTCCCGAGCCCTCGACCACGTCACCGTCGCCGTCGGCAACCGGGAGGAGTGCGAGATCGCCGTCGGCGAGACGGACCCCGACCGCGCCGCCGACGCCCTGCTCGAGCGCGGCATCGAACTCGCCATCGTCAAGCAGGGACCCAAGGGCGTGCTGGCGAAGACCGTCGACGAACGCGTCGAGGTCCCGCCGTATCCCGTCGACGTCGTCAACGGTCTCGGCGCCGGCGACGGCTTCGGCGGCGCCCTGTGCTTCGGACTGCTCGAAGGCTGGGATCTCGAGTACCTGCTGCGCTTCGCCAACGTCGCCGGTGCCATCGTCGCCACCCGTCGGGAGTGCTCGACGGCGATGCCGACGACCGCCGAGGTGACCGCCGTCGTCGGTGGCCCCGGTACCACGCAGACCGCCTCGGCGAACGACAACGCCGGAGCCGACCTCGCTCACACCTCACCCTCGACCCCCGCCGCCTCGACATCGAAGGACCGCTGATGCCGACTCCCACCCTCTCCCCCGCGGCGTTCGCCCGCCTCCGCGACGCGCGCTTCGACGACCCGGCAGCGATCTCCGCCGCGTGGTCCGCCCGCGCCCGCCGCCCGATCGGCGGTGCCGATTCGAAGCTCTTCATCGTCGCCGCCGACCACCCCGCCCGCGGAGCGAACGCCGTCGGCGACGACCGGTTGGCCATGGCCGACCGCGAGGACCTCCTCAACCGGCTCGCCACGGCACTCTCCCGTCCCGGCGTCGACGGCGTCCTCGGCACTCCCGACGTCCTCGACGACCTCGCGTTCCTCGGCTGCCTCGAAGGCAAGCTCGCCGTCGGGTCGATGAACCGCGGCGGCCTCGCCGGCTCGGCCTTCGAGATCGACGACCGCTTCACCGGTCACACCGCCGCCGGCATGGCCCGCGACGGCATCGACCTCGCGAAGACCCTGCTGCGGATCAACCTCGGTGACCCGGCGACCGCATCGGCGCTCGAAGCCAACGCCCGCGCCGTCAACGACTGTGCAGCCGAGGACATCCCGGTGATGATCGAACCCTTCCTCAACGAATGGGCCGACGATCGGGTGCGCAACATCCTCACCCCCGAAGCCGTCATCACCTCGATCGGGATCGCCCAGGGCCTCGGCACCTCCTCGGCGCACACATGGCTGAAGATCCCCGTCGTCGACGATATGGACCGAGTGCTCGCGGCGACGACCCTGCCCACCCTCCTCCTCGGCGGCGAGCGCTCGGACGACCCCGAGGCAACGTTCCGCAGCTGGGAGGCCGCGCTCGCGCTGCCCGGGGTCCGCGGCCTCGTCATCGGCCGCTCCATCGTCTACCCCGCCGACGGCGACGTCGGCGCCGCCGTCGACCGGGCGGCCGCACTCGTCCACGGATCGGAGAGGACCTCGGCATGATCAACGACTGGCTCCACCGCCGCGACACCCTGAGCTCGGGCGCCTGCGAATCCCTCGTCGATGCCTCCCTGCCCGGGTGGGCGCACACCGGCCTGCGGATCCTCGAGCTCGCCGATGCGACCGTCGACCTCCCCGCCGAGGCGGTCGAACGGGTGCTCGTGCCCCTGTCCGGGCCGACATTCACCGTGAAGTACTCCGCGCCCGAGGGCATCGTCGGGGAGCAGAACCTCGCCGGTCGCCGCTCGGTCTTCCACGGTCCTGCCGACTGCCTCTACCTGCCCACCGGCACCGCCGCGACGGTCAGGGGCTCGGGACGCATCGCCGTGTGCGAAGCCCCGACCGAGGAGACCCGACCCGTCCAGTACCTGCCTGCGGCCGATGTCCCCGTCGAGCTGCGCGGGGCCGGGCGCTCGAGCCGACAGGTTCACAACTTCGCGACCCCGGCGGGACTCGACTGCGTGAAGATCATCGCGTGCGAGGTCATCACCCCGGCCGAGAACTGGTCGTCCTATCCCCCGCACAAGCACGACGAAGCGATCGCCGGGACCGAGACCCGGCTCGAGGAGATCTACTACTTCGAATCCGCAGTCTCCCGCGGTCTGACCGCCCCGGCTGCGGCCGATCCGTTCGCGCTCTTCGCGACGTACTCCTCGGCGGCCGGGGAGATCGAGACCTCGGCGATCGTGCGCACCGGCGACATCGCCCTCGTCCCCTACGGGTACCACGGCCCCGTCGCCGCGGCCCCCGGCTACGACAACTACTACCTCAACGTCATGGCGGGCCCCGACCCCGACCGTGCGTGGCTCATCACCGACGATCCCGCCCACGGCTGGGTCCGCGAACAATGGGAGGGTGAGGAGTTCGACCCGCGGCTGCCCTACACGGCGGAGCCGACCGGCGATGAGGACACCACAGGCACTCAAAACGCCGCCGCACCCGGACGCGACGGGTTCACCACCGAGGATGGAGGAGAACGGCGATGACGACGATGACGGTCGCGCAGGCGCTGATGACGTTCCTGACCCGCCAGTACACGGTCGACGGCGATACCCGGGTGCGCACGATCGCAGGGACCTTCGGGATCTTCGGCCACGGCAATGTCGCCGGCATCGGTCAGGCGCTGCGTCAGCTCCACCATGACGAGCCCGGGGCGATGCCTTACCACCAGGCGCGGAACGAACAGGCGATGGTCCACCAGTCCGTCGGCTACGCCCGGATGAACCGGAGACTTTCGACGTTCGCCTCGGCGGCCTCGGTCGGTCCGGGAGCGGCGAACATGCTCACCGGGGCGGCCTTGGCGACATCGAACCGGATGCCCGCGCTGCTTCTGCCCTCCGACACGTTCGCCACTCGCGTCGCCGACCCCGTCCTCCAGCAGCTCGAACACCCGCACGACACATCCTTGCAGGTCACCGACGCGTTCCGGCCGCTGTCCCGGTTCTTCGACCGTGTCGACCGGCCCGAGCAGCTCTTCTCGATCGCTCTGACGGCGATGCGCGTGCTCACCGACCCCGCCGAGACCGGGGCGGTGACGATCGCCCTGCCCGAGGACGTCCAGGCCGAGACCATCGAGGTCCCCGCCGAGTTCCTCACCGAACGCGACTGGCACCTGCGCCGGCCCCTGCCGGAGACCGGTCCGCTCGAGCGGGCGGTCGCAGCGATCCGCGAGTCCCGGACCCCGCTCATCGTCGCCGGAGGCGGTGTCCTCTACTCCCACGCCGAGGACGAGCTGCGGGCCTTCGCCGAGGCGACCGGGATCCCCGTGGCCACGACCCAGGCCGGGGGCGGGGTCCTCGACTGGGATCACCCCCTCAATCTCGGCGGGATCGGAGCGACGGGGTCGACCGCAGCGAACCGGATCGCCGCCGACGCCGACCTCGTCATCGGCATCGGCACCCGCTACAGCGACTTCACCACCGCGAGCCGGACCGTATTCCAGAACCCGGAGGTCCGCTTCGTCAACCTCAACGTCGCCGCCTTCGATGCGTTCAAGCACGGCAGTCGCCTCCCCCTCGTCGCCGACGCGAGGGAGGGGATCCGGGGACTGCACGAGCACCTCGGCGATTTCCGGGTGAGTGAGGACCTGAGCGCACGGGTCGACCGTGAGCGCACGGACTGGATCGCCGTCGTCGATGAGGCCACGGCCCCCACCGATGCCGCGCTGCCCGGTCAGGCCGAGGTCATCGGGGCGGTCAACACCGCCGCCGGTCCCCGCGACGTCGTCATCCAGGCAGCCGGTTCCCTACCCGGTGACCTGCAGAAGCTCTGGCGCACGAACGATCCGCTCGGCTACCACGTCGAGTACGCGTTCTCGTGCATGGGCTACGAGATCGCCGGCGGGCTCGGCGTCCGCCGCGCGATCGACGCCGCCGGTGAGGACCGGGAGGCGATCGTCATGGTCGGCGACGGGTCGTACCTCATGCTCCACACGGAACTCGTCACCGCGGTCGCCGAAGGGCTCAAGCTCATCGTCGTCCTCATCCAGAACCACGGCTTCGCCTCGATCGGCCACCTCTCCGAGACCGTGGGCGCACCCCGGTTCGGCACGTGGTACCGGAAGTACGACGCCGAGGCGAGCGACTTCCGCACCGACGAGGTCCTCCCCGTCGATCTCGCCGCCAACGCCCGGTCGTACGGCATCGACGTCGTCGAGATCGACCCGGGACCGGATGCGAGCACGCGGCTGGCCGAGGCGGTCGCCGCAGCCAGGGAGGCGGAGACCTCGACGCTCATCCACATCCATTCCGATCCTCTCGTCTACGCCCCCGACGGTGAAGGCTGGTGGGATGTCCCCGTCGCCGAGGTCTCGACGATGGGCGACACCCAGGCTGCCCGCGACGAGTACGAGATCGCCGTCAAGAAGCAGAGGCCGCTGTTGTGAGCACTGCACTCGACACCAGCCCACAGGCCACCGCACCCGACCGCACACGAAGGACACCCACCATGACCACCTCGACGGCGGCAACGCAGCCGCTGCGCATCGGCACCGCCCCCGACTCGTGGGGCGTGTGGTTCCCCGACCATCCCGGCCAGGTGCCCTGGCAGCGGTTCCTCGACGAGGTCGCCGAGGCCGGGTACACGTGGATCGAACTCGGACCCTACGGCTACCTTCCCACCGATCCCGCACAGCTCGGCGAGGAGCTCGGCAGCCGCGGCCTCAAACTCTCCGGCGGAACGGTCTTCACCGGCTTCCACAAGTCGGGCGACCAGTTCGCCCGGGCCTGGGAGCAGGTCGAACGCGTCGCGAAGCTCACTGCGGCCCTCGGCGGCGAGCACATCGTCGTCATCCCCGACCTGTGGCGCTCGGACGCCACCAGCGAAGTCCTCGAAGCCCGCACCCTCGACGCGGAGGGCTGGCAGCGTCTCGCCGCCGGCCACGACGCCCTCGGCAAGGCGCTCGAGGAGGAGTACGGCCTCCACCAGCAGTTCCATTCGCACGCCGACTCCCACGTCGGCACCCACTCCGAGGTCGAACGGTTCCTCGAACTCACCGACGAGCGCTTCACCAACCTCTGCCTCGACACCGGCCACTTCTCCTACTACGGCGGGGACAACCTGCGGCTCATCGAGGACCATCCCTCCCGGATCGGCTACCTCCACCTCAAGCAGGTCGACCCGGTGAGGATCTGGGACGTCCTCAAGTCAGATCAGCCCTTCGCCGAGGCGGTCGCCGAGGGAATCATGGTCGAACCGAACCAGGGGATCCCGCCGCTCGATCCGATCATCGAGGCCGTCGCCGCCCTCGACCCGAACACCTTCGCCATCGTCGAACAGGACATGTTCGGCTGCAGCGTCGACGCCCCCTACCCCATCGCCGAGCGGACGCTGCAGACGATCCTCGCCTCGACCCCGTCCGCCGCCACCGACCACTGAGGACACGATCATGTCGACACCGACAGCCACCTCGGCGAGAGCACAATCGCAAGGAGCGAGCATGAACGCACAGGACTTCCGCATCGGCGTCGTCGGCGCCGGGATGATGGGCGCCGACCACATCCGGCGCATCACCCGCTCGATCAGCGGAGCGAACGTCTCGGCCGTCATTGAACCCGACACGGGCCGGGCCCAGGCGGCGCTCGGCGATGCTCCGGCCGCGCAGGCCTTCACCCGGGTCGAGGACGCCCTCGATGCGGGCGCCGTCGACGGTCTGCTCATCGCCACCCCCGGCTTCCTCCATGAGCCGGTGCTCCTGCCGGCGATCGAGGCCGGAATCCCGACCCTGTGCGAGAAGCCGCTCACTCCCGACCCCGAATCCTCGCTGCGCGTCCTCGAGGCCGAACAGGCAGGCGGGCGCAGGCTCATCCAGGTCGGGTTCATGCGCCGCTTCGACCCCGAATACCGGCAGCTGCGCGGTCTCGTCGAATCGGGTGAGACCGGGGAGCTGCTCATGCTCCGGTGCGCCCACCGCAACGCGGTCGTCCCCGACTCCTACCAGCAGGAATCGCTCATCACCGACTCCGTCGTCCACGAGTTCGACATCGTCCCGTGGCTCGCCGGATCGCCGATCAGATCCGTCGAGGTCAAGTTCGCCCGCCGCAATCCGCTCACGCCTGAGCGCCTGCGTGAACCGATCCTCGTGCTCATGGAACTCGAGAACGGGGTCCTCGTCGACCTCGAAATGAACGTCAGCGTCCAGTTCGGCTACCAGGTGTCCACCGAGGCGGTGTTCTCCTCCGGCATCGCCCGCATCGGCGAGCCCACCGGACTCCAGACCTGGCACGCGGGCCGCTTCTCAATGGGCGAGCACGCCGACTTCACCACCCGGTTCGCCACCGCCTACGATGCACAGGTCCAAGCCTGGGTCGACGCCTCCCGGGCGGGCACGACGACCGGTCCGTCAGCGTGGGACGGATACCGGGTCGCCGTCGCCTGCCAGGAGGGAGTCGCCTCGCTGGGCGGCGGCGGTCAGCGCACGATCGATGTTCCGCCGACCCCGGCGTTCTACGCGTGAGGAGCAGACGATGAAGATCGCCTACGACCCGACCCCGCTCCACCACACGCACAGGCTGCTCGACTTCGCCGCAGCCACCGCCGACCTCGGGTTCGAGCACATGCAGCTCACCCCGCATCCGGACTTCGCGACGCACTTCCGGTACCCGAAGATGGACCGCGACCTCATCAAGCGCTTCGCCCACAGCGTCGACGCCGCCGGGATCACCGTACCGGCGCTCCTGCCCGTGCAGCGGATCGCGTGGCCCGATGAGGCGAAACGGCAGGCTGCGGTGAAGAACTTCGACCGCGTCATCGACATCGCCGTCGACCTCGGCGTGGGCACGATCAACACCGAGTTCAGCGGCCGACCCGAGTCGTTCGAGGACTCCGAGGAATCGTTCTACCGGTCGATGGACGAGCTGCTGCCCCGCGTCGAACGCGAGGGCCTCAGGCTCAACTTCGACCCCCACCCCGACGACTTCGTCGAGGACGGCCACGAGGCGTGGCGGGTGCTGCGCGGGCTCGATTCGGACGCCATCGGCTTCGTCTACGTCGCCCCGCACACCTTCCACTACGGCGACTGCCTTGACACGCTCGTCCCCGAACTCGGCGACCGCCTCCGCGCGGTCTACATCTCCGACGCCTACGACCACCGGGCCTCACACGGGCTGCGGTACATCGCGAACCCGCCGACCACCTCGGCGAGGGTGCACCAGCACCTCAAGGTGGGCGACGGGGACGTCGACTTCGAGGCCCTCTTCGCGACCCTGGGGACGACAGGGTTCCTCGACCGGGAGGATGCGCTCATCGTCTCCAATGTCTTCGGGGAGAACGAGAACAACGACTCCGTCAGCCGGTACCAGAAGCAGGCGATCGACGACCTCGTCGCCGGACATCGAGGTGACGCCGACTGACCACAACCGACAGGGTCGCCTGACATATCGGCCGCCTGCCCACCCGAGCACAGGCTCACCCATCGCCTGAGGCTGGCGGACATCGCCCTACCCGTCGTGCGCCCGCGCACATCCGAACCGCACCATTCACCGAGTCATTCAGCACCATTCACAGAGTCATTCAAAGGAGAGTGAACGCCATGAGCGGTCAACAGAAGTCACTCGTGGACCTGCCCCCTGACACCAAAGGTCCGCACACCTCCCGGTTGGGGATCATCGCCGTCGTCGCCACCTTCGGCGGTCTGCTCTTCGGCTACGACACCGGCGTCGTCAACGGTGCCCTCGAGCCGCTCACCCAGGACTTCGGACTCACCCCGCGCACCGAGGGGATCGTCGTCAGCTTCCTCACAATCGGGGCCGCTTTCGGCGCCGTCATCGGCGGGCGGCTCTCCGATGCCTTCGGCAGGCGGTCGAACATCCTCCTGCTCGCGACGTTCTTCATCGTCGGCACGCTTGCGTGCGCGCTCGCACCGAACTGGCAGTTCCTCGCCGGTGCCCGGTTCTTCCTCGGTCTCGCCGTCGGCGCTGCGTCGACGACAGTGCCGGTCTACCTCGCCGAGCTCGCCCCGTTCGAACGGCGAGGTTCGCTGGTGACCCGCAACGAGGTGATGATCGTCGTCGGTCAGTTCGCGGCCTTCGTCATCAACGCGATCATCTTCAACATCTGGGGAGAGCACGAGGGCGTGTGGCGGTACATGCTCGCCGTCGCCGTGCTGCCAGCGATCGCTCTGCTCATCGGCATGCTCTTCCTCCCCGAGAGCCCGCGCTGGCTGATCTCGAAACACCGTGACGACCAGGCGTTCGAGGTGCTCAAACAGGTCCGCTCGACCGAACGCGCCGAGGCGGAGATGAAGGAGGTCGAACTCCTCGCCGAGGAGGAGGAGAAGTCGAAGACGGGCGGACTGTCCGACCTCGCCTCGAAGTGGGTGCTGCGCCTCGTCATCATCGGCGTCGGCCTCGGCATCGCCCAGCAGCTCACCGGCATCAACTCGGTGATGTACTACGGCACCCAGCTGCTCACCGACGCCGGTTTCTCCGCCGACGCCGCAATCATCGCGAACACCTTCAACGGACTCTTCTCCGTCCTCGGCGTCACCGTCGGCATCATGCTCATCAACAAGCTGCCGCGGCGGGTCATGCTGCTCGGCGGGTTCACACTCACGAGCACGTTCCACCTCCTCATCGGCCTCTCCGCGGTGTTCCTCCCGGACGGGCAGTTCAAGGCGTACGCGATCCTCGTCTTCGTCGTCCTCTTCGTCTTCTCGATGCAGGGCACGCTCGGACCCCTCGTATGGCTCATGCTCGCCGAGATCTTCCCGCTGAAGATCCGCTCGTTCGCCATGGGCATCTGCGTCTTCGCCCTGTGGATGGCCAATGCCGCCGTGGCCCAGTTCTTCCCCAGCGTCGTCGCCGGCATGGGGATCGCGAACACCTTCTTCATGTTCGCCGGCCTCGGAGTTCTCGCCCTCATCTTCATCTACTTCATGGTCCCCGAAACGAGGAACAAGACCCTCGAGGACCTCGAAGAGGAGTTCCGCACGAAGTACGGTCGCTGAGGGTCCCGAGTATCCTCGATGACACATCCCCGCCCACCGAGCATCCAAGGAGTGACCATGGCCATCATGGTGGCAGTCCCCGACAACGCCTCAGCCGACGCAGCCGTCACGGCCGCGATCGGCGAAGCCCGGCATTTCGACACGAACCTCGTCGTCATCCCGCTGGGTATCCAGTCCGATTTCGACACGACCGTGCTCGACGCCTCCGAAGTGCCGTACGAGCTCGTCGGCCGCCAGGGTCGCGGTGATCGCGATCCCGCCGAGGCCGTCCTCGACGAACTCGAGGAACGCGACGACATCGCACGGCTTGTCATCGGCATGAAGCGCCGCTCCCGGGTCGGCAAGGCTCTCATGGGCTCGGTGAGTCAGCGCCTGCTGCTCGACTCGCCGGTGCCGGTACTAGCGGTCAAGGCCTGATCACTCGGCGTTCCACAGGGTCCGTGCACCGTCGGCGTCGGAGCCCACGGCGAGGCCGACGAATCCCTGCCAGCGGACATGACGAAGGCCCCTCACTGGAATCTCTCCTGGTGAGGGGCCTTTCGTGGTGCGCCACGAGGGATTCGAACCCCCAACCTTCTGATCCGTAGTCAGATGCTCTATCCGTTGAGCTAGTGGCGCATCGTCACCGGGCTCCCGCCCTGCAACTCGATCAACTATACACACGATGCCGATCCGACCTCAAATCTCCGACCAGTGCCCTTCGCCACAGTTTCCGGCGACTTCCGCCGCAGCACTCAGCGCTGACCGCAGGAATCCGCTCCGCCGGACGGCCGCCAAAGGGGACACGCGGGACGGTCGACCGCCTCGGCGAGGGAATCGATGATCCAGTTTTCAAGCAGATCATCAATCTGAAAATTCACGTCACACTTCTGCAAAAATAAGGCATGTGATTGCCGAGAATAAGTCACAAGTGCCCTGGTTGTGTTCCAATGCACATCTTCGAGCGGCGATATTCGGTGATCTTCACCATTGCGCCCACCCTACCGTGGAGATGTACCGCCCTCCGACATCCGTCGCGAAACCCCCGATACACCAGGAGACCACTCATGACAGTCCTCGACCATGACGTCGTCGCTGACCAGCTGAAGAACGCCCCCACGAAGAACGAGAAGGTGCTTTCGTTCGTCAGCCGGATCGCCACCCTCACCACCCCCGACGAGATCGTGTGGATCGACGGCTCCGAGGGCCAGCGGGACCTCATCACGCAGCAGCTCGTCGATGCCGGCACGCTCGTGCGCCTCACCGGCACGAAGGACTCCTACTACGCCGCCTCGGATCCCGAGGACGTCGCCCGCGTCGAGGACCGCACCTACATCTGCTCGGTCGATGAGAAGGACGCCGGCGCGCTCAACAACTGGGTCGCCCCCGCGGAGATGAAGGAGACCCTCAACGGCCTCTTCGACGGCTCGATGCGCGGACGCACGATGTACGTCATCCCCTTCGTCATGGGCCTCGCCGAGGCGGATCAGCCGATGTTCGGCATCGAGGTCACCGACTCGCCCTACGTCGTGCTCTCGATGCTCATCATGGCTCGCTCGGGCAAGTACGCCCTCGACGCGATCGATGCGCAGGACGCGGACTTCGTCGAGTGCGTCCACTCGGTGGGCGCCCCGCTCGCTGAGGGCGAGGCCGATGTCGCTTGGCCGAACAACTCGACGAAGTACATCACCCACTTCCCCGAGGAGCGCTCGATCTGGTCGTTCGGCTCCGGCTACGGCGGCAACGCGCTGCTCGGCAAGAAGTGCTACGCACTGCGCATCGCCTCGGCGATCGCCCACGACGAGGGCTGGCTGGCCGAGCACATGCTCATCCTCAAGCTGACGAACCCGGAGGGCGAGGTCAAGTACATCGCCGCCGCGTTCCCCTCGGCCTGCGGCAAGACCAACCTCGCCATGATCGAGCCGACGATCCCCGGCTGGAAGGCCGAGACACTCGGTGACGACATCGCGTGGATGCGCTTCGGCGAGGACGGCCAGCTCTACGCCGTCAACCCCGAGTTCGGTCTCTTCGGCGTCGCGCCGGGCACCGGCTACTCGACCAACCCGACCGCGATGCACGCGATCGAGGCCGGCGGCAACATCTTCACGAACGTCGCGCTCACCGACGACGGCGACGTGTGGTGGGAGGGCAAGACCGACGAGAAGCCCGCGCACCTCACCGACTGGCGGGGCAACGACTGGACTCCGGACTCGGAGACCCCGGCCGCGCACCCGAACTCGCGCTTCTGCACCCCGATCGCCAACGTTCCCACGCTCGCTCCCGAGTGGCAGAACCCCAACGGTGTGCCGATCTCGGCGATCCTCTTCGGCGGTCGCCGCAAGACGACGATGCCGCTGGTCACCGAGACCCGCGACTGGAACCACGGCGTGTTCATGGGCTCGGTGCTCTCCTCGGAGACCACCGCCGCTGCCACCGGCGCCGTCGGCGTCGTGCGCCGTGACCCGATGGCGATGCGTCCGTTCATCGGCTACAACGTCGGCGACTACCTCCAGCACTGGCTCAACATCGGCCAGACCGAGGGTGCGAAGCTGCCGAAGATCTTCTACGTCAACTGGTTCCGTCGCGATGACGACAACTCGTTCCTGTGGCCCGGGTTCTCCGAGAACTCGCGTGTCCTCAAGTGGGTCTTCGAGCGCGTCGCCGGCACCGCCGACGCCGTCGAGTCCCCGCTCGGCTTCACCCCGGCCGAAGGCGCACTCGACACCGAGGGTCTCGACTTCACCGCGGAGCAGCTGCGCAAGGCGCTCGCGATCAAGCCCGAGGAGTGGGAGACCGAGCTCGCCTCGATCGAAGAGTGGTACGCCGAGCTCGGCGATTCGGTTCCGGCCGAACTCCGCGCCGAGGTCGACAGCCTCCGCGAGCGCCTCGGCCTCGCCTGAAGTGCTGAGCTACGTGAGTCGCTGAGCTCCGCGGCCGCCGGGAGCGGCGTGAAGCGCTGAGCCTCACGGCCTCGCACTGACAACGACGATCCCCCAATCACCGCCGAGGTGGTCGGGGGATCGTCGTGTTCGACGCCGGTAGGGGGTTCCGGGTAGCTTTCGGGTGGCAGCCTTGGCCGGACGGCCTCCGCAGTGCCGGGCCGCCTTGGCCCGGCAGTCTCAGGAGCGCCGGGCCGCTCCGCTGACCCTCCCCGAAGCGGCAATTCATCCCGGTGCAAGGGGAGGAATCAGCGCTCCAGCGAGGGGGTGGCGCGCTCGAGGTTGTTCGTTCAGCTGCGGGTGCGAAGCATCGCTTGGGGTGTGAATAGATGCCGACGGTGGGATGTGGCCGGCGCGGCAGCACGGCGACACTGCACCATGCGTGCAACACTCCTCGGAGTTGCAAATCCTACGCTTGCAAACGTAGGACGTAACGCTGCGGCGCAGGGGTGGCGTGCTCGAGGTTGTTCGTGCGACTGCCGGTGCGAAGCAGCGCCACGGGTGCGACGCCGCGCAACGGGTGCGGAGTGACGCTAAGGGTGCGGCGTGCGACTGCGGGTACGGGGCGTTCGAGCTGTGTCTCGGGAGGAGCTCAGGCTGAGCGCCCGCATGTCAGCGACGACACGGCGACCCGGCGAAGTCCGCGGCGGGAGCGCTCAGGCACCGTGGAGGACGGGGACGATGAGGTAGACCCCGAAGAGGACAAGCGCACCGCAGAGTGCGAAGACGGCCCAGTATCCGGCCTTGAGCAGCGGGTTGCCGTGGCCCTCGGCGACCTGATCGATGTGGACCGCGCGCATGCGCACCGCGGTCGAGAACAGTCCGATGACGACGAGCGACGAGAACCACGTCGCAATCGCCACGATGGCGAACGAGCTCCACTCGATCATTTGGCGCCTCCCTTGTCAGCATCGGCGTCTTGCCTCGATGCGTCGGCAGCCGACGTGCCTGTCGCCCGGACGTCCGTTGCGGAACCAGCGCTGCTCGCCGTGCCAGCGACTGCCTCCTTCGCGACGGCATCCGTCGTCACAGCGCCGTTGGCCGCCGCAGTGCGACGCGCCTGGGACTTCCGGCTCTTCTTCTCCGCGTCCTTCTTCGTCTGCGCCTCGGTGCGGGCCTCACGACGCGCCTCGGCGCGCTTGCGGTTGCGATCCTGGCGCAGCTTGCGCTTGCGGCCGCGGATGTTGACGGCCTCGCCGACGGTGTCGAAGTTCGAGATCTCGGCAGTCTTGTCCTGGCGGGAGCTGAGGTAGATCCAGAGGACGGCGACGACGGCGACGGCGGTGTCGATAAGAACGCCGAACAGCCCCAGGTGGGCGACACCGGCCGCGGCCGCACCGACGATGCCCGCGGCCGGGATCGTCAGCAGCCAGCCCGAGGCGATGCGTCCGGCCGTCGACCACCGGACGTCGGCACCCTTGCGGCCGAGACCCGACCCGAGCACCGAACCGGAGGCGACCTGCGTCGTCGACAGGGCGAAGCCGAGGTGCGAGGAGGCGAGGATCGCAGCGGCGGTCGAGGTCTCGGCGGACAGCCCCTGTGCGGGCTTGACGGTGGTGAGCTTCGTGCCGAGCGTGTCGATGATCCGCCATCCGCCGACGTAGGTGCCGAAGGCGATCGCGAAGGCACACGTGGCGATGACCCAGAACTGCGGGCCGGTGCCCTGCGCCTGGAGGTTCGCGGAGATGAGGACGAGGGTGATGACGCCCATCGTCTTCTGAGCATCGTTCGTGCCGTGGGCGAGCGCGACGAGCGAGGAGCTGAAGATCTGCCCGTACTTGAACGGCGCCCGGTGCGCGGTCTGTCCGTCGCCGTTGCGGCGGGTGATGTAGTACGCGAGACGCGTGCACAGGTAGGCGCTGATGCCGGCGATGAGCGGCGCGGCGATCGCCGGGATGACGACCTTGGAGAGGAAGACCCCGAAGTCGACCGAGTTCAGGCCCGCACCGACGATGGCCGCACCGATGAGGCCGCCGAAGAGCGCGTGCGAGGACGACGACGGCAGTCCGAACCGCCACGTCGCCATGTTCCAGATGATCGCGCCGATGAGGCCGGCGAGGATGAAGTCCGGAGTGATCTGGACCCCGCCCTCGCCTTCGCGGATGATGCCCCCGGAGATCGTCTTCGCCACCTCGGTGGAGAGGAAGGCGCCGACGAGGTTGAGGATCGCGGCGAGGGTGACGGCGGCCTTCGGCTTGATCGCGCCCGTGGCGATCGGCGTGGCCATCGCGTTGGCCGTATCGTGAAAGCCGTTGGTGAAGTCGAAGAAGAGTGCCAGTGCGACGACGAGCACGACGACGAAGATGATTTCCACTCAGCGACCTTGGATGTAGACACAGCGGGGACCGGGGATTGAACGCACTGCCAGGCAGCGGCCTCAAACACGTGTGAGTCTACAACGTGAGACGCCGAAGCTTCACACAGCCTTCAGCCTGCAGTCACCCCATTCATCTTCCGTTCATCTGCGAACTGGTTCAATACCTGCAGCCGCAGGGACGATGTATCAGCTCTCACATCCCGCCGAGGCGGCCGCCGGGTCCCAGCGCACCGGTCGTTCGGTGTCAGAACGACCCCGCCGAGGCGGCCGCCGGGTCCCAGCGTCCGATTCAGTGCACGTATCCGTCGGCGACGGCCAGCGCCCGGTCGAGCACGTCGAGGCCGCGGCGGACATCGGCGTCGGGGGTGTTGAGCGGGGGCACGATGTGGATGCGGTTGAAGTTCGCGAACGGGAGCACACCACCGGCCTTGAGGGCGGCGATGACGGCGTTCATCTCCGCAGACGATCCGCCGTAGGCCGCCATCGGCTCCTTCGTCTCCCGGTTCCGGACGAGTTCGACGGCCCAGAAGCAGCCCATCCCCCGGACGTCACCGACGGAAGGGTGGCGCTCGGCGAGCTCTCGCAGGGTGGGACCGATCACCTCGGCGCCGAGGCGGTCGGCGTTCTCGACCATCCCCTCCTCACGCATCGCCCCGATCGTCGCCACCGCCGCCGCGCACGCGAGCGGGTGCCCGGAGTACGTCAGCCCGCCGGGGTAGGCACGGTCGCGGAAGGTCTCGTAGATCGCCTCCGAGATCGCGACCCCGCCGAGCGGGACGTAGCCGGAGTTCACGCCCTTGGCGAAGGTGAGGAGGTCGGGGGTGACGTCCCAACGATCGACGGCGAACCAGCGTCCCGTCCGGCCGAACCCGGCCATGACCTCGTCGGCGATGTAGACGATGCCGTAGCGCCGGGTCAGCTCCCGGACGCCCGCGAGGTAGCCGGCGGGCGGACCGTAGATGCCGGCGGTGCCGGGCACGGTCTCGAGGACGAGGGCAGCGATGTTCGCCGGGCCTTCGAGGACGATGAGGTCCTCGAGGTGGCGCAGCGCGCGCTCGGTCTCCACCGCCTCGGTGGTCGAGCCGAAGTAGGAACGGTACTGGTAGGCGGGCATGAAGTGGACGACGCCCTCGGCCGAGTAGTCGTTGGGGAAGCGGCGCGGATCCCCGGTGACGTTGACGGCGAGCTGGGTGCCGCCGTGGTAGCTGCGGTAGGCGGAGAGGACCTTTGTCCGGCCCGTGTGCAGGCGCGCCATGCGGATCGCGTGCTCGTTCGCGTCCGCTCCCCCGTTGGTGAAGAACACGTGGTCGAGATCGCCGGGGGCGAGCTCGGCGATGAGGCGGGCGGCCTCCGAGCGGGCGTCGTTGACGTGCTGGGGTGCGATCGTGCACAGCCGTCCCGCCTGCTCCTGAATGGCGGCGACCACTGCGGGGTGCTGGTGGCCGATGTTCGTGTTCACCAGCTGCGAGGAGAAGTCGAGGAGCTTCCGACCCTCGCCGTCCCAGACATAGGAGCCCTCTGCCGCGACGACGGTCATCGGGTCGAACGGCCCCTGCGCCTGCCACGAATGGAAGACATGGGCGCGGTCGAGGTCGTGGGCGCGCCGCCCGGCCGCAAGCTGCTCGGCGGTGATTCGGTCGTCGGCGCGCCCGAGCCCGTCGGCGTCGGGGCGGTCCAGTGACGCCTCAGAAGTCGCGGGGTCCGTTGTGCGGGCAGCTGTGCCGATGGTCGTTGTCATCATTGTCCTTCGCCGAGGCGGTCCGGTCGTGACCGGACCGCCGATCGTTCGTGAGGTGGTCAGTGGTCCGTGGACTGGTCAGTCGTGGGTCGGGAAGCCGAGGTTGAGGCCGCCGTGGCTGGGGTCGAGCCAGCGGGAGGTGACGACCTTGCCGCGGGTGAAGAAGTGCACGCCCTCCTCGCCGTACGCGTGGGTGTCGCCGAAGAGCGAGTTCTTCCACCCGCCGAACGAGTACCAGCCGACGGGGACGGGGATGGGCACGTTGACGCCGACCATGCCGACCTCGACCTCGCGTTCGAAGCGGCGCGCGGCACCGCCGTCGTTGGTGAAGATCGCGGTGCCGTTGCCGTACGGGTTGGCGTTGATGAGTTCGAGGCCTTCGTCGTAGCCGGGCACGCGGACGACGGAGAGGACGGGTCCGAAGATCTCGTCGGTGTAGATCGACATGTCCGGGCTGACGTGGTCGAAGAGCGTCGGATTGAGGAAGAACCCGTCGGCGGGGACATCGTCCCGGCCGTCGAGGACGACGGTGGCTCCCGCCTCGGCGCCGGCATCGATGTAGCCTGCCACCTTGTCACGGTGGGCGGCGGTGATGAGCGGCCCCATATCGGGTTCGGTCGCGCCGTCGCCGACGCGCAGGGTGCGGGTGCGTTCGGCGATCTTCTCCACGAGCTCATCGGCGATCTGCTCGACGGCGACGACGACGGAGATCGCCATGCACCGCTCCCCCGCGGCGCCGTATCCGGCGTTGACGGCGGCATCGGCGGCGAGGTCGAGGTCGGAGTCGGGGAGGACGAGCATGTGGTTCTTCGCCCCGCCGAGGGCTTGGACCCGTTTGCCGGTGGCGGTCCCGGTCTCGTAGACGTACTTCGCGATCGGGGTGGAGCCGACGAAGGACACCGAGGCGACGTCCGGGCTGGTGAGGATCGTGTCGACGGCCGCCTTGTCGCCGTGGACGACGTTGAAGACACCGTCGGGCAGTCCGGCCTCCTGCCAGAGGGCGGCGAGCCAGTTCGCGGCGCTCGGGTCCTTCTCGCTGGGCTTGAGGACGACGGTGTTGCCGGCGGCGATCGCGACGGGGAAGAACCACATGGGGACCATCGCGGGGAAGTTGAAGGGCGAGATGATCGCTGAGACACCGAGCGGCTGGCGCAGCGAGTGGACGTCGACGGTCGTCGAGACGTTCTCGGAGAAGCCGCCCTTGAGCAGGCCGGCGATGCCGCACGCGAACTCGACGACCTCCTGCCCGCGGGCGATCTCGCCGAGGGCGTCGGAGAGGACCTTGCCGTGTTCGGCGGTGATGATCTCGGCGAGCTCCTGCTT
The DNA here is from genome assembly GCF_012027885.1 of Brevibacterium sp. LS14. Classification (NCBI taxonomy): domain Bacteria; kingdom Bacillati; phylum Actinomycetota; class Actinomycetes; order Micrococcales; family Brevibacteriaceae; genus Brevibacterium; species Brevibacterium sp. LS14. The sequence goes on from NZ_SJXG01000051.1 coordinate 164,076, forward strand.
GCGGGCGTTGAGCAGTTCGCGGAACGCGAAGAGGATCGCCGTGCGCTTGGCCAGGGACGTGTCGCGCCAGCCGGGGAACGCCTCGGTGGCGGCCCGGATCGCGCCTTCCGTGGTGGCGGCATCGGCGAGCGCGACCTCCCCCGTGACCTCTCCGGTGGCGGGGTTCGTCACCTCGCCGAGGCGGGTGTCGGGTCCGGCGGGAACGGTCCGTCCGTTGATCCAGTGGGAGATGGCGGCCATGGGGGTGTCCTTCTGCGTCGATGACAGGGGTGCTCTGCTCCCATCGTCGTCGCCCACCCGGCCGCACGACAGTGTCAGAGTGTCAGTTCTGCCGTCTTGAGAATTACACTGTGTCAATGAACGTTGAGAGGTCGGAGGCCGCAGCGAGCCTCACCGTCGCCGGGGTGCTCGATCTCGAGGAGATCCGCAGCGGTGCGCCCGAGGTCGTGGCCGGGGAGGCCGACCTCGATCGCCCGATCCGGTGGGTGCACATCGCCGATTCCGAACACGTCGAGCAGTTCCTCGAAGGCGGCGAACTCGTCCTTACGACCGCGCAGACCTTCCGCCGCTCCCCTGCCGCAATGACGGTCTTCCTCGATCAGCTCGAGGCGGCTGGTGCCGCGGGTGTCGTCGTCGAACTCGTCGACGATGCCTCGGATCCGGATGAGCAGGCCGCCGAGGTGGTCCGCCATGCGGCGTCCGGGCGCGAGCTTCCCGTCGTCGTCCTCACGCATCGGATCAAGTTCGTCCGCATCACCGAGGTCGCCCACCGCTCGCTGCTGGCCGAGCAGCTCGGGCGTCTCGAACGGGCGCGGGAGATCCATGAGACCTACACGCAGCTCAGCCTCGAGCGGGCCGAGGTCAGTGCGATCGTCGCGCGCACTGCCGAGCTGCTCGGAGCCCCGGTCGTCCTCGAGGATGTCGCCCATCGGGTGCTCGCCCAGGCCGGTCCGGGAGCAGAGGCGCTCGTCGCCAACTGGGTCGCACTCGTCTCCGGGGCCGACGCGTATGTCCGACGTGACTGGCCGCAGATCCCGGTCGGTCTGCAGTCGCGGCGGTGGGGCCGCCTCGTCGTGCCGGGCCTGCCGACCGGCGCGGCCAATGTCGAGCAGATCATCGAACGGGCGGCACAAGCGCTCACGCTCACCCGCATGGCAGAGACCGACGAACGGGATCTGCTGCTCCAGGCCCAGGCGGGTTTCGTCCGCGAGCTCATGGATGTCGGCGCCGAGGACGAGGCGCAGGCCAGAGCCCGGGCGCGTTCGCTCGGGTTCGAACCGCCTGGCGCGTCGCGGCTTGTGCCCGCCGTCATCCGCCTCGACCGGGATCCGAGCACGGATCCGACGCGGATGCAGCTATGGGAGCGCGCACTCATCCAGGAGGCGACTGCCGCTGCCGCCCGAGCCGGTGTCTCGACGCTGTCGACGGGACTGCAGTCCGGGTCGTTCGGGCTCGTCCTCGCTCTGCCTGGGCGCGGCGATGAGTCGAAGGCTCTGCACCGCGTGTTCGAGGAGATCGCCGATCTCGGGACGACGTGGGCGGTGGGGGTGGGCCGGAGCAGCTCGTCCCTGCTCACGGCGGTGTCGCGTCTCGAGTCAGCCGCTCAGGTCGCCGAGGTGGTCGCCACCCTCGATGTCCGCGAGCAGGTCTTCTACCGCGCCGGCGACGTGCGGCTGCGCGGACTGCTCGCGCTCCTCGGCGACGATCCTCGGCTGCGCGGCTTCGCCGAAGGGGAGCTCGGACCGCTGCTCGAGACCGACGACGAGGAGATGCTCGACTTCCTCGAGCTCGTCCTCGCCCACGGTGGGAACAAGTCAGCGGTGGCACGGGCCGGGTTCCTCTCCCGACCCGCCCTCTACGCGCGGCTCGCGAAGCTCCAGGACCGACTCGGCGTCTCCCTCGACGACGCCGAGTCGAGGACCGCGCTCCACGTCGCCCTCCTGTGGTGGCGGATGAATCGGTGAGGAGCCGCACCGGATGAATCGGTGAGGCGTACTGACAGGGCTCAGACGGTCAGGGTGCGGCCGGTGACGTTGCCCTCGACGGCACGCACGAAGGCCGCGGCCACCTCCTCATCGGTCACGGGGATCATCCCGGCGAAGGCGTCGTGGAAGTGCGGCGAGTTCGCGAGCACATTGGGGCTGACGGCATTGATCCGGATCCCCCTCGGCAGCTCCGGGGCAGCGGCCATGACGAAGGACTCGAGTGCGCCGTTGGCCAGCGCGGCCGCTGCCGCGGTCGGCACCGATTCGCGACTGAGGACTCCGCTGGTCAGCGTGATCGATCCGCCGTCCCGAACATGGTCGAGGCCCTGGGTGACGAACTCGACCTGGCCGAGGACCTTCGAGGTCAGGGCCGAGAGATAGTCGTCGCGGGTGAGGTCGGTGACGGGTTTGAATGGGACGGAGCCGGCGGCGACGACGATGGCATCGACCTCGCCGACCGCGTCGAGCAACCCCTGGATCGACGCGGGATCACTCGTGTCGACTCCTGGGTCCGTCGACCGTGAGGCGGAGATGACCTCGTGTCCGCGCGCTTCGAACTCGGCCACGGCCACCCGCCCGACATGACCGCCTGCTCCGACGACAAGAATTCTCATAGTGGGCACTCCTTCGCACCTTTGCTTCTCGTGCGGATCGCCGAGGACTCGGCGGTTCGCCCGGTCATCGCCGGCAAGGTCCGACCGGCACACACCACACTAGACTCCGGCACTGACATTCAGGGGATCCGCCGACTCCTCGGCTGTTTGTGGTCGAAGAACCGAGGATTCTGAGCCGTTTGGGCGTTTTTCCCTCAGTTATTCGACCACAACGGGGAGGCCAACAGACCTCGTGCACAGTCGGCTCTCCGGCCGCAGCCGGGCACGCAGAAGCCCCTGCGATCCGCTCAGACAAACGGATCGCAGGGGCTTCTCACAAACGCGGAGCCGGTGGGATTTGAACCCACGGTCCCCAGTTCAAGGGACTTCACCTTAGCAGGGTGATGCTTTCGGCCGCTCAGCCACGACTCCAGATTCTCGCCTCGGGGCGACACGCTCGACGCATGCCCCGAAACCACAGTTGACACTGCGAAGACCAGCCTATGCGAAAGGAACCTCCCAGAGCAAAGTTCACTGCGGCAGAGTGGGCTTGATCATAGTCGCTGGTACGAGGATCGTCGCATTTGCTGATGTTAGGGCGGTTTCGCAGGCGCATATCCGCGCGAATTCCAGCATTCGTCAATGTAGGGGCGTAAAATCGACCTGATGTGACCCGTGGTTCGCGCTCCGATACGCCCCCAACGACGGACATTGCGGGAGACATCTGCGCCGAAGACGAGGCGTCAACGGCCCGACACGCGGCGCACGAGATGAGCAACGAGGAGTTAAGAACTTGCCAGAGTTTCCCCCTGACAAGAGAGGACCTCAGGGGAGCGACCCCGATTCTCCATCTGCAGGCCGCCGCCTCCGCGCGTCATCCCGCCCCCGCTTCCGCGGCGAGGCCGCCGCCAGCTCGACCGAGAACCACACCGATGCACCGCCGCAGTCCCCGCGCGGCGCCGACTCGACCCGCCGGGCCTCCGAACCAGCCCCACCGTCTGCCGCCCACCAGCCTCCGCGTCCGTCCGGCTCCGATTCCCGCGGGGACTACTCCCTCAACAGCTCTCGCCGAGGCGGCTCCACCTCCGATTCGTCCGACGAGCAGTCGCCCCGGTCGAAAGCCCCGACCCCGCGTCCCGTCGCACCCCGCACCCGCCGTGAGGCGAGGATGCTCCGCGCGGCTGCCGCCGGCGGGGCGAGCGCTGCCGGCGTCGCCGCAGCCGCCGGCAACGTTGACCGCGGGCGCTCCTCCGCACCTGAGTCCCGAACCGCCTCGGCGCGGGCCGACGATTCCCGCGCAGATCAGGATCAGCGCTCCTCCCGGGACTCCGACTCCGGCCGTCGCCGCTCGCAGCGCGCAGCCGCGGCGGCGGCTCCGACAGCCGCAGCGGCAGCACCGGCAACCGCCGTCAGCGCCGGCTCCCCCGCCCCGGGCAACAGCTCCGGCTCCGGCTACAGCTCCGGCAACAACGGCAACGGTGACGGTGACAAGCCCGCCTCCGGCGGTCCCGAGCGCGCCCGCCGTCATTCCTCCCGCCTCGGCGAGGCCTTCCCCAGCCTTGTCGGATGGACGTCGCTGAGCACCCTGCTTCCGGGCATCGGACTCCTGCGCACGCGGTTCCGTCCGCTCGGCCTCATCGTCTTCGGCGGGTTCGTCCTCACGATCCTCTTCGTCATCGGCTACCTCCTCATCAAGGGACCCGTCCACGCGATCGGCACGATCATCGCGAGCCCCTCCCTGCTCAACTTCATCGCGTTCGCCGCCGTCGCCGTCGGTCTCATCTGGATCATCGTCGTCGTCCTCTCCTACCTCGGACTCCGGCGCGGGCATCGCTACCTGCCCTGGCAGAACCGCCTCTCCGGTGTGCTCATCGTCTCCCTCGTCCTCATCATCGGGATCCCCTTCGGCATCGGCTCCGTCTACGCCCGCGTCCAGAGCGACACGATCGCGAGCCTCTTCGGCGAGAGCACTGGAAAGACGGTCGACGCCAAGGAGCTGTGGAAGGACAAGCCCTACATCAACGTCTTCCTCATCGGCCGCGACAACGGCGACGACCGTCAGGGCACCCGCCCGGATACTATGCTCGTCGCCTCGATCGACACGAAGACCGGCAACGCCGCCCTCATCTCCGTGCCGCGCAACCTCGCGTTCCCGATCTTCCCCGAAGGCAGCCCCGAGGCCGAGGTCTGGCCCAACGGGTTCCGTCCCACCGGGGACTCCTCGGAGGACCTCATCAACGCCGTGTGGCAGTGGGGCGAGCAGAATCCCGACGCCGTTGGCGAAACGAACGGCCTCGAACCGGGGATGACGGCGACGATGGCCGCGGTCGAAGGATCACTCGGCCTCAATCTCGACTACTGGGCTTCGGTCGACATGGCCGGGTTCGAGGACGTCGTCGACGCCATCGGCGGAGTGAACATCGACGTCGAACGCCCCATCCCGATGGGCGGCGGCAAGTCGATGTCCGGAGTGCCGAACCGGGTCTTCGGCTGGATCGACCCCGGTCAGCAGAACCTCAAGGGCAAGAAGGCCCTGTGGTACGTCCGCTCCCGTGAGGGCAGCGACAACTACGACCGCATGTGCCGTCAGCAGCGGATGCTCAAGACGATGCTCGAGCAGATCGACCCGCAGGAGCTCGCCGCGGCCTACCCGAAGCTCGCCGGGTCGGCGACGAAGAACATCGCGACCTCGATCCCCCAGAACGAGATCCCGGCCTTCATCGAACTCGCCGTGGCCATGCAGAAGGGCGACGTGACGACGGTCCAGATCAACAACGACGTCACCCCCACCTACAACCCCGACTTCGATGTCCTCCACAAGTGGATCCAGGGCGAGATCAAGGGTGCCTCCGACGGCGCCGAATCGCCGCGCCCGACGAACGACCCGTCGAAGACTGACGGAGCCGCCGACTCCGGTGACTCCTCGGAGTCCTCGGAGGACCAGGGCCAGGGCCAGCAGGACCACAGCCAGGACGTCGAGACCGGCACCGATGCCCCGAGCGGCGACGGTGCGGGAACCTCGACCGATGACTCGGGTGTGCCCGGCGAACCCAACGCCGAGGGCAAGTGCTACCCCAAAGACTACCAGCCCGGTGACCCCTGGCCCGGCTACCCCGGCCCGGGCGCCGGAGACCAGGAGTGAGCGCCGACCACTCCGTCGCGATCATCGGGGTCGGCCCACGCGGGCTGAGCGTCCTCGAGCGACTCGTTGCCCTCGGTGCCCGCCGCTGGGATCCCGCGCGCGGACCGATCGTCATCCACCTCGTCGACCCGTACCCACCGGGTGCGGGCATCGTCTGGCGCACCGACCAGCCGACGAGCCTGCTCATGAACACGACGATCGGCGAGCAGACGATCTTCCCCGACGGCAGCTGCTCCTTCCTCGCCGAGGCGATCGATGCCGGTGACGCGGCCCGCCCCGACGACCGCACCCCCGGGTCCACCGACAGCTCCTCCGAAGAGTCCGCCCCCTCCACCGGGGCGGCGGTCCCCTCCCCCGATGCGGCCGGCCGCTCTCCGTTCGGTCCGTCGATGGCCGAGTGGTACCGCGCATCCGGCGGCACCGAGCCCGTCGATTCGACGTTCCCCAGCCGCACCCTCTACGGGGAGTACCTCAGCGACGCCTACGCCCGGATCCGCGACTCCGCCCCCGATTTCATCCAGATCGTCGAACACCGCACCCGCGCCGAGTCGGTCATCGACCTTCCCGCCGTCGACCTTCCCGGTGACCCCGCCGAGGCGGTTCCCCCTCAGCTCATCCGGTGCGAGGACGGAACGACGATCATCGCCGCAGCCGTCGTCCTCGCCGTCGGCCACATCCCCAGCACTCCGACCGAGGAGCGTGCCCGTCTCGCCGCCTTCGCCCAGCGCTCAGGCGGGATCTACATCCCCCAGAGCCTCCCGGCCGAAGCCCCGCTCGACGAGATCCCCGCCCACGCGCGCGTCCTCGTCCGGGGCATGGGGCTCAACTACTTCGACGTCCAGACGCTGCTGACGATCGAGCGCGGCGGCAGCTTCGTCGACGCCGGCACGTCAGATGGCGCCGGCACGTCGGACGCCGGCGCATCCGCCGCGGAGTCCGCCGCGGAGTCCGACGCATGGTCCGATAACTCCGCGACCTCGACCGCCTCCGGGACCGTCCGCTACCTCCCGAGCGGGAAGGAACCCGCCCTCTTCCTCGGCTCCCGGCGCGGCATCCCCTACCGGAGCAAGCCGATCAGCCACGAGCATCCGCGCTCGGCTTGGCCGCTGCGGTACTTCACGAAGGAGAATGTCGCCCTCCTCGCCGGCATCGACGATCTCGAGGGCGAACGCCGGGCCGGGGCCCGCTTCAACGACCAGCTGTGGCCGCTCATCCTCGCCGACCTCCGCTTCGCCTACTACCGCACGCTCGCGCGCACGGATCCCGACGCGTTCGCCGACGATCCCGGGCGCCTGCGCGAAGCCATCGCCGAGGCGGTCTCCCGCCACCTGACCCGCCGCACCTGGCAGGAGACCCACCCGGAGGCCGAGTCGGCGAGCGACTCCTCCCGCCAGGGCCGTGTCACGCGTGAGGCCTTCGCCTGGGCGGAGATCGAAGAGGAGCTCGTCCCCGATCCGGCTCACCGGATGTCGCTCCACGATCTCCTCGACCCGCTCGACGGGCTCGAGTTCTCAAGCCGCGAACCCGGCGAACCGGACTCCCTCCACGACTGGATGCTCGACTTCCTCCGCACCGACCTGCGCGACTCGCTCGCCGGCCCCAAGGACAGCCCGGTCAAAGCGCTGTTCATGGTCCTCTGGCAGTCGAGGCTCCTTCTCAAGGAGCTCATCGCCGCTGGCCACATCGATCCGGTGAGCGTCGACATGGAGATCCGCGGCTGGTTCGAGGGCTTCGTGTCCGGAATCTGCGACGGTCCCCCGCCGAGGCGGATCGCCGAACTCATCGCCCTCGCCGAGGCGGGCGTCGTCCGCTTCATCGGCCCCGATATGCACATCGGCGAGAACCCCGAGTACTCGGTGGAGACGGACCCGCAGAGTTCGACCGCACAGGATCCCGCAGCATCGGTGGAATCCGCAGCATCGGTGGACTCCGGTGCTGACGACGATCCTCTCCCGCAGATCTTCGCGGTCACCTCGGCGAGGGTGGTAGGAACGATCACGGGAAGCGTCGTCATCGATGCCGCCTCCCCGACGAACTCCCTCGCTCTCGCCGCCGATGTCCTCATCCACGGGATGGTCGACCGCGGTCAGCTCACCCCGGCCCGCCTGACCTTGGACGACGGTCGCGAGAAGCGGCTGAGCGGTCTCGCGGTCACGGAGCGCCCCTACCGCACGATCGACGAGGAGGGTTCGGCCCATCCGCGTCGCTTCGCACTGTCGATCCAGCTCTCCTCGGTCCAGTGGGGTCTTGCGATCGCGGCCAACCCCGACTCCGATGCGACGACTCTCGCGGACTCGCACGCTGCCGCCGAGGCGATCCTCGACCTCATCTGAGGCCCGGGCCGACGAACCCGGTCGCTGCTGGAACAAGCTGATCGCTCCGGCACTCTCGATCCACGCGCAGCCGGGAATCCGCGTCGCGGGCGACGCGGAATCCGTGCCAACTGTGGATCGAGCGGACGGGTGGTTGCAACGAGCGGACGGAAGGCTGGATCGAGCGGGCGGGTGGCAGGCTCCGGCCTACGCCATGGCGAGGGCGGCCTCCGGCTTCGTCGTGCGCGCCCGCACGATCGCGAGCAGCGAGGCCACGAGCCCGATGACCGCCCACGCAAGCAGCCCACCATACGCCGCGGCCAGCCCCGGGGTGCCCGCCGCGATCGCTGCGAACCCGTTCATCGCGGGGGTCAGCGGCAGCAACGGGGCGATGAACGTGAAGAACTCGGGCACCGCACCGATCGTGCGACCGGCGACGGCGAGGACGACTGCGATCACCGAGAGGAACCTGCCCACTCCCCCGAGCCACGCGACGAGCGCGAAGTTGAGGATCATGAACACGATCGCGGTGACGAACGTGAGGACCGCGATGTCGAAGCCCTGGATGGCGTCGATGTCCATGACGGTGACCGCGAGGATCGCGAGCACGAGCGCCTGGACGAGACCGACGGCGACACCCGGCACCAGCCCGCGCAGCCACACGAGGACCGAGGACTGCGTCGACAGCAGCGTCGAGGACGGGATGGGCTTGAGCACGGTGTAGGTGACGAGTCCGCCGACCCAGAGGGCGAGCATGATGAGCAGGGCGATCGTCGATCCGGTGAGCAGGTTCGTCACCGAATCCGTGTCCGGTGCCTCGATGTTCGCCGCGGCGACCGTTGAGAGCGTGTCCCGTTCCGGGGCCGTGTACGAGGGCACCTCGTCGGCACCGTCCTGGACGCCGTCGGAGAACTCCCCGACGCCGTCGGAGTACTTCTCCGATCCGTCGGCGAGCTGGTCGAGTCCGCCCGCAAGATCCTGCGATCCCGTCGCCGCCTGGGACACACCCGTCGTGTACTTCCCGACACCGCCGGCGAACTGGTCGGCGCCCTCGGCGAGCTTCCCGGCACCGTCATCGAGCTTCCCGGCACCGTCAGCGGCCTCGGCGATGCCGTCGGTGAGCTTGGGCATCCCGTCGGCGAGCCGCTGGGTGCCGTCACTGAGGTCGGAGGCTCCGTCGGCGAGCTTGGCATTGCCGTCGGCGACCCCGGACGCCCCCTCGCGCAGCCCCTTCGAGGCCTCGAGGAGCTTCGGCGCGTTGTCGGAGATGTCCTTCATCCCCTTCGCGAGGTCGCCGAGGCCCTTCTCGAGCCCCTTCGCGAACTCGCTCATTCCCGAGCTGAGTTCGGCGCTGCCGTCCTTGAGGGACGCCGCCCCGCCGAGGAGGGACTGCTCGTCGTCGGTCGAGCCGAGACCGTCGACGGCTGAGCCCAGCCCACCCGAGGTGCCGTTGAGCAGCCCCTGTGCGTAGGCCTTCTCCATCCCGGCGCAGACCTCGTCGGGGGTGCCCGCCGGGCACAGCTGTGCCCGGATCTGGTCGGACTCGCCGCTCGAGATCATTCCCGCGCTGACAAGACCGTCGAGGCCCGGGTTCGACTGCGCCAGCTGGTCGGCACCGTCGGCGCGCTTCTGCAGTTCGTCTCGGTACGACCCCAGGCCGTCGGAGAGCCCGCCGGCTCCTTCCGCGACACCCTGGGCGCCCTTGTCGAGGTCCTTCGCCCCGTCGATGAGGTCGTCGAGGCCGCCCTCACCGGAGCCCGAGCCGCCGGCCCCCGACCCGGAGAGTCCCCTGATGATCTCGTCGATCGAGGTCGTGTACTCGTCGACGCCGTCGGAGAGGTCCCCCGCCCCCTTCGAGAGGTCGTCGGCTCCGGTCGAGAGCTCGTCGGCACCGTCGGCGAGCTTCTGCGTGTTCTCCGGCAGGTCCTTCGTCTGTGTCTTCATGGTGTCGAGGCCGGTCGCGAGCCCCGAGGTGCCTTCGGCGAGATCGCCCGCGCCCTTCGCGAGGTCCCCGGCACCCTTGTTCAGCTCACCGCCCGACTCGTCGAGCTGGCCCATTCCGTCGGCGAGTTCACCGGCTCCGTCGGCGGACTGCCGGGTGCCCGATGAGAGCTGCTGGGCTCCGTCGTCGAGTTCGCCCGCGGCATCTCCGAGTTTGCGCATCTGCGTGCCGATGTCGTTGAAGCCGAGGTAGATGTTGTCGAGGTAGTTCTCGGTCATCGACGTGTTGAACGTCGTCCGGGCCACCTCGGCGACCGAACGGGAGATGAGCTGGTCGCTGGCCGGGACGACCCCGGAGACGTCGACGTCGAGCTGGGTCTGCGTCGCGGACTTCGCATCCGAGACCGAGGTGACCGCCCGGGAGAACCCTTCGGGGATCGTCAGCCGGGCCGCGTACGTGCCGTCGGCGAGTCCCTTCTCCGCGTCCTCCTCGTCGGTGATGACCCAGTGGATGTTGTTCTCCGTCTCGCCGACGAGTCCGCTGGTCAGCTCACGGCCGATGGGCACGGTCTTCCCGTCGACCTCCGCGCCGTCGTCGTTGTTGACGATGGCCGCGTCGATCGTCTCGAGGCGGTCGCTGCTCTTCCACGTGGCAAGGATGAATCCGGCGGCCACGATGATGGGGATGAGCACGAGGCCTGCGAAGGACACCCACGTCACGGGCCTCTTCGAGTTCGCTCGCTCAAGTCTCATGACTGTACGCCTTCCCTGTTGAAGTCATCGGCGCGCACGCCGGGTCCATCGCCTCTCTCGCCGAGGCGGTCCTCGCCTGCCGTGGGGCTCCCGCCGAGGCGGTCGTCCGGATCGTCGACCGCGGTCGCTTCGCCGTCGGCCGTCGCACCGACGGCCGCGTCGTCGAGATCGAGGTGGAGGTAGTCCGCGTTCGGCGCGAGGATGCCCCGCACGTCCCCGTCGGGGAGGGCGAGGACGAGAGCCGTGCCGTCGGCGGTGAGCTCGGGCAGGGCGTCGGCGAGGTACCGTCCCTGACTGTGGGCGAGCGCCTCAGCGCCGTCGATGACGAGGAGATCCGGTGGATTCGCCCGCAGTCGGGCGATCTCCCCGGCTCCCGGTGCCGGTGTTCCCACCCTGCCGAGGTCGAAGAACGGCACCGTGCGCCTGACCTTGCCCGCGTGTTCGGGGAGGACAAGGGATCCGATCTTCAGTTCGCCTGCGCTCAGGGGCACACGCCCGGTGAGCGCGAGGAGCAGCGCGGTCCGGTCGGTGCCGCTGACGACGAGCGTCTGCCCGGGCAGGAGTGCGAGGTCGACGTGGGAGAAGCCCCTGCCGCCGGCGCTCACCCCGAGACCGCGCCCGTAGATCCGGTAGGGCGAGTTCGGTTCGGGCCAGTCGCGCAGCGCCACCTCGTGGGCGAGCCCCTCCCCTTCGACGTCGAGGCGGGGAAGGATCCGGTCGAGCCACGTCGGCAGCCACCACGCCTTGTCGCCGAGGAGCTGCATGATCGCGGGCACGAGCGACATCCGCACGAGGAAAGCGTCGACGAAGATGCCTGCGGCGAGCGCCAGCGCGATCGATTTGATGATCGGCTCACCGGCGGGGACGAAGGCGGCGAAGACGGAGAACATGATGACGGCGGCGGCGGAGACGACGCGGGCCGAGGACATGAAGCCCGCCCGGATCGCCGCGGTCGCACTCGCCCCGTGGACGTAGGCCTCGCGCATCCCGGAGACGAGGAAGACCTCGTAGTCCATCGCGAGGCCGAAGAGGATGCCCATGAGGATGATCGGCAGGAAGCTGATGACCGGCCCGGTCTGGTCGATCCCGAGGGGGCCGGCGAGGAACCCCTCGTGGAAGACGAGGACGACCGAACCGAAGGAGGCGAAGACCGAGAGGAAGAACCCGCCTGTGGCCTTGAGCGGTACGGCGATCGAGCGGAAGACGATCGTGAGGAGGATGATCGAGAGGCCGACGACGAAGATGCCGAAGGGCACGAGCGCCTTGCCGAGCTGATCGGAGACGTCGATCTGGATGGCCGTGGCCCCGGTGACGGCGGTCTCGAAGCCGTAGTCGTCCTCGATCTGGGTGCTCAGGTCCCGGAGTCGGTTGACGGTGTCGAGGGTCGCCGGGTCGTCCGAGGCGGTCGTCGGGATGATCTGGAAGAGCGCGGAGGTCGCATCCCGGTTCGGTGTGGCGAGCACGACCTCGTCGACGCCGGGGACCGCGGCGATGCGCTCCTCGATGTCCTCGACGTCGCCGAGCGGGTCGTCGGAGGTGACGATCTGGCTCGTCATCACCAGCGGTCCGTTGAAGCCGGGGCCGAAGTGCTCCTCGATGAGGTCGTACGTCGTCCGCGCCGGGCTGCCCTCCTCCTGGCTGCCGGCGGTGGGCAGGGAGAGCTGGAGCTGGGAGGCGGGGATCGCGAAGAGGCTGAGGCCTCCGACGATGAGGACGATCGTCACGATCGGCGCCTTCGTCACCAGGGACAGCCAGCCGGCGAAGAACCGGTCGGTGCGGGTGGCCGGATAGGGCTCGCCCGCCTCGGCGAGGACGGCGGGATCGGTGCGGGGATCGGGTCCCCCGGAGGCGGCGGCCGCCTCGGCGCGGGCCATGGCCTTCCGGTACCGGCGGGAGGGCTTCGGGGTGATCTTCCCCTTCGCGATGCCGAGCAGTGCGGGGACCATCGTCAGGGAGATCATCACGGCAATCGCCACGGCGCCCGAGGCGCCGATGCCCATGACGGTGAGGAACGGGATGCCGGCCAGGGAGAGGCCGAGGAGGGCGATCATCACGGTGAGCCCGGCGAAGACGACGGCGGATCCGGCGGTCGCGGTCGCCCGTCCCGCAGCCTCCTGGGGTTCGAGGCCTTCGGCGAGGAGCGAGCGGGCGCGGGAGACGATGAAGAGCGCGTAGTCGATGCCGACGGCGAGGCCGAGCATGAGGGCGAGCATGATCGACGAGGAGTTCACCGGTCCGAACGCCGTCGAGCCGACGACGAGGAGGACGGAGATGCCGACGCCGATGAGCGCGGTGATGAGCGGCATGCCCGCGGCCCGGAACGAGCCGAGGGTGAGGAGGAGGACGATGAAGGCGATGACGACGCCGACGCCTTCGACCCAGGACACGTGCACCCCGGTGATCTGGAAGAGCTCACCGCCGGCCTCGACCTGGGCGCCGGGCAGGTCCGCGCGGATGGGGTCGAGGGCGGCCGTCAGGGCGTTCGAGGCGGTCTCCCCGCCGACCTCCTGGAGGGTCCCGTCGTATTGGACGGAGATCATCGCCGCCGACTTGTCCCCGCTGATCGCGCCCGTGACCATGTCGTCGAACGGTGAGGTCACAGCGTCGACGTGGGGCAGCTCGCCGAGGTCGTCGACGGCCTTCTCGATCGCGTCGCGGTAAGGCTGGTCCTCGACCGAGTCCCCGTCGGCGGCGACGACGATGACCGACGCCGAGGTGCCGGCGGCTTCGGGGAAGGTCGCGCGCATCGCGTCGAGCGCGGTCTGGGCTTCGGAGCCGGGCAGGGTGAAGTCGTCGTCGAAGTCCTTGGCGAAGGCGGCGACTCCCGCGGCGACGAGTCCGAGGATGACGAGCCAGAGTGCGACGAAGCGCAGCGGCTGACGGAACGCTCTGCGGCCGAGAGCGTAGAGGAATGTCGACACGGAAACCTCGATACAAAAGTGTATTGGATACAGTCATGTATTCTTGTTGACACCTCCCGCTCAGCGCAAATCACTGTGAGAGAATCGTGTGATTTCCCATGGGATGCTCAGTTTCATGCGGCCTCCCCGACGGGAGGCATCCCCACCCAGAGAGACGAAGACAGACAGGCGATGAACACAGAGAACCTCAGCGACCGCAGGCGCCGCACCCGTTCCACCCTCGTCGAAGCGGGGGTCTCCGTGTTCGCGGTCAAGGGCATCGAGGGCGCATCGATCGAGGAGATCTGCGAGGCCGGCGGGCTCACCCGCGGTGCGTTCTACTCGAATTTCTCCAGTCGCGACGACCTCGTCCTCGCAACGATCGAGATCCGCACCGCCGAGACCCTCGACCGCCTCGATGCGACGATCCAGCGGTGGAAGGAGCAGCTCGACGACACCGACGCCGGAGAGATCAGGCCCCTGCTCACCCAGTTCATCGAGGAGATCTTCACCGAGAACCTCCTCACCGCCGCCGATGCGATCGCCGAGCAGGAGATCACCCTCTACTGCCTGCGGGTGCCCGAGCTCTACGTGCGCTACCAGGAACTCGACGCCCGGCGATTCGAACGGCTGGCCCGTCTCGTCCAGACCGCGATCGACAACGTCCACGCGGTGCCGACGGTGCCGCTCGACAGCCTGCTCACCATCCTCATCTCGCTCTTCACCCACCTCTCCCTCGAGTCGGCGGCCGGTCTCGACCTCCACGAGACCGTCGACATCGACCCGAGCCTCATCGTCGAGGTGCTCCTCCGCTTCCTCGACTTCGACGGCCGGGAGTGCCCCCGCGCCTGAGACCCAGCGGCTAAGGTGGAGGGCGTGACTGAACTTCAGCGTGAATACACGGCCTTCATCAACAACATGGACGTCCGCCTCGGCGCGTTCGTCCTCGCGGACCTCCCCGAGTCCGTCGAGCAGGAGGACGGCACCCAGGCCCCGTTCCGCAAGGATCTCAGCCCCGAGTCCCTGCCGCTCATCGAGCACTTCGTGCTCTCCCGGTTCGCCACCCCCGACGAGGTGGTCGCCCCCGAGAACCACCGGTTCGTCGAGGGACTCATCCGCTACCTCGGCGAGACGTACCTGCGCTCCGTGGGCGGGGCCTGGGACCACGATGAGACGACGGGCAACGGGATGCCGTTCATCCGTCCCGACAACGCGCAGGGCCAGCTCGAGGGCGAGCCGATCCCCCTCGTCGCCGTCGTCCTCACCGCCGTCGACCAGCGCACGGGCGGGATCTTCACCGCCGTCCTCGACCGCGCCCAGCAGGAGCTCGGGGACGCCGAGCGCCGCACGAGCACGGGCCTGTCGATCGGAATGCTCACGCGACAGAACTCCACCGAGGAGGAGGTCGAGTTCCTCTCCCGCTTCATCGGGACCATCGAGCCCGGCATCGCCGCGTGGACGAAGGAGCAGGCCGACCCGGAGTCGTGGGCGCTCGACCGCGACAGCCTTGTGCGCCTCGGCAAGCAGCTCGCCGTCCGCTACGACACCCGAGACGAGATGATGGCCGACGACGAAGTCGCCTTCGTCGCCGGAGCGATGCGCTTCATCGGCGAGACGATCCGGCGCATCGGGCTCGGCCAGTGGCGCTACGGCGCCGACCTCGAAGCCGACGATCCGCGCAGCAAGCAGCCCTACATCCGTCTCGTCATCGGCGACCAGAACCTCGACCTCGTTCCGTGGAAGCTCGCGCAGGCCGCCCTCGAGGACTCCGAGGCGATCGCGAAGGGACTCGACACGGTCATCGAGATGCGCGAGGAGGAAGCCGCGGGGGCAAGCTCGTCGTCGGACGGCACGGACGCGCCTGCCGACAAGGACACGGCGTCGGAGAGCTAGAGCTGAAAGCGGCGGTTGCCGCGCAGTCCATCGGCCGGTGACCCGGGTGCGAGATCGATCGTCTTCGCACCCGGGTCGATCTGCACCGTCGCCAGGGTCGCTGACCGGTCGCCATAGAGTGCGCCGGGTTCCGGGAGGCACGAGACCGGAGGATCTCCCGGTCCCGTCGTGAGCAGAGCGACGAGGTCGGCGGTCGTCTCCGGGGCGGTGGTGCCCTCGATCTTCGCGGCGAGGTGGTCATACCGCGGCCGGGAGCTCGAATCCGCGCGCAGCTCGAGAGCTCCGGTCTGGAGATCGGGGTGGAGGAAGTGGTTCGTGTGCATGAGCACGCCCTCGTCCGCGATGTCGCCCGCCGAGGCCGGGGCGTCGGCCGGCAGGGGATCGCCGGGTCGGAGTTCGCGCTTGGTCTCCCCTGCGATCTCGACCTGGACGGCCGCCTCGGCGGTGACGACGGTGATGACCGACGACGAGGAGGTCGGGGCCGAGCGGATCGTCTCGAGCGCCTCGGCGAGATCATGCGCCGTCGACAGCACCTGGGCGAGGACGGCGTGGACGGGCACTCCCCCGGGCCGGTCGCCTGCGTGCTTGAGGATGTTGAGGTGGACGCCGACGCCGTCCTCGTTGAGGCCGATCTTGCCGAGCATCCCGTACTCGGCCATGCCGATATGGCGCAGCTGGCCGGGCACCGCGCCGACATCAGCAAGGTGCCACAGGGTCGAGAAGTCGGCGAGCCAGTCCCATGTCTGAGCCGAGATCGTCGCTCCCGGGCGGGTCCGGCTCAGCGTCGAGCATTCGGTGGGCGCCGCCTTGGCGAGCGTCATGATCTCGGTGCGGGCGATGACCTGCATGATCTCGTTCGTCGTCCGCCCCGACCCTTCGGCGACGGCGGAGATCTCGGCCGCCTGGTCGGGGGCCCAGTCGCCGAGGCGGGCGAAACTGTCGCCGGCAGCGGCCCGGACGTCCGCCTCGGCGATGCCGAGGAAGGAGAAGTAGCGCTGGTAGCCGGCGATCGCTGACCCGATGCCGGTGCGCAGGTCCCTGCCGCGCTGGAGTCCGCGCTGGACGTGGTCGCGGGCCCGGGTGACGAAGAGTTCGGGGCGGACGTTCGCGGCCGGGACGACCTCGGTGCTCATGGGCGCCCCTGCGGAACGAGCGAGTCCACGCCGACGTCGAGGTCGAGGTAGTGCATGTGCGCTGCGGTCTCGGCGAGGGCGGCGAAGAGGTTGAAGTGGTGGAGTTCGTCGAAGCCGCGTGCCCAGTGCAGGCCCTGGGCGATCGAGTAGACGGAGTGGTCGTCGGTCTCGGTCATCCGGGCTTCGATCTCGGCGAGGCGCCGCCGGTGGTGGTCGACGAGTTCACGGCTGCGCTCCTGCAGGCCCTGGAACCGGAATCCGTGGGCGGGGAGGACGGCGATGTCCCCGGGCAGGTCGCCGAGCTTCTCGAGCGAACCGAGGTAGTCGCCGAGGCTGTGGGTGATCGCCCCGGAGTCGAGGCCGATGTTCGGGGTGATCGTCGGCAGGACGTGGTCGCCGGAGAGGAGGAGCGCGTCCTCGCGGACGAAGGCCGTGTGACCGAAGGTGTGCCCGGGCGTCCACATCGCCGTGAGCCGCCCGGTCTCGAGCGGCAGGGTCGCCCCGTCCTCGAGAGTGAGGATCGAGTCGGGCAGGTGCGCCATCTGCAGGGCGAAGGGGTCCCGTCGGGGCTTCTCGCCATCGCCGGCCGGGCGGTCGCTGTCGCCGGCCGGGCGGTCGCCGTCCTTGGCCGGCCTGCTCACCTGGAGGCTCTCGACCTCGTGCCACCGCTCTTCGGGCACCCCGTAGGCGCGGGCGATGTTGAGGTTGGGATCCGTGCCGGTGCCGAGGTCGACCGCCCGGGAGGCGAAGCGCTTGACCGCACGGAGGTCCTCGCCATGGATGGCGAGCCACATCTCAGGGTTGGCCTTGAGGAGGGCGGGGACGAGTCCGATGTGGTCCCGGTGGTAGTGGGTGACGGCGATGCCGTGGATGTCGCTGACGGCGAAGCCGATCCCCGCCAGCGCCGAGGTGAGGGCCCCGAACTGGTCCCGTCCGTCCCAGCCCGGGTCGATGAGGGCGACGCCGGAGCCGTCGGCGATCGCGTAGCAGTAGGTGAAGACGAGCGGATTGTTCGGAATGGGGACCGGAATCGCCCAGACCCCCTCGGCGACCTCTTCGACGGCGGGGAGGACGCGGTCCTTCCACGCGTGCGACTGCTGGGGGCTGAGCGTTTCGATCGGCATACGGCGGTGTCCCTCTCTCCTCATCGAGCCTCGGCGAGGTTCTCCATCCAACCTACTCCCCTGGCACGAAAACTGAAAGATCGTTCGACAATGAAAATTGAACTCTGCGCATGCCAGCCCTCTGACAACGGATTTCGTTGATTTTCGATCTAGACATCGATGTTGCCGTCTCATTCCGCGTCAGGAGTTTCGCTTTCAGTTGTCGTGCTCTACCATCACCTATGGCGCAGGTCACTCCTGCGCACTGTCGGACGACGCTTCGACGCAAGACTCATTGGGGAGGATTGATATGGCTGGTTCGGGATCGCTCAAACGGAACCTGGGGCTGTGGTCCATCGTCGGGCTCGGGCTCGGGTACATGACGCCGACGGTCGTCTTCGACACCTTCGGCATCGTCTCGGAGGGGACGAACGGAGCGGTGCCCGCGGCCTACCTCGTCGCTCTCGTCGTCATGGTCTTCACGGCCATCAGCTACGGGAAGATGGTGCGGATCTTCCCCACCGCCGGATCGGCGTACACGTACACCCGGGAGACGATGACGCCGGGGCTCGGCTTCCTCGTCGGCTGGACCTCGCTCATGGACTACCTGCTCCTGCCGATGGTCAACTGCCTCATCATCCGGCTCTACATGGAGTCGATGGTCCCCGATGCGCCGCCGTGGGTGTGGGTGGTCGCGTACACGGTCATCATGACCGGCATCGTCCTGTCCTCGATGCGGGGCACGGCGAACATCAACGCGATCCTGCTCGTCTTCTCCCTCGTCCTCATGGTCACGTACTGCGTGCTTGCGATCGCCCAGCTCAATGCCGGTGAGGGTGCGGGGACAGTGTTCAGCCCGGAGCCCTTCGTCCATGACGGCGTCGAGTTCAGCGCGGTGCTCACCGGAGCCACGGTCGTGTGCTTCTCCTTCATCGGCTTCGACGCGGTGACGATGTACACGAACGAGGCCAAGCACGTGAACATCATGCCGAAGGCGATCATGATCACCGTCATCGCCGGCGGGATGATCTTCCTCATCGCCTCGTACTTCACCCAGCTGCTCTACCCGGACAACTCGCAGTTCACGATCGTCGACGATCCGCTGCCGGAGATCGGCCTACTCACGGGCGGCCCGTTCTTCCAGCTCTTCTTCGTTGCCGCCGCGTTCGCCGCGACCGTCGCCTCGGGCCTGGCCTCGCATGCCTCGGTCTCGCGCATGCTCCTCGTCATGGGCCGCAACGGCGTCCTGCCGCGCAAGGCCTTCGGCTACATCAATCCGCGCACGCACACTCCGGTGTTCAACATCGTCCTCGTCGGCGCCGTGTGCCTCTTCGCGATGTCGTTCAGCCTCGAGCTCATCTCGGCGTTCATCAACTTCGGTGCGCTCATCGCGTTCACGTTCGTCAACCTCACGGTCATCGCCCACTATGCGTTCCGCACCCGGCAGGTCGTCGATGTCCGGACGGCGTTCAAATACGTCGTCATGCCCGGACTCGGTGCGATCCTCACCGGAGTGCTGTGGGTGAGCCTCCATGCGACCGCGCTCATCGGCGGTCTCGTCTGGCTGGCGATCGGCGTCATCTACCTCGCCGTGCTCACCCGCGGGTTCACGCGTACGGTGCGCAGCTTCGACGACCCGGAGGCCGACGCCGACATGTCGGAGCCGGAGGATCCGGAGTCGGCCGCTGTGGCAGCGGAGAAGGCAGCGGACTGAGGTCGCGGCTCGCGTGATTCTCTGGTCGCTGCGCCGAGGCGGGCGGTGCGATTTCGGCCCGTGCGCCTCGGCGCAGCGACCAGCAAAAGGCGCGGCCTCGGTGGAGTGACCAGGAATTTCCTAGCACGAACGGTGTGGGACGCGTCGCGGAGGCGCACGGCATCGTTGCCCTGCCTCGCGGGGTGGGGATTGTGCGCCGGGTCGGCGCGGGGGGTGCTGTCGAGTCGTTCTGCGGGGACAGAACGACGTGACCCCAGCACGGTATCAGCGCATCACCTCGGAGCGCCTCACACGTAAGTATGAGATCGGGGAGGTTTCTCAGCACGTCGAGTGTGCTGCCGCTCGTCGTCTCCGGAAGGGCGCCGGTCATCGTCTCCGCAGTGGCACCGGTCATCGTCTCCGCAGTGGCACCGGGCCAGGGCGCCGGGTCAGTGCGTCAGGTCAGGGCGCCAGGTCAGAAATGAGAAATGTGCTGCGACGTCGGTCGATGTCGCAGCACATTTCATCGGCGGAAGCGGTGGGATTCGAACCCACGGTACGGGGTTACCGCACAACGGTTTTCAAGACCGTCTCCTTCGGCCGCTCGGACACGCTTCCCTCGGTTCGACGCCCGTCGAACCCGGCCTGCCCAGCGCGAGCTGAGCCAGAACAGTTTCTCACAGTCCCGCGAGCAACTGCCAATCGCTCGGGCGGGCTGACCTCAGTGCTTGTTCCTGCCCTTCTTGTCCCTCTTCTCACCGGGAACCTCGCGTGCGGGCCCGCCGTCGTGCTTGTGCTGCTCGTGCGGACTGCGCCCGGTCGAATCCGCATCCGCCGAGGTGGCTCCCCGTGCCGCGAAGGTCGCCGGGACGCGGGAGGGGACGAAGTCCGCTTCCTCCTCGTCCTCGAATTCCTCGTCGTCAGCGACTGCCCGGGCACCCCGATCGGCGACCTTCGGGGCTCGCGCGTCGGCGACCTCCGGTGCCGGAGGTGCCGAGTCCGCGGGCACTTCGTCACCGGCCTCCTCGTCACCGGGGTCCGCTGCGTCGTCGCCGGGGACCGCGGGAGCGTCCGGCAGGGGCGCAGCGGCGACCTCGGGCGGCTCGGTCGGCATCGGCGGCGCGTCAGGCATCGGCGTCGCGACGGGCCCCGGATCCTCCGCACGGAGCGGGGGCGCCTCGTCGCCGACCGACTCCGCCGAGCGGTCCGTGCCGCTGTCCGCAGGATCAGCGTCCCTCTCCGGGGAGAGCGCAGGGTCCGCCGCCTCGGTTGCATCATCAGGATCGTAGCCGTCGGCAGTGTCGTGATCGGAGAGTCCGTTCCCGGAGTCCTCACCGACCGCCGTCTCATCGCGGGCTTCGACATCGACTTCGGCGAGGTCGTGAACGCCGAGATCGACCTCGGGCACCCCGTCGTTGACCGGCTCGACCGTCTCTGTCGTCACCGCGTCGACGTAGGTGTCCTCGACGACCGCGCCGCCCGTGATCCGCACGTCCCCGGTCGCCGAGGCGGCACCGCCGGTGCTCGTCGCCTCGCCGACGAAGAGGGTGCGAGTGACCGTCGTTCCCCTCGCCGAGGTGGTCGTGCCGTCCCGTCCGGACTCCCCCGAGTCCGTGGCCGAGTCTGCGGCGGTCGGTCCGGTGGCCTTCGGTGCGGTCTCGGTGACGTCGTTCGGTGCTTCGACACTCGGTTCGACGAAGCCGCCGGCGTCGGGCACCATCTCGGCGATCTCGGCCTGACGCGGTTCGACCGATTCGGTCGACACCGCATCGACCATGACGACCTGCGGGTCCCCGTCGGCGGTGACGTCTCCGGGCTCGCCACGCTCAGTTGTATCGGAACCGTCACCGGTCTGCGCAACGGCGTCGCCGTCGGCAACCGCTGCGTCGGAGTCCTCAGCGCGGTTCTCCCTCTGCGCGGGTGTCTCACTAGCAGAGTCAGTTCCAGTGGAGGATTTCGCGTCGCTCGTTCGCGATCCATCGGTGGCATCGTCGACGGTGGCGGCGGACGAACCGGCACCTTCGTTGCGCGGGCGCTCGTCGTCGGCCGAGGACGCAACTGCCGCACCGGCGACTCCGGCCGCACCGACGACCCCGGCGGCGCCGGCGACGAATGCCGCACCGCCTGTCCTCGAATCGTCGACACCATCGGTCGGCCCAGCCGGGTCGTCTGCGGCATCGCTGCGAGCACCATCATCGCTCTCCGGCGCTGAACCCAAACCGACCGAGTCCACGTCCGCCGGCTCAGCGTCGTCCGTCGACGCCGACTTCACAGTGTCAGAGCCGGACTTCGCGGTGCCCGCGTCCGACTTTGCAGCCTCCGAGTCCGTCGTCGCGGCACCCGAGCCCGACGAATCCGACTCGACGGTGCTCGACGCTGACAGAGACCCACCAGCTTTGTCGGACGGCGCCGGCTCGTCGACGTCGGCGGCCTCTCGCTCCTCGGCGGAACCGCCGGTGGCATCGACCTCGCGCGATTCGTCGGAAGCCACGTCGGCGTCACCGTCGGCACTCGGTTCTGAGGACGAACCAGCGCCCGCACCGGCATCGGTCGCGGGCACACTGAGCTCCGCCTCGGTGGGGTCATCGGTCGAGCGCGCCGGCTTGCCCTTGAGGATGAGGGTGAGCGTCGCGAGCGGCACGGACAGCCAGTTCGGGCGGTTGCGCAGCTCGGTGACGACCTCGACGAGGAGCCGGTCGATGAGCGCTGCCCGGAGCACGGGATCGTTCAGCCCGATGCTCTCACCGCGTGCCCTGGAATACCCGCTGAGCAGGGAGTTCTGCACCTGGGAGGCCCAGAGGTACTCGGGCGAATCGTAGATGGCCCGCAGCGCGGCCGGGTCGTTGCCGAAGCCGTTGACGACGAGCCCGCCGTCCTCCGCATTGAGTGCCTCGGTGCGCTGGAGCCGCGCGAATCCGGCGGCGTAGTCGACGCTGCGCAGCAGGGCCACGAGGTCGAGGGCGATGGGCTTCGGATCGGAGTTCGACGAGTCGGTGAACTTGACGACCTGGTAGCCCTCGCTCGGCGAGCTGACGACGTGGTCGAGGGTGAGCTCGCCGTGGATCTTCTGCAGCCGCCCGATCGAATCGAGCGAACGCAGCCGGTTCCGGTGCTGCTTGAGCTCGGGAACGAGGGAGTCGAGGGCGAGCGGGGCCCGACCGAGCGCCCAGTCGACGCGCTCGACCCACTTAGCGACGAACTGCTTCGTCGGCTCACCGGCGCCCTCGACGATGCCGAACTCAGCAGCCATGTCGGAATGGAGTTCGCCGATCCGGCGCCCCATCTCCGCGGCATGCGCGTTGTATCCGCCGATCGACCCGGAATCGACGCCGACGACGATGTCGACGGCCTCCCGCCAGGCCGGTTCGGCCTCGACGTCGGCCTGGGAGAGGAGCGCCATCGGCGCCTCCATCTCCGTGACCTCGAACATGTCGTACCAGCGGCCCGAGCTCCACCCGATGACCTCGGGAACGCTGCGCGATCCCGCCTCGGTGAGGAGGACGGGGATCGTCAGCGACGACGGCATCCCGTTCTCGAGCACTCGGAAGAAGCTCAGCTCCACCGGTTCGTACTCGTCGTGGATGATCACCGTCGACTTGTTCGCCCCGGAGTCGGCGACCTCGATCGGGCGGATCGGCACGTCGATCTCGTCCTTGACCTCCGACGACGACGGTGCGGTCGTCGGCTTCGGTGGGACCGCCTCGGCGCCGGATCCCTGAGGATCAGACCCCACCGTCGCCGAGGCGGGAGCCGGGACCGTCTCCCGGGTCCGACCTCGGGTCGGCAGTTCGGAACGGTCACGGCTGTGGCGCAGTGACTCCGTGCTCAGCTGGCCGCCGTCGAAGACCTTGCGCTTGGTGATCGCGTCGGCGAGGAGGTTGACGAAGACGGGATCGGCGGCACCGTCGTAGACGAAGACACGGCCGAGCGCGAGGTCATCGACGGTGCCGATGAGCGCGTGGCGGAGGTGGAGGTCCTCGGCGCCGCGGAAGGACAGGGGGATGTTGAGGCGGCGCAGGGTCGGCCCGTCGCCGACGGAGATGACCGTGACGAGTCCCGAGAACCCGCCGAGCTCCTCGGCGGTGAAGGTGAAGGCGCGGGCCACCGACATCGGGGTGATGTCGGGGTCGACTCCGAAGTCAGCAGCCAGCTTCGGGAACCACGACTGCCGGGGAATCCAGCGGGCTAGGAGCTGCTCGAGCTCACTGCTGATGGCCATGTCGCCTCCTTGAAGGGATTACGGGCATCTTCCATCAAATCATGATATTGCCGTCTCACCTCTGAGGGCGCACCCGAAACCGCCCAAGTCCCCATGTGCCCGGCGGGACTGCGTGGGTTGCAGCCGACCGGCCGGCGAGGGGTCGGCCGCCTCGGCGGGGACGGTCGCAACACGTCGGCGGGGAAGGGCGCACCGCGTCGGCGAGAAGGGGTCGCAGAGTGACCCGCGGGTCTGCGATGCGGGACAGTTTGCCGAATGGCAAGACGGAGGGCGCACAATGGTGATGTGTTGAGAACAGACGAATCACCCCAGCAGCAGACACTCGCACACGAGGTCGAAGCGGCCGCTGCGCGAATCGCCGACTCCGTGATCACGTCTCCGCTCCAGATTTCGGAGCGGCTCTCCGCCGCGACCGGGGCCACGGTCTACCTCAAGCGCGAAGACCTCCAGCCCGTGCGGTCGTACAAGATCCGCGGCGCCTTCAACTTCATGCTCCAGCTCGACGAGGACGAACGCGCCCGCGGCGTCGTCTGCGCCTCGGCGGGCAACCACGCACAGGGCTTCGCGCTCGCGTGCAGGCAGCTCGAGATCCGGGGGACGATCTTCGTCCCCAAGACGACGCCGAAGCAGAAGGTCGAGCGCATCCGCCACTTCGGCGGGGAATGGGCGACGATCGAGATCTCCGGGTCGACCTATGACGACGCCTCGGCGCTCGCGCACAGGTTCGCCGACCGCAATGACGCCCTCCTCGTCTCCGCGTTCGACGACCGCCGCACGATCGCCGGGCAGGGCACCGTGGCCGTCGACATCGCAGGTCAGCTCGAGACGCACCCCGACGCCATCATCGTGCCCGTCGGGGGAGGCGGCGTCATCGCCGGGATCGCCGCCTACGCGGCCGAGCACATGCCGAACACGAAGATCATCGGCGCCGAACCCGCCGGTGCCGCCTCGATGATCGCCGCACTCAAGGCCGGGCACCCCGTCACCTTGGACAACATCGACCGGTTCGCCGACGGCACCGCCGTGAGACGCGCCGGCAACATCACCTACGAGATCGTCTCCGAC
The DNA here is from genome assembly GCF_012027885.1 of Brevibacterium sp. LS14. NCBI lineage: Bacteria > Bacillati > Actinomycetota > Actinomycetes > Micrococcales > Brevibacteriaceae > Brevibacterium > Brevibacterium sp. LS14. The sequence goes on from NZ_SJXG01000051.1 coordinate 188,808, forward strand.
CTCGGCGTCGACGTCCGACCCGTGGCCGAAGGGGCCGTGGCCTCCGAGATGCTCCAGATGTATCAGGTCGACGGCATCATCGCCGAGCCCTCCGGGGCGCTGGCCTCGGCCGCTGTCGGGGCCGCTGGGTCGGGCAGGCCGATCGTCGTCGAACCCGGGGCGACGGTCGTGTGCCTCGTCTCGGGCGGGAACAACGATTTCTCCCGCTACCCGGAGATCCTCGAGCGCTCGCTCGTCCACGAAGGCCTCAAGCACTACTTCATCGTCGACTTCCCGCAGGAGCCGGGGGCGCTGCGCCGTTTCCTCAATGAGATCCTCGGACCCGACGACGACATCGCGCTCTTCGAGTACGTCAAGCGCTCCGACCGGGAGACGGGACCGGCGTTCGTCGGCATCCAGCTCGGCGCCGCCGAGGATCTGCCCGGCCTCCTCGAGCGGATGGAGTCCTCGCAGATCGAGATCGAGCGCGTCCACCAGAACTCCCCGCTGTTCCGGCTCTTCGCGTAGGCAGGATCCGACTCGCGGCCGCCGCTGCGCGATGCCCGGACTGCTGCGTCAGCGCTCGGCTGCCCGCACTGCTGCGTCAGCGCGTGGCCGCCAGCACCGCCGCGAGTCCTGCCCGGACGTCATCGACGAAGAAGTCCGGCATCTCGAGCGAGGGAAAGTGTCCGCCGCTGACCGGCTCGCGCCATCGCACGATCTGGCGGTACCGCTGTGCGGCCCACGGGCGCGGGCACTTCGAGGAGACGTCGACCGGGTACATCGTCATCGCCGCGGGCACGTCGACGCGCAGCTGCGGATCGAGCGAATCGTGGCTCTCGGCGTAGATCCGCGCCGCCGAGGCACCCGTCCGCGTCAGCCAGTAGAGGGTGACATTGTCGAGGACCCGGTCGCGCGGGATCGTCTCGAACGGACTGTCGTCGGTGTCCGACCACTCGGCGAACTTGTCGAGGATCCACGCGAGCAGGCCGACCGGTGAGTCGACGAGCCCGTAGCCGACCGTCTGCGGGCTTGTCGCCTGCGCCTTCGCATACCCCGCACGGGTGAGCCAGAAGTCGCGGTGGTCCTCGACCCAGCTCCGCTCGGCGTCGGTGAGGCCTTCGATGCTGAGCCCGGGCGGCGCCTCGGCGAACGTCGAGTGGATCCCGATGACGTGCTCGGGGAACCGGCCGCCGAGGATCGTTGTGACCACTCCGCCCCAGTCCCCGCCGTGGGCGAGGAAGCGATCGTAGCCGAGGCGGGACATGAGCTCGACCCACGCCGAGGCGATCGCCTCCGTCCCCCACCCCGTCGTGGTCGGGCGTTCGCTGAAGCCGAACCCCGGCAAGGAGGGCGCGACGACGTGGAAGGCCGGAGCGCCGCGGTCGCCGGGGTCGGCGAGGGCGTCGATGATGTCGACGAACTCGGCGACGCTGCCCGGCCAGCCGTGCGTGATGACGAGCGGCACGGCGTCGGGACGGGGAGAGCGACGATGGAGGAAGTGGATGCCGAGGCCGTCGATGCTCGTGCGGAACTGGCCGATCTCGTCGAGCCGCGATTCGAAGCTGCGCCAGTCGTAGCCGTCCTGCCAGTACGCGACCAGCTCCGTGAGATCGGCGAGGGGGACGCCTTGCGCCCATCGGTCGGCACCGACAGCCGCCGGGTCGGTCGGCTCCCGTTCGGGCAGTCGGGCTGCCGCCAGTCGCGCGCGCAGCTCGTCTAGGTCGGCATCGGACGCCGGTGCCGAGAAGGGCTGCACTTCGGCTGTACTCGGAGCAGTGGTGCAGTGGAGAGACATGAGACCTCCCGAACATCGCGGTCTGCCGCCGGATTCATCGGTGAACCAGCTAAGACGGTTCTATCACGGTGGTGGCGTCGGCACAACCGTCGACAGAAGACGGTGCCGCAGAGCAGGCGGCGCCCACGCAGTTAGGGTGTTCGCATGAGTGAGGGACGACTGGACTTCCGGCTCGGCGCCATTCTGGCGACGAGCTTCACCGGCACACTCTCGGAACGCCGGGGCGATCGAATCGAGCGCATTCCCACTCCCGACCGCCTGCTCGCGTGGCTCTCGATCTCCGGTCTCGACGTCGAGACGTGCACGGACGACGAACTCGACCTCGCCCGCGAGCTGCGGGAGGCCATCCACCTCGCCGCCACCGCCACAGCACTCGGGGACCCGCTTCCCGCCTCGGCGCTCGCGACGATCAACGACCGGAGCCGGAGCGGACGGGCCGCTCCCGTGCTCCTGGAGAGTGGTGAGCGTCGGTGGGAGCTCGGCCCCCCTCCCACCGTCGCCGACGCCTTGAGCGTCATCGCCGCCGATGCGATCTCCATCCTCTCCGGGGAGCGGGGCGGCAGGCTCGCACTCTGCGCGTCCCCCACGTGTCGGGCCGCCTTCTTCGACACGAGCCGCAGCCGCAGCCGCCGCTGGTGCGATATGAACACGTGCGGCAATCGGGAGAAGAAGGCACGGTTCAAGGCTCGTCATCGTCCGCCGTCGGAGGCGGGTGCCGCCGGCGACCCGAGGTGAGGCGCCCACCCACGATTCGCTCATCGGATTCACTGCAGGTGCCCCTGTCGCTGTCCGCTCCACGGACTAGAGTGGTCCCATGCGCGCCATCACGATTCCCGTCCCGGGTGATCCCGAGTCCCTGAAGCTGACCGAAGTGCCCACTCCCGAGATCGCGCCCGACGAAGTCCTCGTCGCAGTCCACGCCGCCGGGGTGAATCGTGCCGACCTCCTCCAGCGCCAGGGCTTCTACAACCCGCCGCCCGGCGCCACCGACATCCCCGGGCTCGAGATCTCCGGGACGATCACCGCCCTCGGCGCCGAGGTGACCGGGTGGAACGTCGGCGACCGGGTGGCAGCCCTCCTCTCCGGCGGCGGTTACGCCGAGGAGGTCGCCGTCCCCGCGGCCCAGCTCCTGCCGGTGCCCGACACCTACGACCTCACCGCCGCGGCGGCCCTGCCCGAGGTGCTCGCCACCGTCTACTCGAACGTCGTCGGCCGCGGCCGCATCCGCATCGGCGAGTGGCTCCTCGTCCACGGCGGCGGATCCGGGATCGGCACCGCCGCGATCCAGGTCGCGAACCTCCTCGGCGTGAAGATCGTCGTCACCGTCGGTTCCGAGGAGAAGGCGGCGTTCTGCCGCGACCTCGGCGCCGACGCCGTCATCAACTACCGCACCGAGGACTTCGCCGAACGCGTCCACGAGATCTGCGTCCACCCCGACGGCACGACGGGGGCCGACGTCATCCTCGACATCATCGGAGCGAAGTACCTCGAGCGCAACATCCGCGCGCTGCGGACCGACGGCCGTCTCGTCATCATCGGCCTCCAGGGCGGGACGACCGCCGACCTCGACCTCAGCACCCTGCTCACGGGCCGGAAGACGATCACCGCGACGACCCTGCGCGCCCGCCCTGCCGAGCAGAAGGCCACGATCATCGCCGAGGTGGGCGACCAGCTCTGGCCGGCCGTGATCTCAGGGGACATCCGCCCGATCATCTTCGACACCGTCCCCCTCGCCGAGGCGGCCCGCGCCCACCGCATCCTCGAGGACGGCGCGAACATCGGCAAGGTCCTCCTCACGGTCGACGGCACCGCCGCCGGGGGCGCAGGGACCGCCGCAGCCACGGGCGGCCACGGGACCCAGCCACGAGGGGAAGAAGGAATGCGACCATGACCGAGCGTCCGACGTCCGCTGAGAACGACCGGCCCGCCGAGGCGGTGCCACCGACCGAATCCCCCGCCGAGGCGGTGCAGCCGTCCCCGTCCCCCGCCGACCCTGCCGGCCCCGACGACGGGCAGTCGACAACGGCCGCCCGACCGGATGCCGACGCACCGGCAACCGCGGCCGAGGCGGCCCAGCCGGCATCGGCCGACGCGGTCCAGCCGCCGTCGCCCCAGCCTCCTGCCCCGGACAGCGCCGAGGCGGCCGACCGTGCCGGAGCCGACGAGGACGATGAGGAACCCGACATCTCCTCGCCCGCGAAGGTCATGCGCATCGGCACGATGGTCAAGCAGCTCCTCGAAGAGGTCCGCGGCACCGAGCTCGACGAGAAGGGCCGCGAACGCCTCGCACAGATCCACCGTCAGGCGATCGACGACCTCGAGGACGGGATCTCCGCGGAGCTCGTCGCCGAGCTCGACCGCTTCGCCCGCCCCTTCGACTCGACCGACGGCCCGCCCTCGGCCTCCGAGCTGCGCGTCGCCCAGGCTCAGCTCGTCGGCTGGCTCGAAGGCCTCTTCCACGGCATCCAGACCGCGATCATGGCGCAGCAGGCCATGGCCCAGCAGGACGGCGGCGGACGCGGTCGGATTCCGGGGATCGTACCTCCCGGCGCGGGCGGTCCCGGCACGACTGCCGGACCCGAGTCCGAGGAGGACAGACGCAGAACCGGCAACTATCTGTGAAGAAGCTCCTCTCCTTCCGCTCCCGCGGACCCGACAAGCGCTTCGGCACCGGGCTGTGGCGGCACAACCACGACCGCTTCCTCCGCGCCGTCGACCGCTACTACGCCACTGCCGTCGCGATCCACGAGGCCGCCCCCTCTGCCACCGGCACGGACGAACCCGGGCCCGCCGGGATCGGCACGGTCGATGCCGACCAGGCGGCCGCCTCGGCGAGGGAGCTCATCATGACCGGCACCCATCGGCTCAACGACCTGGCCACCCGGATCGATGAGCTCACCGAGCGACTCCACGCCCGCTGGCCGATCGAGGACCAGGTCGTGCCCGGGCACGTCCGGGTGGAGGTCGGGGACACCCCTGAGGTCCTCACGCGGGCGTCGGCGAAGGTCGCCGAGGCGGTGCTCGCCGCCTCGATGGTCCGCGCGGAGACCGCCCAAGGACCCGCTCTGTCCTCGGCCGCCGCCGCGACCGACCGCTACATCTCCGACGCCGCCGACCTCCTCGACCGCGCCCAGCGGACCATCGCCGAGGCGGAGAGCCGATGAGCGGGCACCGCCGGCTGCCCGCCGACTTCGACCTCGGGCTCGTCGCCAGCGACATCGACGGGACGCTGCTGCTCGACTGGCAGCCGATCTCCGAGGCGACGATCGACGCGATCCACCGCTGCCAGCGCGAGGGCATCCCCTTCGTCCTCGTCACCGGTCGACCGATCCGCTGGCTTGCCCCGATCGCCGAACAGATCCCCGACCTCGGCCGGGTCGTGTGCCTCAACGGCGCCGTCGTCTACGACATCGCCTCCGAATCCGTCGTCGACGCCCACACCCTCGGCCACGCCGAGGTGGTCGAGATCGTCTCTGCGATCTCCGGCGAGCACCCCGAAGCGCACTTCGCCTTCGAGACCCTCACCGGGCTCTTCATCGACGACGGCTTCGCAACACGCTCTCCGCGGGACGCCACCGTCATCGGAGACATCGGTGAGATCGCCGACCGCGACGTCGTCAAGATCCTCGTCAGCCTCGGCACCGAGGACTCCGCCGCCCTCCACGATCTCCTCGGCCCGCTCGTCACCCGCTCATGCCACGCGACGTTCTCCGACCCCGTCAACGGCCTCGTCGAACTCGCACCCCGCGGAATCACCAAGGCGAAGACGCTCGAGTCGGTGTGCGACCACCTCGGCGTGGGGCAGGAGCAGGTGATGGCCTTCGGGGACATGCCCAACGACATCGAGATGCTCTCCTGGGCCGGGCACGGAGTGGCGATGGGCAACGCCCTCGACATCGTCAAGGAGTCCGCGGACGCCGTGACCGATGCGGTCGAGGACGACGGCGTCGCCCATTACCTCACGGCGATGCTCGACGCCCTCCCCGCCCGCTGACCTCTTCTCTCGGCAACCCTACGGGCGGGTCTGGGTCGACCCCTCGGTGTCGAGCACAGCCGGATCGAGATCGAAGTGGTCGACGAGGGCGACCGCGAGGCCGTCGTCCTCGACGGGGTCGGTGACGACGCTCGCGAGGACCTTGAGCTCGTCCTTCGCCTGCCCCATGACGATCGCGTGGGCGGCCCACTCGATCATCTCGATGTCATTGAGTCCGTCGCCAGCAGCGACGGTGAGCGCATGGTCGATGCCGAGCTCGTCCTCGACGAGGGCGAGGCCGCTGGCCTTCGACACTCCATCCGGGGCGATGTCGAGCCAGTTGCTCCATCCCACCGAGTAGCTCACCTCGTGGAGGCCGAGACGGTCGACCGCGGCGGCGAACTCCTCCGCAGTGCCGTTGACGTCGCGCATGACGATGCGGGTCGCCCGCTTCTCCAGCAGCTCGTCGAAGGGCACGATGTCGAGGGTGTCGGACTCGGCGAGCTCACCGGGCGGGAACGCCCCGGAGGCCCAGCGGTGGAGGTCAGGATCCTCGACGAGGAAGAGGGCACCCGGCAGGACCTCGCGCATCCGTTCGAGAGCCGCGCGGGGATCGAACGAGACGACGTTGTGCATCTCCCAGCCCAACGGCAGCGAGGGATCGAGCCTGACGACGACCGAGCCGTTCGAGCACACGACGTAGCCTTCGGTCAGGCCGAGGGCGTGGACGAGCTCGAGCGCACCCGGCAGGGCACGGCCGGTCGAGATGACGAGGTGGTGACCCGCCTCGGCGAGGTCGAGGAGCACCCGTCGCACCGTTTCCGACAGGGTGCCGTCGTAGTCGATGATCGTGCCGTCGACGTCGAGCGCGATGAGGTGTGCGGGCAATGGTTCTCCTTGACCGGCAGGGGCTGCGCTGCTCAGAATCGCGGACCCTCCGGTCCCTGAGCAGTCATTCCGCCGAGGTAGGGGCGCAGGGCTTCGGGGACCGTGACCGATCCGTCCGCCTGCTGATGGTTCTCGAGGATCGCCACGAGCCACCGGGTGTTCGCCATCGTGCCGTTGAGCGTGGCGACCGGACGCGTGGCACCGTCGTGGCGTTCGCGGATCTGCAGGCGCCGGGCCTGGAACGTCGTGCAGTTCGACGTCGAGGTGAGCTCGCGGTAGGTCTCCTGCGTCGGCACCCAGGCTTCGCAGTCGTACTTCCGTGCCGCGGAATCGCCGAGGTCGCCGGCGGCGACGTCGATGACCCGGTACGGCAGCTCGCACAGCTGGAGCATCTTCTCCTGCAGGGAGAGCATGCGCTCGTGCTCGGCCTCGGCGTCCTCGACCTCGACGTAGGAGAACATCTCGACCTTCTGGAACTGGTGGACGCGGATGATGCCGCGGGTGTCCTTGCCGTACGAGCCGGCCTCCCGGCGGTAGCACGAGGAGATGCCGGCGAAGCGCAGCGGACCGTCGGAGAGGTCGATGATCTCGTCCATGTAGTACCCGGCCAGCGGCACCTCGGAGGTGCCGACGAGGAAGAGGTCGTCGGCTTCGAGGCGGTAGACCTCATCGGCGTGCTCGCCGAGGAACCCGGTGCCGCGCATGACCTCGGGCTTGACGAGCGTCGGGGTGATCGTCGGGCTGAAGCCCGCCTCTTCGGCGACGTCGCGAGCGAGGTTGAGCAGCGCCATCTCGAGCTTCGCGCCGAAGCCGGTGAGGTAGTGGAACCGCGCGCCGGAGACCTTCGTGCCCCGGGCCGTGTCGATGGCCTTCAGCTCCTCGCCGAGGGCGAGGTGGTCGAGGGGTGCGAAGCCCTCCGCTGCGAAGTCCCGCGGCTGACCGACGGTCTTGAGCGTGACGAAGTTCTCCTCACCGCCGGAGGGGATGCCGTCGATGATGAGGTTGGGCAGCTTCGCCGCGAGGCTCTCGAAGGCGAACGAGGCCTCCTCCGACTCCGCCTGCAGGGCCTTGACCTTCGCCGACTTCTCCTTGCCCTCGGCGATGAGGGCAGGCTTCTCGTCCTTCGACGCCTTCGCGATCTGAGAGGAGAAGGCCTTCTGGTCGGCGCGAGCGTCCTCGAACGCCGTGATGGCCGCGCGCCTCGCGGAGTCCGCGGCGAGGACCTCGTCGACGAGCTCGACGGAGGCCCCGCGGGCCTTCTGCGACGCCTTGAACAGGTCCGGGTCTTCTCTGAGCAGCACTAGATCGATCACCGTCTCAGCTTAACGGGCGCGCAGTCATTTCGACATTTCGACCGTTCGGCCTCCACTCAGGTGCACCGGAGTAAATTTGTGCCATGACCCTTGACCTGGACCCCGCCATCCTGTGGCTGCTCATCCCAGGGTTCCTCGTTACCGTCGTCGCCGCCTATCTCCTCGGCGCCCGCAACGGCGGACGCCGGGTCCTGCGCCGCCTTCATCGCTTCTCGAACAACCATGCCCCTGCCGGCATGGAGGAAGTGCCGGCAGACCGCTACCGGGCAGCCCTCGTCATCAATCCGACGAAGGCCAATGCGAAGAACATCGCGGCGACGGCGAAGGCGATCTGCCGGTTCGAGGGGTGGGCTCCCCCGCTCATCTTCGAGACCACCCTCGAGGACGCCGGAGAAGGGGCCGCCAACGAGGCCCTCGAAGCCGGGGTCGACGTCGTCATCGCCGCCGGCGGGGACGGCACGATCCGCGCGGTCGCCTCGGCGCTCACCGGAACGGCGACACCCATGGGGATCATCCCGATGGGCACGGGGAATCTCCTCGCCCGCAACCTCGACCTCGTGCTCGACAAACCCGAATGGGCGATCCGGATCGCCCTGTGGGGCCGCAACCGCGACGTCGACGTCGGGGTGGCGCAGATCAGCAGGCGCGGGGACCGTCACGTGTTCATGGTCATGACCGGGCTCGGCTTCGACGCCGAGGTGATGGCCAAGACCACCGCGAACGCGAAGAGCAGGCTCGGCTGGCTTGCGTACCTCGAAGCCGGTTCGCGCACGCTGGTGGGGCGCCCGAGCCATGTCAAGATCACCTATGACGACGACTATCGGGTCTCGGCACGGGTGCGGTCCGTCATCGGCGGCAACTGCGGCAAGCTCCAGGGCGGGATCCAGCTGCTGCCCGAGGCGGTCATCGACGACGGCCTCCTCGACGTCCTCGTCGTCAGCCCGAAGAACCTCGGCCAATGGGTGGGTGTCGCCGCCTCGATCATCGGCCGCAAGACCCGCAACGGCCTGCACACCGACATCCGCAAGTGCCACAACGTCGTCATCGAATCCCGTGACGAACTCGAGGTCCAGCTCGACGGGGACCCCGCGGGCACGACGAAGTACCTCGCGATGGGGATCCTGCCGTCGGCGATCACCGTCAAGGTGCCGACGACCGATCAGCGCAAGGAGATCAGGGCCGAAGTCTGGCCCGTGTGAGGCGGGCCGACCGAGAAGTGAGGCGGGTCGGCGGGCGTTGCCGGCGGCGCGTCACCTGTGGGTCGACACTACCCGCCGGTAGGTCACGGGATGGTCGCGAACATGTGACGGCATTCACCAAAGTGTTACCGGAATGCCACTCGAACAAAAGTTACAAAAATAGTTCTGATAATTCCCTGTACCTAGGATGACTTCCAGATGTGCACCCCCTCACATATAGATAGAAGGCACTCCAATGAAGAAGATCATCCTCGCGCCGGCTGTCGCCCTCGCGTTCACCGGACTCGTCGCCGCACCGGTCGCCGCCGCCGAAACCCCTTCGACTCAGTCGGCTGAAGCCAAGGCCGCTGAGCAGGAGAAGGCGGAGAAGGAGAAGGCCGAGAAGGAAGCCGCCGCCAAGAAGGCCGCGGAGAAGAAGGAAGCCGAAGAGAAGGCCGAGGCCAAGAAGAAGGCCGACGCCAAGGCGGCTGCCAAGAAGAAGGCGGACGAGAAGGCTGCCGAGGAGAAGAAGGCCAAGGAGGCCGCGGAGGAGAAGGACGACGCGAAGAAGTCGGCTCCTGAACCGGCGAAGAAGGAGACCACTCCTCCGCCTGCACCGACGCCTTCGTCTACCGAGGACGGCGAAGACGAATCCGACATCGACGAGACCAAGCCAGAGAAGATCAACGCAGATCTGAGAGTCTCTACCGACGAAGTGTCCGCTGACGACCTCGCAGATTCGTCGAAAGGCGTGAAGGTCACCGTCACCGGTCTTGAGCAGGGTGACAAGCTCAGTGTCTCTGGTCTCGAAGGTAAGACGGTGACGGCGTCGAGCAGCTCGGAGACGCTCCGTGTCTACTACAGCGGCGACGCCGAAACCCTCAAATCCGGTGCGAAGTCGTTCTCCGTCAAGGTCCAGCGCGCTGGTGTCTCGAGTGTCACACTCCAGGAGTCGATAAATGTGCTGACATCTCAGGCTGAGCCTGTTCAGTCCACGATGGCGGTCGACCCGAAAGAGATCACCGCTGCAGATCTCGCCGACGAGTCCAAGGGGCTGACTATCACCCTCACAAATCTCAAGAAGGGTGATGTGGTCTCGGGAACGTTCCTCACCGAAGACAAAGTGGTCCCCGCCGACGGCGATTTCACTTTCAGGACTTACTACACTGGCGATCCGGGGGACTTTGGTCCAGGCAACATCCCGCTCTACGCGTATGTGACTCGCGGTGATGCAGATCCTGTGACCGTCGAAGGCAACGTCACCGTCGTCGACGAGAACGGCGTGGCACCCATCGAAGCAACCCTCACGGTCGACCCCAAGGAGATTACGGCCGAGGACCTCGCGAACGAGGAGAAGGGCGTCAAGGTCACCGTCTCCGGGGTCAAGGAAGGCGACACGATCACCGACGACCTGACCGAAAAGCCGAAGACCGCGACCAAGGACGGCGACTACACCTTCAC